>CAJFUH010000138.1 GCA_904420155.1 uncultured Clostridia bacterium
AATACTTAAATCTTTGCCCACCCGGCGCGCCAACAGCTCCGACTGGTTGTATCCCCGTTCCCGAAACCGGCTTCGTGCCAGCGGCACGCAGGTAACACAATCAAACGCGGTACCGTAAGGACGGACTTTTTCTGCCATGGCGCTGCCCAGAGCGTCCGACAGTTCCGGATGGTCCTTGAATTTAAAACGCGTGACGGCGTTTTTTACCGCTCCCTGATAGAGGAAAGGGGACAGGCAAACCAGCTCTTGGCCTCCTTCCCCCTGAAAGATCGGGATGGGATAAGGACATTTTCCCAAAGTGGCCCGGCAACGGTCACACATAACAGCCGGTTGATCCAGGACCCGCCTGCAATAAGGGCAGCGCGCAGGAAAGAAAACAGACAGAATCCTTTGAAAAAATCCTGATTTACTCATCCTGCGCCCCTCTCAATAAAAAAGGGTACAGCCCCGAATACCGTTTGGTCCGGCGGTTGTTCTCCACCATCACCGCCACGGTACGCCGTATCCCCACCATTACCAACAGGGATTTGGCCCGCGTCACGCCGGTGTAAAGCAAGTTCCGGTAGTACAGTTGGCGTGGGCCCGGATACATGGGCATCACCACCGCTTCAAATTCGCTTCCCTGGCTTTTGTGCACCGTCATTGCGTAAGCCAATTCCAAATCATTGGCGTTTTCCAGCTCATAGGCCGCTATCCTGTCGTCAAACTGGACCACCATTGCCGAAGCGGCTTTATCGATCTTCAATAAGATCCCCACGTCCCCGTTAAAAACGCCTTCCCCCGTACTGCCGTCTTCCCGTTCCCACACAATATCGTAATTATTCCGTATCTGCATGACCTTGTCCCCTTCCCGGAGGACAACGCCGTTTACCTTCCATTCCTTTTTGGAGGAGGAGGGCGGGTTCATGGCCTGCTGAAGCTTTTGATTGAGGGCCAGGCTGCCCAGTTCCCCTTTTCTTCCCGGGGACAATACCTGGATATCAAACAAAGGGGAATACCCATAGCTAGCCGGAAGCCTGCGGGTACACAGGTCCACAATCGTTGCGCCGATAGCACCGGGATCCCCTTGGTTCAGAAAGAAAAAATCGCTGTTATGTACCGATAGTTCCGGCATTTGCCCCTGTACAATGCGGTGGGCGTTCTGGACAATCAGGCTCTTCATGGATTGCCGGAAAATTTCTTTCAGCTGCACCACCGGCACCAGGCCGGAATGGATCAAATCCCCCAGCACATTGCCCGGCCCTACCGAGGGAAGCTGGTCGCAATCCCCCACCATGATCAGGCGGCACCCCAGCGGCAGCGCGCGCAATACCCCTTCAAACACATAGGAATCCACCATGGACAGCTCGTCCAGCACCAGGGCGTCGCATTCCAACAGATTGCGTTCGTTTCTGGTAAACGTGGGCTTATCCTCTTCGTCCCACGCCACCTCCAGCAGGCGGTGGATGGTCTTAGCCTCTTTTCCAGTCACTTCGGACATACGCTGCGCCGCCCTGCCGGTAGGAGCCGCTAAATATACTTTTTCGCCTTTGCTTTCCAAAATGGAAATAATGGCGTTTAGCGTGGTAGTCTTCCCGGTGCCCGGCCCCCCGGTTAAAATCAGCATTCCCTGTTCCAGGGCGTCCCGGATGGCCTGCTTTTGCAGCTCTGCGTAAGAAATCCCCCGTTCCCGCTCAATGGCGGTAATTTCGTTTTCGATTCCGGTAATCCGCTGAGGAGGGTATTGAAGCATCATTAAAACCCTCGCCGCGCTATAAGTTTCACACCGGTGCATCTTTGGAAGAAAGATAAACTCCTGTCCGTCGATATCATCGGAAGCCAAGCTGGCGTCCAAGATCAAACCATTCATGGCATCCTCCGACTGATCCGGCTGTACCCCCAAAAAGCTGGTAGCCGCCGCCAGCAGCTTATCCCGGGGCAGGCAGGTATGCCCATTGTTCATATTATGTTTCAGCACATAGAGAATGCCCGCCCTGATACGGCATATGTCGTCCTGAGGGCGTTCCAACGCTGCGGCCATGGCGTCCACCCGGTCAAAAGGCACGGAAAGGGGCTCTGCACACAGGGAATAGGGGTCTTTCTGGATCTGTTCAACAGCCTGGGCACCCCATACTTTCCAAATACGCACCGCTTCTTCCGGGGAAATCCCGTAAGTCCCCAAAGTAATCATCACTTCCCGGATGCCAAACAGGTTGCGGAGCTCTTCCGAAATCTTTTGGGCCTTTGCCTGGGTAATGCCTTTGATAGAACACATGCGCTCCGGCTCTTTTTCCATCACTTCCAGGGTCTTTTCCCCGAAGGCGTCCACCAGCTTGGCAGCCGTGGAAGGGCCGATGCCTTTGATGGCGCCGGAAGAAAGATAGCGTAAAATCGCCTCCGCGCTGGCAGGCAGGGCGCGTTCGCAGGCCTCCGCCTGAAACTGCATGCCAAAATTTGGATGGTTTTTCCACCGTCCCAACAGGCGCACGCTTTCCCCCTCGTTGACCCAGGGCATGGAGCCCACAGCCGTCACCAGCTCCCCTTCCACAGAGAGTTCCAGCACGGTATATCCATTTTTGTCGTTCCGAAAGATAATCTGTTCTACTGATCCGCTCAATTCCAGCAAAGTCTGCTCTTCCCTATTCTCCATTTGCCGCTTTCCGCTCCTATTGTTGGGATTCCACCCGTTGCATCAATTCCGCCAACGTCACCAAATAAGCTTTCATTTCATAATCATAATTGATGTCCTTCATCTGAAAATCATCCTGCATCTGGGAACCAATTAATTTTACCATATAGTTCATGAAATGGGGATTTTTTACCAGCACCGGACCGATCAAATGCGTGCCGAATACATTGTGGACATGATAACCCTCTTTCAAATCCCCTGGGGCGTTTCCTTCTCCCATTTTCATCTCAAAAAGAGGATGGTCTACCCCCGTGATTTGGGAGCACTTATTGATAAACCCCACCATGGGTTTTGCGTACCAATCGGAAATACACACGGCGTCCCCCGTATATCGCTGATTGGGGCTTTCCGTCACCTCAAATTGGGCCAGCTCCAAACCCTGATAGGTAACGCCGTCGGTACCGATAATACTGTTTCCCAGCATTTCAAAGGCATTACCTGTCAGAAAAAAAACACCTCCCTGGCCGACCCGCTCCGTGATCTCATCCCGATAACGCATCAGGTCGTGCAGGGCTACCTTTTGATTGCGTTCCGTACCGGAACCGATATATACAAACCCGTATTGGGAGAATTCGATCTCGTCCCCCACGCTTTTGCGATCTACCGTCACTTGGAATCCCTGGTCGGAAAGATGCCTGGCCAACGCGCGCACATTCCCGCTTTCTCCATATAGATTCATCAAATCATCGTAGAGATGTAAAATTTTATATTCCATAGCGATCCCTTCTCCTGTTCATGCTCTTTTTGGATGGCTGTCAGCTTCTTTCTATCATGCCGTTGTAACTTCTACCTTAGAGAGAAATTTTTCCTTGTCGGAAAAACAGGTAATGACGAAAATATCACCCTGGGCTTCTTTGTTCAGCTCTTCTACCGCCCCTTCGATCTCTTCCACCACCTGGATGCGCTCTTGGGGGATATCCGTATAAGAGAACCGGACCGCCAGATCGTTGCAGTAACGTCCCGCCAGCACAATCCGGCGCACCCGGTCGTCGGAGAGTTTCTCAAAATCGATATCCCACAGCCAGGACACTTCGCTGGTAAAATATTTGCGGCTGATGGCGTCCACAATGATCAGCACCGTGCATTCCCTTGGATTGCTCACCGCCAATTGAATGGACTGGTCGTAAGAGATGGAGTTTTCATGTTTGGAAGCCAATAACGTGCCGGTATGCGTCCCCAGACGGAAGGTGACCACTCTCCCGTTTTTTAACATATAATTGCTGATATCCTTGGCAATCTCTTTTCCGGGAATCCCTAAAAGGCTTGCCACCGTATAGGCGGCCAGCAAATTATAGACATTATACATGCCGCGCAGCGCCAGGGTAATCCGGTCTTTCCCGTTGATGACCACATAGCCTTTTTCCAGATCCGCCTTGGTTACGGTGAACTGGGTGTCGTGCTTATGATGCCCGCAGTTATCGCAGCGGTAACCGCCAATGTGGTTAAAATGATAGTAATCATAATGCATACGGGCTTTGCAGTGAGGGCAAAACGCCCCGTCGTTATAAAGGCTCATACACTCTTTGGTATCCTGGGGAAGCTCGTCTACCCCGAACCAGACCACTTCCTCTTCCCTGCCGATGCCAAAACAGGAAACCAAAGGGTCGTCCGCATTGAGGATTAGCTTAGTCTTAGGGGAAATACTTTCCCGCAAAATATCAAACACCCATTCCGGATGCCCGTTCCTGGTCAGCTGGTCCCGGTACAAATTGGTAATCACATAATGGGTTGGGGTGAAATGGCGGAACGTGTGCCTGGCAAACCGTTCGTCGGACTCCAGCAAAATCAAATCGCTGCGCACTTTTCCATGAAAATCACAGTCGTTGAGAATAAAGGTGGCCACCCCTTCTATCTGATTGGACCCCTCTTGATTATACGCCACTTTTATCCCGTTGCTTTTTAGAATATGAGCCATCATCTCCACAGTGGAAGTCTTGCCGTTACTTCCCGTCACAGCAACCACATAGGAGGGCATTTGTACTTTTTGTAAGATATCCGGGCACAGTTTTAGGGCGATACGCCCCGGCATACTGCTTCCTTTTCCCAATAATTTTCCTGCCCAACGCAGTACTTTGCAAACTAAAATTGTAAGAAACGTCCTCATCGAATCGACCTCTTTCCCTGTCATGGATGATTTACGGATGGAACCGCGGTTCTTTTATGGATGGCTGGGAATCTTTTGAATCTTTCAAAAATGCATATGGGTATCCTGAGGGCCCAATAGATAAAACAAAATCCTGTTTTCCCTACCCATTTTCCATGTTACGGAGGGCGCCCCGTCTGGTCTCTCCGGCAGAGCCTGGAATCCTATCCCAACTCGATTTTTTATTATAACATACTTGGAAAGAAATGTGACAATAAAACTTCTCTGTAACAGGGAATTTACAAATTTTTGATAATTGTCAAGCAAAACGGCAAAAAGCTCCGGCGGCCTGTCAAAACCGCTCCGGAGCTTTCCATCGGTTATTCCTGTATCCAGGAACCTTGTTTCCCAAACAATTCTTCAAACTGGGATAGCGGACAGACATCCATAAAGCTGTAATCTTTGCTGATGGTATCGCAGATCTCTTTCGTCTCTTCATCCATCCCGCAATCCAGACATACCACTCTCTGCTGGCTCATGCCCCCTGTCCATTTTATCCGGGCCGCCGCACTGCGCAACAGTAATTCCGCTTCTTCGTTATGTCCGTATACCGGAACAATAATCATGATATCATTCTCCCCTTTCGTCCGAAGGAGTTGAAAGGCCGCCATCCGAAAGAGTTCCACCAATCCTAGTATGACCAGAAAAACCCCTATCATGATACAGATGGATTGCATCATCGTCATCACCTCAATCTATCTTATGCGAAAAACCGTTTTTTGCCCGCTATTTCTTTGATAGAAGAGGGATTTTGCTTGTTTTATTTAGAAACTTTTGTTTTTATTAGTTACCTATTGATTCACTATTAACTAAATAAAAAGAGAGCTCATTAGGGAGGTACTCATAAAACAGCATCAAATTGTTTTCGGGAAACGGCGTAGCTTTGGCTATGCCGTTTTTCCATTTTGCAGGTTGTTCAGCAAAGACACAGGAAGTATTCCCATAAGGCCATAGGATATATGATACCCCCCTTACGTAAAATGCGCTGCATTTTTTATTGGGAGTTTCTCAAAGCCTTTTGTGTTCTCTCACTTATCAACCCTTTCAAACAGGGCGATTTGTTGCGTTTTGCTTTTCGCTATATACAACACGCAGGTTTTAGATCTTGCCAAAGGCGCAAAAAAGATTTTCACGTTCTACTACGGTAGAAAAGCTGAAAATGCAAATAGAAAAGCGATGTAATTTGTATTAGGCTGCAGCGTTTTTGGAATATTGCGGTGCAGATAATGCTCTACTCCGAAAGCAAAGAAACAAGTAGAAAACAAGCAGGTTATATGTTAAAATAAAAACATAAAGCATAGCGATAAATTTCAATTTGTGGTGGTAAGAATCCTATGAATAAATTCAGCCAAGAGGCAGAAAAAATAATGATTGAACGTTTCGGAAAAGATACAGTGATCGCATTGGCAACGGTGGAAAACGGAATCCCTTATGTGCGATATGTAAATGCTTATTATGAGAATGGTGCATTTTATATTATTACATACGCACTTTCAAATAAAATGAAACATGTGGAAAACAACTCCATCGTCGCAATAGCTGGTGAATGGTTCACAGCACATGGAAAGGGAATCAATTTAGGTTATTTTGGAAAAAAAGAAAATCAGATGATTGCGAAGACGCTGAAAAATGTCTTTGCTGAATGGATTGACAACGGACATAATAATTTTGATGATGAAAATACCATCATTTTATGTGTGAAATTAACAGACGGATTATTACTTTCACACGGCACGCGATATGAATTTTAAAATCTAACTTCCTAATTTATCAGGGAGATATCAAAGCCAGCTTAGCCAGGAAACGGCCGAGATGAACGGCGCATAGATGCGCCGCCGTTGACAGTCCTGCCTGTCTTTGCTGATGGGCAATCAAGGCGGGAAACCTCTAAATGGCTTTCCCGCCTATTTCAATTTTAAAAGAAGGAACGCCCAAAAAAACAAATGAACAGCGGCCAAGCACTTTGAGGGATTAGCCGTCTTGTCTGCTTTTGCTGTTGAGCAGTCAAGAGAGTGCAATCGGATAGACCGCTTTGTACTCTCAATCCATTATGGAATGTTCGCTTTTAAGGCAAAAATTTCTTGATTTTATGCGGATTTTCAGGCGCAATAACAGCTAGGTAAATCTTTTATACTTACACCTTCAAAATTGCACATCTACTGCGTAACTAAAAAAAAGACGGGCAAAAAGAATCGCTTCTTACTCGTCTTTCTCTGTCCCCTGTATGGTAGCTATCCTTTTCAGCTATCGTTGATACTGTTTTATGAGTATCTATCGTTCAGTCATTCTTTTATCGATAAAAACAGAGCTTCCCTTAACCTATTATATTCCCAATACAAGGAAAAGGAATCGATTTTGAGAAATATCCCTGTAAAAAATGAGAAAGCCTCCCATCTAAGGCAAAGCCTTGGATGGGAAGCCCTCGATAAAAAACAAACGAAATCGCTTGTCCCTTTTAAAATATTTAAATACTCTTTTTTATGGCGTCTTTTAACGTGTCCACCATGTCAAGCTTCTCCCAGGAAACGCCCAATTCTTCCCGTCCCATATGCCCATAAGCAGCCAGAGGACGGTAGATGGGGGCGCGCAGCTGCAAACGGCGGATGATGGCGGCCGGCCTGAGATCGAACACCTGGGTGACCGCCCTTGCCAGCACGTCGTCGCCGATCTGGGAGGTGCCAAAGGTATCCACCATCACCGATACCGGATGGGCCACCCCTATGGCATAGGCCAGCTGCACTTCGCATTTTCTGGCCAGGCCCGCGCCGACGATATTTTTGGCCACATGGCGGGCGGCATAGGCCGCGGAGCGGTCCACCTTTGTGGGATCTTTTCCGGAAAAGGCCCCGCCGCCGTGGCGGGAATATCCGCCGTAGGTATCCACAATAATCTTACGCCCGGTCAAGCCGCTGTCGCCTACCGGCCCTCCTACGACAAACCGCCCGGTGGGATTGACAAAGATCTTGGTGTTATCATCCAGGAACTCCGCGGGAAGGATAGGCTCGATGACCTGCTCGTACATGTCTTTGCGGATCTGCTCTAAAGAAACATCCGGATCATGCTGGGTGGAGACGACAACCGCTTCCACACGGACCGGACGATCCCCATCATATTCTATGGTCACCTGGGTCTTGCCGTCCGGACGCAGATAAGGCAGGGTACCGTCTTTTCTCACCTGGGCCAGCCTTTTGGCCAAACGATGCGCCAAGGAAATGGACAGGGGCATGAGCTCGGGCGTCTCATCGCAGGCATAACCGAACATCATACCCTGGTCGCCTGCGCCAAGGCGGCCGTCCTCGTCGTCCTCCCCGTTCTTTTGTTCATAGGATTCATTCACGCCCATAGCAATATCAGGGGACTGGGCGTCAATAGAAGTCATCACCGCACAGGTATTGCCGTCAAAGCCGCAAGCGGGGTCGTTATAGCCGATATCCCGGATGACATCCCGGGCGATAGCGGCGATATCTACATAACAATTGGTGGAGATCTCACCCATCACATGTACCAAGCCGGTGGTAGTTGTCACTTCACATGCCACATGGGCCTGGGGGTCCTGCTCCATAATGGCGTCCAGCACGGCGTCGGAAATTTGATCGCACACCTTATCGGGATGTCCCTCGGTAACGGATTCGGATGTAAAAAAGTGTCTTGCCATTTTCTTTTCCTCCTTTGGAAACCAGTCGGCCCCGGGGGGCTTCGTCTATATACATCAAAATACGCCGCCCGGCATAAACCGGACGGCGTATCATCATCTCATCTTTCGGCTTATTACCGCAGGATTTGGCACCTTACTCCCATCGAGCAGGTTGCCGGACATCATAGGGCCTGTTCCCTCTGTCACTCTTGATAAGCGGCATATTCAATTGGTATCAAAACTATAGCATAAATTCTCTGTGCAGTAAATAGATAAAATGCTGGAATTTCCTGTGATATTTTCTGATTTTCTGTCATGCCGGATGAACCGATTGCCTATTTTTTTTCAAAAACGGCGTTAATGCCTGGAACAGCAGGCCGGAAATGATACAATTGAGGCCGCCCTTTAACAAATTAAAAGGGATGATGGCCGGAATCAGCATATCCACCACCACTTGGCGGGGAGTGTTCAAAAATTCTACGGTAAAAATGAGATTCATGGGGATCATGACTGCGGTCATAGCGACAGTGCCCAAAACCATTCCTAAAATAGCGTCGCGCATTTTGCGGCGGCGTCGATAAAATAGCCCCACCAGCACCACCAGCGCGCCGGAGGCCACAAAGTGCATCACCAATCCAATCCATCCGTCGGCGCTGAACAGCAGCATCTGGATCACCGACACCAGCAATAAGATAATCAGCCCCGGAACCGTCCCCAGCAGCAAAGTTCCAATCAAGACCGGCACGTCTGCCATGTCGTATACCAGAAACTGCGCCACAGGAATCAACGGGATCCGCACCAATGCCACCAATACAATGGCCACCGCTGTGAGTACCCCCATTTGGGTCATCCGCAAAATTTCGTTGCTTTTTTTCATGTAAAAGACTTCCTTTCCCGCTGTCTTTCCAATGCTTCTTGTCAACGAAAAAAGCCCCACAGAAATCCTGTGGGGCAAAAAGGCGCTATA
>CAJFUH010000139.1 GCA_904420155.1 uncultured Clostridia bacterium
AAAATTAGGAAGGCATACTCCAAGACATACTCTCCTGCTGTAAGGCCACCATATGGGCAAACATCCCTTTCTTTTCCATCAGCTGCTGCGGCGTTCCTATCTCCGCCACTTTTCCATCCGCCAGCACCACCACTTTGTCCGCTCCCATAACAGTGCGCATTCGGTGGGCAATGATCAGGACAGTCTTATTCTGTACCAGGCCGGACAGGGCTTTTTGCACTGCGCTCTCATTTTCTACATCCAAGCTGGCGGTAGCTTCGTCCAGCAGAATAACCGGGGCGTCTTTCAGCAAAGCCCGGGCAATGGAAATCCGCTGCCGCTCGCCGCCGGAAAGGGTGGAACCATTTTCCCCGATAACCGTCTGGTATCCTTCCGGCAGCTTCTGTACAAAAGAATCGCATTGGGCGGCTTTCGCCGCTGCCAGCACCTCTTCATCCGTGGCGGAACGTCGCCCCAACCGGATATTTTCCATTACGGTATCATGGAATAAAACCACGTCCTGAAATACAATGGCATAATTTTTTAACAGGGCTTCCGGCTCTATTGTGGATACATCTACACCGCCTAAAGTGACCGTTCCCTTATCCACATCCCAGAAACGAGCCGCTAACTTGGCCGCGGTGCTCTTTCCTCCTCCGGAAGGGCCCACCAAAGCGGTAACCTCTCCCTGTTTGGCTGTGAACGTGATATCTTCCAGTACCCCTTCGTCTTTGTGATAGGCAAATTTTACATGGTCAAAGGAAATGTCATAGCCCTGAAGCTGATACTGTTTCACACCCGTCTGGATGGGCTGTTCCTCCATTCGGCGCATCCGTTCAATCCTGATCTTGGCGCTGAATGTGGCGGCCATATGGGTATAAGCCGCACTGATGGGGTCGTACAGCCGGGATGCCGCGATCAAAAAGATCAAAAACATGGTTAAATCCAATTGCCCGCTGGTAAGAAGCGTAATTCCCACCAGCACGGTGGTGGCAAGTCCTATCTTTAAAATAGACTGGGCAGCTGTAATACAGGTGCCTGTGGCCAGTTCCGAATGGATGGTCGCCTTTTCTGCCTGCGCCAATTTTTGATTCAGGCCCTTTAAATAGGTTTCCTTTTGGTTACAAGCCTTGATATCTTTTACCGTCTCCAGCAATTCCTGCAAACCGTCGGTAGCGGCCCGTTTAGCCAGCAAGCTGCGGGTGCCAAATTTATCCTGAAGCCATTTTGATCCTATTACCACCAAAAGGGACACCGGCACCACCCAAATAACCGCCAAAGCCATTCTCCAATTCATGAACAGCAGGCCGATAGTGACGAGTACCGTGGAAATAGCCGTACCAAAAAGCTGAGGGATAAAGTGGGAAAAGGCTTGTTCTAAAGAACTGCAATCGGACATAAGCGTGGAGGTCAAGTCGGAGAGGTCTCTTTGCCCAAAAAAGGATAAAGGAAGCCGGCGCAATTTTTCCGCCAGCCCAATCCTACGATTGGCGCTCTCCTGATAGGTAGCGATATATAGGCTTTTATATTGGAACCAATGGATCAAATAAATCAATACAACCAGCAAAACGCCCAGTGCGGTATAGCCCCACACGTCCGCTGCGGGATCTGTCCCTTGGGCTAATGCAGAGATAATTTGACCTAAAACAAGGACCAGCAGTCCAATGGGCACCATCAAGCTTAAATTAGCGGCTACCGTCCATAAGGTAGATTTTACCAGATCTTTGGCGCCTTGTTCTGATAGAGCAAAAATTCGTTCTAATTTCTTTAGCATGGCCGTCCCTCCTTTCCCACTTTCCACTGCGCAGAAGTCTGGTAATCCCGCCACATTTGGGCATAAACGCCTTGTTTTCCGAGCAGGTCCGCGTGCCGTCCATCTTCTACTATTTTTCCATCCCGCAACACCAAGATATGATCCGCATTCTGTACAGTAGACAAGCGGTGAGCAATCATCAGTACTGTTTTCCCTTTTGTCAAGGTCTCAAACGCTTTTTGAATCAGGGTCTCATTCTCCGGATCAGCAAAAGCCGTGGCTTCATCCAGTACCACGATGGGCGCATCCTTTAAGATAGCGCGCGCCAAAGCGATTCTCTGTTGTTCCCCTCCGGAAAGATAAACGCCCTTGCTTCCCACTTGAGTATCCAGCCCCTGGGGGAACTTCTGTAAAATATCCCCACACTGGGCGGCGTTGGCGGCCTGGAGTACTTGTTCCCGGGTCGCATCGGGACGGGCCGCTCGAATATTTTCCAGCAAGCTTGTTTTGAATAAATGGGTATCCTGAAAAACAAAAGCTACCTTTTTCATTAATTCTTGGGTGGAAAGTTCTCGCACATCCACACCTCCAATCCTCACTTGTCCTGTCTGGACATCCCAAAATCGGGGGATCAAACTAGCCGCCGTGGTTTTTCCTCCTCCAGAAGGGCCAACCAACGCAACGGTTTCCCCTTCTGATACCTGAAAAGTGACGTCATTTAACGCAGGATGGGATGCCCCTGGATAGGTGAAGGAAACATGGTCCAATTCCACCTGATTCCCATGGGGTGTCTTGGGATTTTGGGGCTCCGGCAACGGAGATGTTCCCAAAATTTGATCCAGCTTATGTACCGCTTCATTCGCTTCCATGATCGCTTCGCTGGCATACATGATACGATTCATCATCATAGCGCATAGGGGGGTGAATAAAATATAAAACAAGAAATCCACCAACACCGCCCACCCATCTGAGGCAGCCCCACATAGCAGCATACCAGCTGGGATTAACAGCAAAAAAGTACCGTTGAGCACTGCGGTAAATGCCGTCATGGGATTGCGGCAGGACATGGAATAGTCGGTAGCCAACTTGTTATACTGCATAATAGAGGTATAAAAACTCTTAAAAGAATACACAGTCTGCTGAAATACTTTGACCACTGGGATTCCCCGTACATATTCGGTGGCTTCTGAACTCAAATCCTCGATAGCCCGTTGATATACGCTAAAGAATTTGGCGTTTTTACCACCCATCATACGGGTCAGCAGATAGACCGACAGGATCATCGGCAGCAGGCACAGGAGGCCCATCCTCCAATCAAAGACAAAAAGCAGAATAATAGCGGCGATTGGGGTGACGACGGCGCCCACCAAGTCGGGCAATTCATGGGCCAGCATCTGTTCCGTCATACCTGCATTGTCATCGATCAGCTTACGTAGCCGTCCCGACTGGTTAGCAGTAAAATAGCCCAGCGGAACATCCACCAAATGTTGCGCCGCCGTTTTCCTCATATTCCTTGCCGTGCGGAAGGCCGCCAGATGGGTACACATCAATGCAGCAAAATAGACCGCCATACCCGCTAAAGCAAACCAAAGCGCCTGCCAACCATATCCAACTAAATCCTGTGCGTCCTGAAAATTTGGCAATGCATCGAATACGCCCCGCGCTACAAACCAAATACAGATATATGGCGCCATGGACAACACCGCTGAGACTCCCGAAAGGGTACAGCCTAATATCGTCAACTTCTTATGCCCGCCGGCATAGGATAAAAGCCAGGATATGCTATTTTTCTTTTTCTCCTTCAAGGTAAACTCCCTCCTTTTTATGATTAGTTTAAACTAACCAAAATTTATTATAATGGGAACCTTTTGTATTTTCCAGCTCCAAAAAGTACTTATCCATCCAAAAGGACACCTTTTTTGTACTCTCTGGGGGGAACTCCGTAATATTCTGCAAATGCGGCGGAAAATTTGCTGGGATTTTGATACCCTACTGCTTCTGCAATCTGGCCAATCCCCATCTCTGTTGTCTGCAACAGTAACGCCGCCTCCTCCAGTCTCCTGCGTTTGAGATATTGATAAGGGGTTTCTCCATAAACCTGAAAGAAGCGTTTTTTCAAAGTAGTCAAGCTGATCCCATATTCTTCTGCTAAATCGGACAGGCAATAATGATTGCGTAAATTCTCCGTCATTTTTCGTTGGATCGCTTCCATACGGCTGGAATCCTTTCTGCAATAATAAGGATGAACCGGTTTTCTTTGCTGACATTGAAAAATCAAGAAACAAAGAAGTTCCAGCGTTTTTAATTTATAATATCCTTTTTGTCCGGAGGCCGGCGCATCGTACAGTTCTGAAACAATATGCTGGATTTTAGGATTGGCGCGCAGAATCATGACATTCTCCTCCCAAAGCAGCTGTTCAAACGTTTCTATACATCCGATTTCTTCTTCCAAAAAAGCATTTATAGATTGCGACGCTGTTTCTGTATGGATAACTAGGCTTAATCCAACATATTCTCCCATCACAAAGGAAGAAGCCCTATTAGGCACCCCCATGTCGCTGACAGAAAAATCTTGGGTTCCTAAATAGATATGGCGACCGTCCGGCATGGTGCATTCATACCTGCCTCGCAGGCAATGGTTAATTTCTATATAACCAGGATGGGGATGTTCCTCTTGAAATCCATAGTGTGTATGAAAATCATTAAAGATTAACTGAATCCCAGGTAGAACGGAATAGACGGTCATCTTTCCATAGCCGTCTGGAAACTCTATTTTATATATGGATCTTCCTTTTTCCGGATGACAGGCCCCGGGAAGCCAATCCGATGTATTCATACAGGTTATTCCTCCTATAACAGTCTCTGTGATTAGTTTCAGCTAACTATAAACTTCTCCCATTCTTTCCAGATCGATTCTGGATGGGAACAGGTCTATCCGCTGGAAAAGCGAATAGATTCTTTAGAACCACATCTTGTGTTTTTTCCTTTCTACTAATATAATGAGAAAATATGACTTTTCTTTTAATTGGTGAGAAAGGAGATTCTTCTATTTTGGATACGAAAAAAAGCGCTTTCAAGGCAGCTTTTCCTTATACTGTGCCTATCTGTGCAGGGTTTTTATTTTTAGGGATTTCTTACGGATTTTTGATGAGCAGTAAAGGTTTCGCTATCATCTACCCTCTCTGTATGAGTTTATTGATCTTCGCCGGATCTATGGAATTTGTGACGGTCAACTTGTTATTATCTACTTTTCAGCCGATATCGGCTTTTTTGCTGGCCCTTATGGTGAACGCCCGCCATATTTTTTATGGAATCTCCATGCTGGAGAAGTTCAAAGGAACCGGTAAGAAAAAATGGTATCTTATTTTCGGCATGTGCGACGAAAGTTTTTCCATCAATTGTTTCGCCAAAATTCCCGAAGGGATCGATCAAGGCTGGTTTCTATTTTTTGTCACTCTGCTAAATCATATTTACTGGGTATCCGGCGCTACGATCGGGGCAATTTTAGGAAATATTATCACCTTTCATACCGAAGGCATTGAATTTGTATTAACCGCATTATTTCTAGTAATCTTTTTAAATCAATGGATGGAAACAAAACGACATACTCCCGCACTGATTGGAGTGGCGGCCTCTTTGGTCAGCCTGTTGATCTTTGGCCCGGATAACTTTATGATTCCTGCCATGCTCCTAATTCTCGCGGTCTTTTTGGCGATTAGAAAGCGGGTAGATAATTTATGATCATGAGCCCATTGCAAAGTGTTATCATGATTGCCGCTGTGGTGTTGGGAACCTTAACAACTCGTTTTTTGCCTTTTCTGTTATTTCCCGCTAACCGTACCCCTCCCAAAGTGGTTCAATACTTGGGAAAAGTGCTTCCCTATGCGGTAATGGGCCTGCTGGTCGTTTACTCCCTGAAGGACATTTCCCTTTTTTCCGGAACCCATGGCATCCCGGAAGCCATTGCTTTGCTGGCAATCATCCTGGTTCATCTCTGGAAAAAAAATATGCTGCTCAGCATCGCCTTGGGAACTATTTTGTATATGGTGTTGGTTCAGTTTGTTTTTTAATCTTTCCTTTCATAGCAAACTCTAACCGCAGCCCCGCTTCCACATCAAAGTAATAGGGCATGGGAGAAAACTTTCCCATTTCCGGCATCTTTTCTTCAATACGATTTGCTATCGCAGGAAGAATCCGAGATAAAGATTCTGAAAAACTGATTTGCCGTCCTTTCCACATAATGACGCCCCCTTTCTCTTTACCATGCTTCTATCGTAACCTCATTTTTTTCGCCCCGGATACTTGTAAACGTAGAGGTCCGTATTTTCTCTGAAATATAAAAAGCTTTTCTTCTCATTGGTATCCTTTACGGAGATAGCTTTCCACCGCTTCTATAAAATTTAAAATATTGGGGGTAGGATTTTTGGCATACAAAAGGCCATAAGGGATGGTATAGCTCCAGTCAACCGGTATCGTCACCAGAGAAGGGTGAATATCCTTCCAGCATTCAATATTGAGCAAGATGTTTCCCATTTGTTCACATCGGTTAAATACCTGGATATCATAAAAATTTTCAGTATCTTCTATACAGATCTGCGGATGGTTTTGTTCTAGATCATCTCTAATCAAATCATTGACTGGGGAATCCCCCTGCTTGACCATCATCAAAGTTTCGCCATATAAATCGGAAAGGGTGAGTTTTTTTCTGTCAGCCAATCGATGCCCTCTGGGCACGGCCACACACTTCCGATAGGTTCCCAATTGGTACATACAGCAGCGGTTCAACCACTGGATGGAATCGCACACCCCTACAATAAAATCAAATTCCTTTCCGATTTTTTCAATTACTGATAAAATCCCTTGGTGATCATCCTCAAAAGGGACAATCTGTATTTTAAACTGTGGGAATTGGTCATTTACATGGTACCAAATATCCATAAACACCTTGCAGGGATTCAGCAGAGATGTCCCTACCCGGATGATTTGGTTTGCTGTTCCCTGGATTTTTTTTGCTCTTTCAATGACTTTCTCAGAATAGGAAATCATAAACTTTGCGTCTTTATAAATAGACGCCCCGCATTCTGTCAGTGTAAGTCCATGATTGGTCCGCTGAAACAGTTTCAAATCCAAATGCTTTTCCAAAACATTGATCTGTTTCATAACGGCCGTGGGAGTTAAGAATAAATGCTCTGCCGCCTTATTTAGGCTGCCGTAATCAGCGACACAGAGAAATGTTTTTAAGAGGCTGTTATACAATACCGATTTCCTCCTCTTCCTCTGTATTTACTATTGGTATATACCATTTTAATCTTCTGGAGATTCCCTGTCAAGCCATTCCAAGCTATAATAAAAACACCGATGGGAATCATGGATGAATGATTCAAAGGTCCCCAATAAAGCAAGAGCGGAAAGGAGATTCTTGCCATGTCCTCTATGGTTTTGTACTTTTCAAGGGCTGGAGAAAACTATGTTTCTGGAGCTATCCGGAATCTCTCCAAAGGAAACACAGAGATAGTCGCTGAACTCATTCACAAATGGACAGGAGCCGAGCTGTTTCCACTAAAACCTACGGTTCCGTACTCTTTCAACTATTCCGAATGTATTGAACAGGCAAAAAATGACCAGAAAAGAGATGCACGTCCGGAACTTATCTCTTATCCGGAAAGCCTGGCCCCCTATAACACCATCTATCTGGGATATCCCAACTATTGGGGCACTATGCCTATGCCGGTATTCACTTTATTGGAAAAATTCGATTTCTCTGGAAAGGTAATCAAGCCATTCTGTACTCATGAGGGCAGCGGCATGGGGCACAGCCTACAGGATATCAAACGTCTATGCCCCGGCGCAGATGTCCGGGAAGGGCTTGCAATACAGGGTGCAAAAGTTGCCAGAGCGGAGAAAGAAATCAAAAGATGGATCGAGGAATAGGAGGTATTTCCATGGAGCGGCCATATATTTTTTGCCATATGATGACTTCCATCGATGGAAAAATCATGGGAAATTACATGGATACGCCGGAGGGAGAAAAAGCGGGAGATGTGTTTTATCATCTTGCTTTCGGCAAAAATCCTTATTATCGCCATCAGGGCTGGTTGTCTGGCCGGATTACGACCGATGATAATTTCACTTTTTACAAAAAGCCTGCGTTGGACAAAAATGCCCCTGTAGTCCCACAAGGGGATTTCATCGCAAATCCGAATGCTTCCATGTATTATGTTTCCGTGGATCCCTCCGGAAAGCTTGGTTGGGAAAACAGTGAGCTGACCTATATTGACACCACTGCCCATATCATTGAGGTTCTCACCGGAAAAGCAAGCAATGAATACAAAGCTTTTCTGCGCAGGCTGGGCATCTCTTATATCTTGGCTGGAGAAGAAGCCTTGGATTATGCCTTAGCTATGGAGAAACTGAAAAATCTGTTCCATATTGAAACGTTAATGTTAGGCGGAGGCGGCGTCTTAAACTGGTCCTTTATCCAAGCGGGGATGTGTGATGAATTAAGCATTGTGATCACGTCGTGCGCTGACGGATCGTCTGAAACCCCTTCTCTATTTGAAACCCGGGGAGGACTTGCCTCTGACCAAGCGGTGGGATTTCAATTGCAGAACGCAGAGGTGAAAGAGGGCGGATGTGTTTGGCTGCGCTATACCGTTAAAAAGGATCGTAAGGAGTGTTTGTAATGGAACCAAAAGAGTTAAGCGTCTTCCCTATG
The DNA here is from genome assembly GCA_904420155.1 of uncultured Clostridia bacterium. GTDB lineage: Bacteria > Bacillota > Clostridia > Oscillospirales > Acutalibacteraceae > CAJFUH01. The sequence continues at coordinate 8,448 of CAJFUH010000139.1, forward strand.
GGAAAGAAAAACGATGCTTTTGCTGAGTATTTCATTGGACAAAGCTATCTGAACATGTTGTCCTCAGAGCAAGTGGCGATCGGTAATGTCACTTTTGAACCGGGTTGTCGGAATAACTGGCATATTCACCGGGCAAAAAGCGGAGGGGGACAGATCCTGTTGGTCACCGCTGGACGGGGTTATTATCAAGAGTGGGGAAAACCGGCGAGAGAGCTCCATCCGGGCGATGTAGTCAATATCCCAACCAATGTCAAGCATTGGCATGGAGCGGCTCCGGACAGTTGGTTCGCCCATTTAGCGGTGGAAGTTCCCGCAGAAGGGGCCGCCAATGAATGGCTGGAACCGGTATCTGATGAAGAATATGAAAAATTGAAATAAGGAGGCAGTCTTATGGAAAAAGTAACAGCCGGGCATGACGCTTTAGGCGCTTTTGCACCCAAATTTGCAGAGCTCAACGATGACGTTCTCTTCGGGGAAATTTGGTCTCGAGAGGAAAAGCTTTCTGCCAGGGATAGGAGCTTGATCACAGTATCCGCCCTTATGGCCAGTGGAATATTGGACAGTTCCCTGCAATTTCACATTCAAAATGCCAAAAACCACGGCGTAACAAAAGAGGAAATGGTAGAGGTTCTCACGCAGTTGGCCTTTTATGCAGGATGGCCCAAAGCTTGGGCAGCTTTCCGTATGGCAAAAGAAGTTTATAAGGATTAAAAAAGAATATATAGAAAAGCCTCCAGTCGCAGAATAACATGACGATTGGAGGCTTTTCTCTTGAAGATGGTTCAATATGGATCGATATCTGACAATCTACCGTCTCTCAGTATTCTTCTAAAATATTATCGGATCCCCAGTTCCTTTGTGAAGAAGGAGTCCATTGCATATGATATTCCCATTGACCGGGGGCTTCCCCTACTACTTTTTCCAAAATTTTAAATGAGTGTTTCTGATAAAAAGAAACTGCTCGTTCATTTTGGCAGTAAACAGCCAAAGACAAAGGTTCTCCTTTCTGTTGGCAGTATTCCAACAAAGCGCTTCCAATTCCCCGGTTCTGAGCTTTTGGAGAAACAAATAACGCTCCTATCCAGTTTTCCCCCATAATGCTGAGAAATCCTAAAGGCTCTTCTTTTTCTTTCCAAACGATTGTATGAGAATGTGGCAAATATTTGTTTTGGATTTCGTCCTTATGGTTTTCCCAATATTCCCGAGGAATAAAAGGATGGGCAGCACAGGTTGATTCCAGCCATAACTGGGTCAATGCTTCGGCATCTTTTGCTTGATATCTTGTAATCATATCAACATCCCTTTTATTTTTTCTTCCTTATTTGTTTTCCTCTTGCCATAGTTGTTCCATCTGTTCCATTTCAGCAGCTGTTTCAGGAATATCCAGATAATCCCAAGAGTACAGCATAAATCCATCGCAATCTTTCTCCCGGCCATATTCCACCTGTTTTTTTAAGATATCCCCATGGTTATTCCAAGTACCATTATCGGCGTCTGTTCCAATTTTATAAACTCCCAATCCAAAATACAGATCAACATCCGGATTGGTTACCAAAGCGCACCAATCGTCCGCCATTTTATCAAAGGGAAGGATCGGATGTTCAAAATTAACATAGAGTTGCGGGCAAAGATAATCCACATAGCCTTTGGTACTTCCCCAACTATATACGTCAGCCCCCATACCGACATCATTGCTAATATTCCCCTGGGGGGAAATCCCAAACTGTACCTCTGGATTAATCGCTTTGATCGCGCTGTAAACCCCGGAAATCAGGGTGTTAATGTTGGTAGTACGCCAATCCGCCAGGGATAGCGGCTTGCTCCCTTCCCCCAACCGCGCCACATAGGCGTCATAGGAACTCTGGTCATAAGAGGCGTCGGAAGTAGGATAGAAGTAATCATCAAAGTGGATGGCATCTACCGCATAGCGGGAGACAATCTCTTCTACCCCGTCAATAATGCGTTCCCTGACCTGGGGAATGGCGGGGTTATAATATTTGTCCTCCTGATAGTCCAGTACCCATTGGTCATTATTGGGATCCCCGTCGTTCCTCCATATGGTGTACGGATTATCCTGCGAAAGCGCCGCAGGGGTTTGGTTCACTTGGATGCGCAGGGGATTGAGCCAGGCATGAAATTGCATTCCCGCCTGATGGGTAGCTTCCACCATATATTGCAAAGGGTCAAATCCAGGATCTTGCCCTTGGGTCCCCGTCAACAAATGGGACCAGGGATAATAATCTGACGGATACATAGCATCCCCGTGAGAACGCACATGCACAATCAATGTATTTAACCCATGTTCTTTCGCTTGTGCAACAATGTGGTCAAACTTATCCCGAAACGCCTGCTCACTGTGGTCGGTATCCTGCATATTAAGGCTCATAAAAGGAACCCATACCGCACGCATTTCTCCGTCTAAGGATACCCTTTGCCCTAACTGTTCTGATTGGGACTTCTCACTGGAAGAAAAGGGAGCAGGAGTAATCCCCCCTCCATTTTCCGCCGCTTTTGCCTGCCCGTTGAGGAATGCCGAAAGAGAAATACTTCCAATCAGCAGAAAAAAAGCCAGGATCGAGGGTAACACTTGTCTCAAAGGGTTTTGCACCATGCCCATACCTCCTAACCAACATCCTTTTCTTTTCCGAAATGATTGACATCTGATCGCTCCCATAGTAGGATGAAACTACTGTCATCTATATGCAAAAATACCGGGAAAAAGACCTTCTTTTTTAATGAATGCTGTTCTGGAGGGAATGTCGCTAAAAATGGATGTAAGACTGTTTTTACTTGGATATCTTTTAGCTATCAATTTTTTATCCATTGGGGTTACGATCCACGACAAGCGGAGAGCACGTAACGGAGGATGGCGCACGCCGGAATCCACGTTGTTGTTTCTATCCGTGATCGGCGGTTCCGTCGGTATGTACCTCACAATGAAAAAAATCCGCCATAAAACCCAGAAGAAAAAATTCATGATTGGGATTCCTGTTATTTTTGTTTTTCAAATCGTTGTATTGGCAATAGGGATTTATTACGCGTCCTCCTTTATTGGATAAAGGAGGTTTTTCTTGCTTTTAGGAACCTGCTGTATCTCTGCTTTCCCCAAAATAGTGCTCGGATAAAAGACAAATGCCCATGTTGGAGCAATTGGAACATCAATCGTTTTTTCCAATGTAACGTCTTAATATAGGGATTATCTGCATAATGGGGAAATCTTTTTTTTATATAGTGAGAAAAGTCCGAAATAAGCGGATGCTTTGGATCTATACGAATGAGTTCCATGATCGGCGTATAATACACGTTGAGGATCGCCAAAAATTCCAATTCCTTTTGATACTGGGAAAAGAGATGGTATTTTTGATAATAGTGCAGGATATCTTCCATAGCCTCTATCTTTTCTCTTTTCCTCATTAAATTTCCATTATTTTGGATAGACCCTTCCCGAAGACGATAATAATACAACGGGCGATCTACAAACACGATCCGCTCCGTTTTTGTATACAGTTTTGTGGTCACCTGGAAATCTTCATACCATGCCCTGGCAGGATACTGTATATCCGGGTCGTCAAATAAATCTTTTTGGTATAGCTTATTCCAAGCCACATGTGGCTGCAGAAGCAACCTGGGCAGAGACGTTAATTGGATGGCCATCCCAACAGGCAGACTGTTCTGCATTTTCTTTTGCACCCGCCCTTGTTCCGATGTGACATAGGCATCACAAACAGCCAATTGCGCTCCCTGTTCCTTCAAAGCCTGATACAGTTCCTGAATCATTGTTGGGCTTACCCAATCATCGCTGTCCACAAACGCTATATATACCCCGTTTGCCCTGCGTATTCCCTCATTACGGGCGGCCCCTAACCCACGGTTTTCCTGGTGAATCACCCGGATACGGTCATCTTTGCGGGCATAGTCGTCACATAGGGCGCCGCTTCCATCGGTTGATCCATCGTCAATGAGTAAGATTTCCAACTTTTGATAGCTCTGATGGCATAAAGAAAGAATGCAAGTCTCTAAAAAAGGGAACACATTATAAACGGGAACCACCACTGTGATTAATTCCATATCTGCTTCCCCCTGCCTTTCTCCGTTCCGCCATCCGATATAGGAATGCAAGCAATTGATAGCGCTTTTGTTCCAATAAGTGATAGGATATCCTTTCTTTTTTACTGAGGCGGGATAGATATCCGTTTTCCTGATAGTTTGGGAACTTCCGCTTTAGATATTCATCAAACTGATCCAGTAAAGGGGACGATGGATCTTGACGCAATACGCGAACGGAGGCCGCCAAGTATAAATGATAAATCGTCAAAAACTCCAGTTCCCTGTAAAAAAATGAAAACAGCCCTTGTTTTTGAAAATCTGAGAACAGGTCGTCAAAAGCATCTATGATCTCTCGGTTTCGTTCCAGTTGGCGGTTGTGCATCGTAGAGCCCTCCCGCCGGTAATAGATGTACCATTCTCCTGGGACATAAACTGCACGTTCCAGCCGCGCCGCCCATTTTACCGTGGTCCGCAGATCTTCATACCATACCCCTTCAGGGAAAACTACGCCGGTGCGCAGCAGCCATTCCCTTTGATACAGTTTTCTCACCGGTCCCGGAGCCATTAATAATAGATCCTTCCTGCTGTCGGCAGACAACAGGGAGTTCTTGGGAACACGTTCTTTTTGTCCCCCTACCTTTTTTCCAGTGACATCATCCCTCTCCTGCATCCCGCAAAAAACCAATTGAGGATGGTCAAACTGTTCCGCCGCCTGATACAGATTTTCCAGCATAGCGGGGAGAATCTCATCATCCGCATCTACAAACAATACATACTCCCCCCGCGCTTGATACAGTCCTTTATTTCGGGCAGCTCCCTGCCCTTTATTCTCTTGCTGGAACAAAGATACCCGGGGATCTTTTCGACGATACTCATGAATTTTATATGCACTCAAATCTGTAGAGCCGTCGTCTATTACAAGAACCTCAAAATCTGAAAACGTCTGCGCTAAAATAGAATCCAGGCATCTGGATAGGTAGGGATATCCATTGAACACCGGAACAATAATACTGACCGCTGGCATTGTCTCACCTTCCTATCCGATTCTTTGCTTTAGAAAATAGATAAGGGGTTTTCTGCTCCACAAAAGCAAGTGTCCAACCCATCAATATACTGGGGCAAACCCATCCGCTTCGCAGGACCCCTTGTATCACCCGAAAAATCCAATTTTCAGCCCGCTTAGAACAAATCTGCCCGCGCAGTTGGTCACTTTTTAATATTTTCTTTACTTCTTTATACAGGTCCCGAAAAGGTAAATGAGCGGATGGAGAGCATATCACACTGAGACAGGACAAGATACTTTTTAAATACACCTGAAACAATATGCTATCTGCCTCCTGGGTGATTTCTCCTCCCTCCCGGAGTAGGCGGCGTATTTCTTCATCAATCCGGCAGCAAATGAAAAATTTCTCTGGAAAATAACGATTTACCAGGCTGCCTTGCTGCTGAATGCGATATTCGTAATAAGTCCCATGATTGACCGTCACCCGTTCCGCCGCCCGCAAGCAGTCAAAGACAAAAAGGCGGTCCTCCCCATACCAAACATGTTGGAACCGTATGCCAGCTGCTTCTACAAATTGCCGGTCCCATAATTTGTTCCATACCGGATTAAGCAGGTGGCTTTGATAAATGGAAGGCAGAACATCCGATAATGCCGCCTTCCCCAAAATCCGGGTGTCTGGATAAGTAAACTTCTGCGCCTTTTTGCCATCGGTGCGAAGAAAACCGAAGATAGCAACCTGCGCTTGATCTTTTTCCGCAATGGCGACCATATTCTCCAAAGCATTGGGAAAAATCCGGTCATCCCCGTCCATAAAAAAGAGATATTTCCCTTGGCACTCTTGTATTCCCCGATTGCGGGCCCCCGCAGGTCCCAAGCCGTCTGTACGCAGTACGCAAAGGCGCGGCTCCCTCTGCTGGTAGCCCTTTAATAATACCGGAGTGGCATCCGTAGAACCGTCGTCCACAACAACAATTTCAAATGTTTGCAAGGTTTGCTCCAACACACTGTCCAAGGCTTCCTGTAACGTATTTTCTGCATTCCGCACCGGGATAACGATGCTCACCATTGGTATTTGTCCAGGTATCTTAGTCTGCAAAATGTTTTCCCTCTTCCGGATATTCCGCATCCATCCGTTTTTTTCCCGTCTCTTTTAAAAGGTACATTCCCAAGGCCAGTATCAGGGAAAGATAAACCGATACATTGGGTCGCACCAACGTGTGCCCGGCCAGCAGTGAAGACCCCATCATCAAAGCGCCGCTGAGCATACATGCCCACAGGGTATTGGACCATTTTGCCTGGCGACTCCACAGCCGTTTTATACCCCATCCAACAATTCCCAAAAGAAAACAGAAAAAAAGTCCTAAGCCTACATAACCATATAGATAGAAAATTACATGAAAATCATTTTCCGGCTCCATACTGGTATTGCCCGCCATAAAAGTCTCATATTCATAGCCCATCCAATGTGTAGCATTGGATTTTCTCTCCCACTGCATCTGGGCAAAGTTTCTTTTCTTCAGCCTGGCGTCGGAAATCACCTGGATATCAGTAGAGTAGTCATATCGCTTCAGGGTATTTTCCAAACCAAAGGTATCCACCAATTCTTGGCAATAAGTTTGGTACAGCTCCCGATAAGCGGCATAAGGATCATCTCCAGGATACTCGATGATTTGCTGTTCTTGATATGCCTGTTTTTCCTCCATATACTCCCTATGCTCTTCACGGCTTTGGTACATGGGGGAAATGGTATAGCCCCCAGCACACAATATCAAAACTGCCAACACCAACAACAGGCTTTTCCACCACCGTCCCTTTTTCTTTTTAGCCCAACTCCATAAAAAGGCGGCGGCCATACCAAAAGCAATGATAAAAATAGAACCATAGGCTACCCGTGTGCCAATGAGAAACAAATTGCCAAACCCCAGCAATGCAGTCACGCCGAAAAACCATCGGCTGATTTTTTGCGTGTAAACCAGTGCAATGGGCAGCATAGCGGCTAAAATAGCGCTTTGGGCATTCCCGCTATAAAACCATCCCAAAATTCCTCTCTGTGTATACCAGTAAGTATGAGACATGGTATTGGTAACCGCCGCCAAAATAATGGATAGGCTGATGATGTAAATATTTACCGTCACCCCCAATTGGAAAGAAACACCACAGTTGGGGTATCGGAGGAAAAAAAGAAAAAAGCCAAACGTATAAATAGGGATCTGAACTATCTTGATAAAGTAAGTAAAGTCGGAAACAGGATCCCGATATCCCGATTGATAGCATATCAACATATGAACCGCCCAAAAAAGCGCAATGACTCCGTAAAAAAGCCAGACATGCCACTTTTTTTGAGCGGCTATGATAGACAGCGCTGCTATACTTCCCAACAAAAGCGTCCGGACCGCCAGACTAATATTGGGAAACCCCTTTACGATGGAAAAGTATGAGGCGATATCCAATAAAGGTTGTAAAATTACAAAGAAAAATACCAAAGAAGAAACGATACGATCCGACAGGGGTTCTCTGCTGCGATATCGGTAGTCCATCAGTGCGCAACACCTTATCCTTTCATCCATTGTATCCATTTTTGTAGAATGGCCGTTTTTTCATAATGGAGGGCCGACTGTTTGGCCTGCCTTCCTAAGCGCTGCCTTGTTCCTTCCTCCGATAATAAAACGTGCATCTTTTCTACCATCTTATCCTCATTTCCATCGGGAACGAGAAAACCATTGACCCCGTCTTCCACAATTTCCCTGGGGCCTGTCCGGACATCGTAAGCCACTACCGGAATGCCGCAAGAAAAAGCTTCAATTAGCACAAAGCCGAAGCTCTCTTCTAGGGAGGTCATCCAATAACACAAAGATTGCTCCATTTCATCGAGCACTTGATCATGGGGAAGCATCCCTGTAAAAAGGACCGTATCCTGTATTTTCAGCTTTCGGGATTCCTCCTCCAGTTGCCGGCGTTGATCCCCATCCCCCACAATCTTCAGCATTACATCAGGATGAAGGGGTGATATCCTGCTCCAGATCTTCAGCATACGGGCAAACCCCTTTTCCGGATGCAGCCTTCCCACGGCGATCACCTGCATTTTTTTCGCAACGCTGTGAGTTTCCCTTTGATACGACAAAAAATGAGGGATCGCCACACAAGACAACGCGGGAAGAGAAGCAGATAAAATATCCTGCAATTCGTCCGCTGCCTGCCGCGTGGGAAGCACCAAAACATTGATATGCCGATATCCTGTTTTCATCTGTCGGATCCTTTGGGGGGAAAATTGATGATCTTGGTGTAACTGCGCCATTTTCCATACACCGGGTCTTCCATAACGGGACAGTAAAAGGGTATATTCATGGCGGGTAGAAAGCAAAACGCCATCTTGTACCCGCCGGATGGCGCGTATCATAGTGGCGCGCTTCTGCAAAAGGGTAAAAAAGGCGTGCGAAAGTTCCCGGACCAAATCAAAAAATCTTCGTGATGACCAAGCTGCTGCGATTTCCCG
>CAJFUH010000140.1 GCA_904420155.1 uncultured Clostridia bacterium
GAAATCTTATTGAGCGCCGGCAGGACGGCGCGAAGGATCAGGCCGGTCACGGTTCCGGTAATTAAGGAAAACAACAGAAGAAAAGGGGCGTAAGCCACCACTGCGGAGCTGGTCAGCACAGCGGCTACCCCCAGCTGCGCGGCGTTATGAGCAAGCGCACCGGCAATGCCTACCCCTGTCAGGCTAAAAGGACGTTTTTCGATATGTAAAAGACATCCCATCACCAATGTACTCAGGATCCCCCCGCAGGTACTCATCAGGAAAGCGGTAAAACCACGGGTTACCCCGGCAAAAATCCCTTTGATCAGGGCGATCCCCAAGGCGGGTACGATCCCCAGGGAACCGGCGGCATACATGGTGACAATATTGGAAAACCCCGGCTTTGCTCCTGGGGGCAGCATAGGCAGGGGCGGGATGAGCATCTCCACTCCCGAAATAGCCAGGGCTAAAGCGCATAGAAGGGAGAGGTGGGTCAGCTTTTGGGTCTGGGGACGAATACGGAGCGACCCCTTGCCAGAGGGGTTGTCCGCCTCCCCTTTTCCCTTGGCGGAGGGTTTCTTGGGCTTAATAGGATGGGGATAAAACATGGCGTTGGTTCTCCTAAAGGATTATCCGGTATATGCGTCCACAGAAGGTTCGGGTCCCTGTAAACGGACGGTTAAGCGGGCGGGAAGGCAAACGGCGATCTGACCGGCCTGGGTGAGTTTTCCTGTGCGTACGCACAGTTTGTCAGGGCACGAGGCGGATTCAAACGAAACGCCGTCCGGTTCCACCAAAAGGGTCGCCGGGTATGCGCCGCCGATTTCCAGCTCATACGGTTCCTGTACATCGGAAAGGGGAATGACAGAGACGGTCCGCCCGTCCTGCTCTATCACAATGGAGGAAGCGCTTTCCTTGGGAATCGTCCACAGATAGCACAGCAAGGCAGCCAGTAACACTCCTGCAATCAGGAACAGGTCCCGTTTGCGAAAAAGAGGGGGAGCCTGTTTTTGGGCGTGATTCCGGCGGCTCATGACAGGGAATCCAGAAGGGTATAGCCCTCGGCGGTAATGGAAACGCGGCTGCGCAGGCCCTCCGTAATAAACACCCGCTTATCCTGATAGATAAAGACCGCTTGCGCATGGTAATGGGCAAGTAGATCCTGGCTTTCTTCCGCTCCCAATACAAAACAGGCAGTGGACAGCATATCGCTGAGCGCCCCTTGATCGCACACCACGGTGACGGACGCCAAGCCGTTTTCCACGGGATACCCGGTTTTGGGGTCCAGGATGTGATGATACAGCTTGCCGCCCTCCTCAAAATATTTTTCATACATGCCGGAGGTGGATACAAATCCGCCGGACAGGCTGAGGGTTCCCATGGAGACGTTGCTTTCCTCAGAAAGGTTTTGGAAAGGGTTGCGGATGGCGATGGTCCAGTCGGAACGATCCGGTTTTTGTCCATAAGTGCCCACGCTTCCCCCCACCGCGACAATCCCGCAGGACACGCCGGAGGCTTCATACGACGCTACCACGGCGTCGCAGGCCGCGCCCTTGCCGGCCGCCCCTAAATCCAGGGCGTACATGGAATTTTTCAAAGAGGCGGAATCATTTTCCGTATCAACGCGCAGATTTTCATAATCCACATAGGGAAGAAAACGCTGGATCTCTTGATCTTCAGGCAAATGCTGGTTTTCTCCTCCAAAGTCCCAAAGGGAAGACAAGGGGAGAATCGTAGGATCAAAAGCCCCCCCGCTCTGCCGTGCCACGTCCAAACATTGTTCCAGCAGACCGGCTGTCTGGGAATCTATGGTAATCCAATCTTTCCCCGCGTTGGCGTTGATTTTAGCCACGTCGGAATCCTCTTTGCGCCAGGAAATTCTATCTTCCAAATCCGATACGGCTTGCGCCGCGTCTTCCGCGGCCTGATCCACGTTGTTTCCATAAATCGTCTGCTGTACATAAGTACCCATAGCCAGGGAAGTATTCTCATAAACGTCGTTTTGCGGGTGGGAACTGGAGAACAGCCAAACGATTACGCCGATGATAACCAGTAAAAGGGCGGTCAATAGAATGTGCGGCCAGGAAAAAAAAAGCCTTTTTGATTTGGTCAAATCGATCGCTCCTTATCAGGGAATTTTTCCGGAATTTAAATGAAAGAGATAAAACCAGCAAAAAATTTCTTAAATGAAACTCATTTTACCATGTTCGAAAGCGTATTGCAAGAAAGTTGCTTTTCTAATCAATTGATACAAAAATCCCCAATAAAAAGTCCTCCGCAAGCGTGCGGAGGAAATCTGATTAAAAGAAAGCGGCCATCAAAACAGACCCCACCATCACCAAAGCGATCACTCCCGCGACCACCCGGATCAAAAGGGCCCGCTTACCCAGGGGCTTTTTCTTTGCCTGTGTCTTTGTTTGGCGGTTTGCCATACAATCAGTCCTTTTTTCTGTTTGGTGTTATCATACTCCAATGATATGCGCAGTTCAAGAATAAAATTGTTAAGGATTTGAAAATCCACGGATACAAACGGATCTTTCCATAAAGAAGATCACTGGGGACAGAGGAAGGATTATCCCGATAAAAACAAGGAATCCTCCTCACTGGGCGATATCATCTTATCCTTTCCGTTTATATCCTTGTTTACTTTTTTCTCCCGCAAACTTCCCCTGGACCGCCGTATCTTTCCCCCTCTGGAGACATGCCTCCAATAGCGCTTCTCTCTCATTGGGCAAAGCCTCTTCCATCACCTGGTGGAGCAGCCAGCGCAAAGTTTCCCCCATCTTCTTCCCAGGCAATATCCCGATTTCCTGCAAGTCCTTTCCGTGAACAGCCAGTTCTTTTAAGGACAAACATTGCCCTTCTTCCACGATCCGCCGCGCTATGCTTCGCAATTGATGAAGGGCCCGCAGCCGGTTTCCCCCGTCCGGGCTTTGTGCCAGGCAGTCCGCCTCTTTCACCTGCAACAGTTGGAAAAACACTTCGGGAGACAGCCGGGAAAGCCATCTTCTGGCCATTTTGGGGGAGGGTTCTATATCGGCGTCGTGATATTGGATGAGCAATGCCACCCGTTCGCCGGTGGTATTGTCCATCCGCAGCCGCTTCATGATGGCACAGGCCATATCCTTTCCTAAAGAGGCGTGGCTGTAGAAATGGCCGATCCCCTTTTCATCCAAAGAAAAGCAGCGGGGCTTTGCGATATCGTGGAACAGCATGGCCAGCCGGAGCGCCGGGACCGGAGGAACATGCAGTAAACTGTGCAGCGTGTGTTCCCAGGCGTCGTATATATGATGGGGATTTTTTTGATCCAGGCCCACCAAGGGCAAAAGTTCAGGAATCCAGACGCCGATCACGGGATAAAATGTCCGCAATACCGGCACGGCATTCTCTCCCAATAGAAGCCCTATCAATTCCTTGGAAATGCGCTCTGCCGCGATATCCCGCAGCCCCTCTTTCCGCCGCAGTACCGCTTTTCCGGTTTCCTCCTCCAAGGGAAATCCCAGTACGGAGGAGAAGCGCAAAGCCCGCATCATCCGCAAAGCGTCCTCCTGGAATCGGGAATCCGGATCCCCCACACAACGCAGAACGCCTTGCCGGCAGTCTCGTTCTCCCCCAAAGTAATCCATCAAGCCGGAATCCGGATGATAGGCCATGGCATTGATGGTAAAATCCCGGCGGCCGACGTCTTCTTTCAGGCTGGCCGTAAACCGCACCTGTTCCGGCCTCCGGTGGTCCCGATAGGCCCCGTCCACCCGAAATGTGGTGACTTCCACCGGGTTTCCCTGGGCCACTACGGTGACAGTCCCATGTTGAATCCCTGTCTCCCAAACCGGATATCCGGCATTTTCAAAAAAATTTTTTACCTCTTCCGGCCGGGCGGATGTGGCAACATCCCAGTCTTTGGGAACGCGGCCCAATAAACCGTCCCGCACACAGCCTCCCACCACATATGCCTGATGCCCGTTCCGCTCCAGAATATACAAAATTTCCTTGATTTTCTCTGGTATGGCCAAGTGTAAAACGCTCTTCTTCGGGGTCATCTCTATCCCTCCAAAATAAACAGGGGCCTCCTCCAAAAAGAAGGACGGCCCCGTCAGGATTTCTATTATTTATATTTATTCTTCCGATAATACTTGTCATCCAACAAATGTTTCCGTTTGCTCTTATACGTGCCGCGGTGGTACCGTTTTCTCCCTATCGACTTCTTTCCCCCGCTCTTGGCGCTGGTAAACAGTACGATCAGCACAATGAGAATACCCACGCCGATCAGCACCCAGGCCAGGATTCCCAGCAGGGTATTGTTTTGGGTGGATTC
>CAJFUH010000141.1 GCA_904420155.1 uncultured Clostridia bacterium
AACGATCCCTTTGCCAAGCTGGACCAGAAGGGCGTCGGCGCTCTGATGAAGATGGCTGTGAAACTGGGCAAGGAAGTCCGTCCCACCATGCATTGCGGTATCTGCGGCGAGCACGGCGGCGATCCGTCTTCTGTAGAATTCTGCCATAATATTGGCTTGGATTATGTATCCTGCTCTCCGTTCCGCGTGCCGATCGCACGTTTGGCCGCAGCGCAGGCTGCCATTAAGGAGAAAAAAGCCAACGCTTAATTTTCCCGAAAGGAATCCTGAACTTTTATAGGGACCCATCCGTAAATGGGCGTTTAAAGGCCGATACCCCTCAGAAATGACGGGTATCGGCCTTTTCTTTGCTCTATGACGGTTCTGCTTCTTAAAAAACTTTTTTATTGTTAATTTCTTTATCGGCTTGTTGATCCTTGTCCGGCTCTTCTGCTTTTTATTTCATTCATTTTTAGAAAGATTGCATAGCCGTTTAATCGGCGGGACAAGATAAGCTCATAGCAACACACAATTTAAAATATTTGTTCCGTTCACATTTTGCATTTTTTCCTGCATAGATATTCTTTCCGCCCGCCGTCTCTCCTTTTTGTAAAAACGTATATTCATGTATATTCTGAGAGATAAGAAAAATGACTTTTACCGCTTTTTCTGTAGTATGAGACCCTTGAAAAAACCTTAAAAAATCTCACGTGGTCTCTTGTCCTTCTTTTTCAAACGGCTGTCCAATGTTGCAAAAACAAAAAGTGGGACAAACCCTTGGTACTACTAGGTTTGTCCCACTTTTTCCATTCTGGCGGAGAGAAAGGGATTCGAACCCTTGATGGGGTTTAAGCCCATACACGATTTCCAGTCGTGCGCCTTAGACCAGCTCAGCCATCTCTCCATACTTTATTCAATTCTGTCAGTGTTTTCCTGACGCTTGCTTATTATATCCAATCTTGGCGAGAAAATCAAGAGAAAAATGAAAAAAAGTAAAAATATTTCAAAAAAGAAAGGGTCTCGGGAAAAATTTCAGACAGTAGGGCTTGCGTGAACTATCGTATTGTTATAGAATAGACCAATAAAGACTAAGAATCAGGTATGATATTAAGGGAGAGGTTATCAATGAAGAGGACAGAAATTGCCCACCTTTATGCGGACAGTTCCGCCTATAGCGGAAAAATTGTTACCGTATGCGGTTGGGTGAGGACCATTCGGGATTCCAAAGCGTTGGGATTCATGGAATTAAACGACGGAAGCTGCTTTAAAGGCGTCCAAGTAGTGTTTGAAGCGGAAAAAGTAGAGAATTTTAAAGAGATTGCCAAGCTGAACGTGGGTTCGGCAGTCACTGTGACCGGCACGCTGCTGGAAACGCCGGAAGCGAAACAGCCGTTTGAGATCCATGCCCAGCAGGTAGAGATAGACGGCCCGTCTTCCCCGGAGTATCCCCTCCAGAAGAAGCGTCATTCCTTGGAATACTTGCGCACCATCGCGCATTTGCGTCCGCGCACCAATACGTTTAGCGCGGCTTTCCGCGTACGGTCTGCGGCGGCCTACGGGATTCATAAATTTTTTCAGGAGAGAGGCTTTGTATACGCCCATACCCCAATTTTAACCGGCAGCGACTGTGAGGGCGCCGGAGAGATGTTTACCGTCACCGCACTGGATCTCAACGATCTCCCCAAAACCGAAGATGGAAAAGTCGACTTCAGCCAGGATTTTTTTGAGAAGCACACCTCGCTGACAGTATCCGGCCAGCTGGAGGCGGAATGTATGGCCATGGCCTTTGGAAAGGTGTATACCTTTGGGCCGACGTTCCGTGCGGAAAAGTCCTATACTCAACGTCATGCGGCGGAATTTTGGATGATCGAACCGGAAATCGCTTTTGCGGATTTGCAGGATGATATGGAATTGGCCCGGGATATGATGAAATCCGTCATTCAGTATGTGCTGGATACCTGTCCGGCTGATATGCAGTTCTTTAACAATTTCTACGACAAAGGGCTGATCCAACGGTTGCAGGATCTGGTGAAATCGGATTTTGCCCATATCACCTATACGGAGGCCGTGGAGATCCTGAAAAAGAACAACGACCAGTTTGAGTATAAAGTGGAGTGGGGAAGCGACCTTCAAACAGAACATGAGAAATACCTTACCGAGCAGGTATTCCAGAAACCAGTGTTTGTCACCGACTACCCCAAGGAAATCAAGTCCTTTTATATGCGCTTAAACGACGACGGAAAGACCGTGGCCGCTATGGATATGCTGGTGCCGGGAATCGGCGAGATCATCGGCGGTAGCCAGCGTGAAGAACGTTTGGATAAATTAATGGAGCGTATGAAAGAACTGGGCTTGAAGGAAGAGGATTATTGGTGGTATCTGGATTTGCGCCGTTATGGCGGAGCCAAACACGCCGGTTTCGGATTGGGATTTGAACGTCTTATCATGTATTTGACCGGAATCGCCAATATCCGGGACGTCCTGCCCTTCCCCAGAACCACCGGGACGGCGGAATTTTAACCGCAATAAGTTATGAAACCCCATGTTATTTTTTACCCGCTATAGGGATGGATATAACGTGAGGCCAATAAAAGCAAACGAAGCAAAACGCTTTCCTGATCCATTTGGATCAGGAAAGCGTTTTTTGCCTACCTGCGCCACCTGCGGTGGGGCAGGTCACGCGCCTACGGCGGGTACTCCGCGCCCTGAGCTTTCATTGGAAAAAACTAAGCCGCCCGCGAGGGAACTTAAAAGTTTCGTCCACCTTTTCACGCCTGCGCTTAAACTTAAAAGTTTTGCTCAAGCTTTTTCAAAAGCTTGCGGGGTGGATGGGCGGAGCCCTTCCTCCGCCCATCGCAATGGGCGAAATCCTCAAGATTTCCACAAGTTCAGGAGGGGGAGGCCAAACCGTCCCCTGGACGGTTTGGCCGTGGGGAACCCTAGCGGGGGGTTCCCCATCCTCTGCCGACTTATGCAATTTGCGAAAAGGATTTCCCTGTTTCGACAATCTGAAAGGGATGGGAACCCCTTTTACTTCCTTTGCATAATCTGTGTAAAGATCATGCAAAGGAAAGTTCTTTCAGAGCAGGGGCGGGGATGTCGATCTCCTCTCATATCAGAAAAGCTAAAAAATACAAGGGAAGAAAACAAGATATAAGGCAGGAAAAAATCGAAAAAGAAAAAATATCCCCTGACAGGTTATACAGAAAACAAGGTATATTTGGTCCGGAAAATGCAATTTTGCAAGAAATCAAAATATAGCTTGCATTTATATGGCAAATCAATTAGAATATGGATAGTTTTAAAGAATTTTTGCAATTGCTATGAGGGGGATTCGCATGTCTGATTATGTATCAATGAATCGTGAAGAACTGGAACAGGAGCTGTCGCAATTACAGGAGAAGTACCGTTCCTTTCAGGAACAGAACCTCAAGTTGGATCTTTCCAGAGGAAAGCCGGGGGCGGACCAAACCGACCTTTCCGTAGGGATGCTGGATGAGTTAAACAGCAAATCCGATTTTAAAACGGAGAGCGGTGTGGACTGCCGCAACTATGGGCTGCTGGACGGGCTGCCGGAGATGAAAGAGATTTTCGGCCATATTTTGGATGTTCCCGCGTCTCAAGTCTTTGTGGGAGGCAATTCCAGCCTGAACCTGATGTTTGATACAATCTCCTGTCTGATGACCCATGGAGTGGCAGGATGCGAACCATGGTGCAAACAAGGAAACGTAAAATTCCTGTGCCCGGTTCCCGGTTACGACCGCCATTTTGGCGTCACCGAATATTTCGGTATTGAGATGATCAATATCCCTATGGACGAGAATGGCCCGGATATGGACGAGGTGGAGCGCCTGGTTCAGTCGGATGCCAGCATTAAGGGTATGTGGTGCGTACCCAAATATTCTAACCCCTCCGGCATCACTTATTCAGACGATGTAGTGCGCCGTCTTGCCTCGTTGAAGCCGGCCGCCAAGGATTTCCGTATTATATGGGACAACGCCTACTGTGTCCACGACCTCACAGATACGCCGGATCATCTGCTCAATATCATGGAAGAAAGTAAGAAATATGGCAATGAGGATCTGTTTATTCAGTTCTGCTCCACCTCAAAGATCACTTTCCCGGGCGCCGGCGTGGCCGCTTTTGCCGCCTCAGACGCGAATATGGCGGTGTTAAAAAAGAGATATGCCACCCAGACGATTGGGTTTGATAAGCTGAATCAGCTGCGCCATGTCCGCTATTTTAAGAATTATGATGGTTTCCTGGAGCACATGAAATTGCATCGTGAGATTTTGGAACCCAAGTTTGCGGCGGTACTGAATAATCTGGAACAGGAGCTGGGCGGAAAAGGAGTGGCCAGATGGACAAAGCCCAACGGAGGCTATTTCATCAGTGTAGACGTCATGGATGGATGCGCCAAACGCGTTGTGGAGCTGTGCAAAGAGGCAGGCGTGGTGTTTACCCCTGCGGGAGCTACCTATCCCTACGGCAAAGACCCCAAAGACAGCAATATCCGCTTGGCCCCGACCTATCCCCCGGTCGCGGAGCTGGAAACCGCTATGAAGCTGTTCTGCCTATGTGTGGAACTGGCTGCTGTAGAGAAACTGCTGGGCCGGTAAGGCCCTGAGGCTTCCTTCGACAGTAAAGCGGCATTTGTGAAAAAATTAGACGATCCCCTCGAGATTGCATTGACTTTTGTGAACAAAAACAATATAATTAACCTTGTTACGTCTGTAGCCTTTGTACAGCGTGCAAGGTTAATTTTTTTATTTACCCAAAAAGAGGGGGGATCCTCTTTTTGGGAGAGGGGCCAATATCCTGAACAAAGGATATTTGAAACATGGGGAGTTTGAGTTAGAAAAGGATACCTTGCCGGAAACCGGCGTTTTTTTGTGCCTGCGTAGGCGAAGAAATGGTTTAAGCAAAAAAGCGAAAGTATTCTTGCTGATTCCTTTCCAAGGCTACAGATCACCATAAATGCATTGGAGGATTTACGCATGAAGCGAGTACCCAAACCAGTATTTTTCATCGTTGCCCTCCTCATCCTGCTCGTTGGGTATGCCTCGGTATTTGGCATACATGGCCGTAATGGTGATATCCCGATCACCTACATCAAAGGCATCAACGACATTCGGTGGGGGATTGATATCCGGGGCGGCGTAGAGGCGACTTTCCGTCCGGCTGATGATGTGGACGCAACCAACGATCAGATTGATTCTGCCAAAGCCATCATCGAAACCCGTATGGTATCCCAGAATATCACGGACTATGAACTATATGCGGACTATAACAACGACCGTATTATCGTTCGTTTCCCGTGGAAAGTGGATGAGACCGAATTTGACCCGGAAACTGCGATTGAAGAAATTTCCGCCACTGCGGAGCTGACCTTCCGGGAAGGCATGGAATATGAAAGCAATGAGATTGGTTCGGATGGGCAGGCGGTAGCCACCACTCCCACCGGCGTCACTGCGGAAAACGTGATTCTGGAAGGCAGTGATATCAAGAGCGCAAGAGCGGAAGCCGTCCAGAATCCGGATAATCCCACACAGATTTCCTATATAGTTTCTTTGGAATTGGAAGAGAGCGGAAAAGAAAAATTTGCGGAGGCCACGGAGCGTTTGCAGGGAGAGACGATTTCCATCTGGATGGATGATGTGATGTTGTCCGCTCCTACCGTCAATGAGCCCATTACTGACGGCCAAGCCAGCATCAGCGGGGACTTTACTGCGAAGGAAGCTTCCGATTTGGCTCAGAGAATCAATGCGGGCGCCCTGCCTTTTAAACTGGAGACCAGTAACTTTGGCACGATCAATCCCACGTTGGGCAGTTCTGCTTTGACCGCTATGGGGATTGCGGCAGTGATCGCCATGATTCTGATTTGCCTGTTTATGCTGATCATGTATCGGGTTCCAGGTTTTGTGGCCTGTATTACCTTAATCGGTCAGATGGCTTTGAGCTTGGCGGCGGTCTCGGGATTCTTTAATTTTATTTCCAGCTTTACCATGACCCTGCCCGGTATCGCCGGTATGATCCTTTCCATTGGAATGGGCGTAGACGCCAATATTATTACGGCGGAGCGTGTAAAGGAAGAGCTCCGCGATGGGAAAACTTTGGATGGAGCCATTGACAAGGGCTGCCGCGGAAGCTTCTGGGCGATCTTTGACGGCAATATCACGGTGATTATCGTGGCGATCATTCTGATGTGCGTATTTGGTCCTTCCAATATCCTTTCCTTCTGGTTTGGTCCTTCCACAACAGGTATTATTTATTCCTTTGGTTACACCCTATTGATCGGCGTAATCAGCAACTTCATCATGGGCGTGGGTGCGTTTAGACTGATGTTGCGGTCCCTCTCCGGCCTGAAGTTTATGCGTAAGAAATGGATGTATGGGGGGAAAGGAAAATGAAGCACACCATTGATTTTGTAGGAAAAAGAAAGATTGCATTTACCATTTCCCTGTGTATCATTGTCATTGGAATTATTTTTAATATTATCAACGGCACCCAGTTGGATATTCAATTCAGCGGCGGTGCGATCATCAGCTATTCCTACACGGGAGAGATCGATGAAAATGAGGTTCAGAGGCTGGTCGATGGAATGACTGAGGAAAAAGTCAGTATTCAGGTCAATCAGAACGTAAAGATTGCGGGGTCTGATGAAACACAAAATACAATTTCCTTATCGTTTTCAGGGAACCAGTCGATTTCCTTAGATAAGCAGAAGGAAATTACAAATGCTTTGGAGGAAAATTTTCCAGATAACCATTTTGCACAAAGCGAATCCAGTTCTGTAGATCCCGCCATGGGCAGCCAATTCCTTCTCAAGTGTCTGGTGGCGGTGGCTATCGCCGCCGTTTTGATGGTGGTGTATGTGGCGTTCCGCTTTAAGAAAATCGGCGGCTGGTCAGCGGGCGTCTTTGCCTTAGTTGCCCTGCTGCTGGACGTCTCCAATGTGTATTTTACCTTTATCATTTGCCGGCTGCCCATCGACAGTAATTTTATTGCGGTAGCGCTGATGATTCTGGGATATTCACTCAATGACACCATCATTATTTATGATCGTGTCCGCGAGAATCGCAGGCTGTCTGGGCCTAAGACGGATATCGGAGATATTGTCAATAAAAGTATCAATCAAAACCTAAGCCGTACGATTAACACTTCGATTACGACGTTTGCCGCTATTACAGTGGTATTTGTGGTATCCCTTATCTTTGATTTGCCGTCCGTCACCTCTTTTGCGCTTCCCATGATGGTAGGTATCGTTTCCGGATGCTATACCACCAATTGCATTGTAGGTCCCCTTTGGGTGATGTGGAAAAAGCGCGGCAAGAACAAAAAGGAAGATAAAAAAGAAGCAACTGTTGAGGCTTAGCCGGTTTAGAAAGCTGTCCGAATGATTGTCGGGCGGCTTTCTTTTTTTAAAAGAGACTATACACAGGAATTAGAAAGAGGATATGGAACAGAATGGATTATTTATTTGTACCTGCGCAGAAAAGCGATGCAGAAAAAGTTTTTTCCTTGATACGGGACCGGATACGCTGGATGGATGAGTTAGGGATTGAACAGTGGAATAAAGAAGATTATTGGGGAGTTTTTCCGAAATCATACTACCATAAAGCCATTCAGGAAAATCGTTTATATGTATTGAAAGAACCAGAAACGGCCGCTGTTGTAAGTGCAGGGGTGTTGTCTTTTGAAGACTGGCGTTGGGGAGATGACGGAACGCCGGCCGCTTACCTTCATAACTTTGTCACAGCGTTACATACCAAAGGGATAGGCGGTATTTTTCTAAAAAAATGCGAAGAATATATACGTCTAAGCGGAAAGAAAAAACTACGGCTTGATTGTGCCGAATCAAATCTAAAATTGAATCAATATTATGAGCGGCACGGATATAAGGCGGCCGGCCGTGTCATCGACGGAAACTTTATTGGGATCAAAAGGGAAAAAGATCTATAGCCATGCGAATTTCAAACTTTTAGATGGATCATAAATCTTAAATGAGTGATCGTGAAAACAGGAACTTTTTCATCTTGACAGGAGAGATGGCGATGCACTTTTTTGAAAGCTGGAGAAAAAATGCTTTTTCTCGTATGTCAGAATATGTTATGATAAAAACATAATTTGATAGAAGGATGTCGTATATGAGTATTGGTATTTCTACAGCGTGTTTATACCCTATGTATACTGAACAAGCCTTAGAAATCTTATTGGATCAAGGCTTCCGGTTGTTCGAGTTTTTTTTCAATACCATTTCAGAATTGGCCCCAGATTTTATCGCCCGCCTGGGGAAAATGATGGAAAAAAAGGGAGCGACGTTAAGGTCTATCCATCCCTTCACTTCGGGTTTTGAATCCTATCTACTGTTTTCCAATTATGAACGCCGTTTTGAAGACGGCATGCGGTTTTATGACCGGTATTTTGAAACGGCGGCACGGCTGGGGGCTCAAATTGTAGTGTTGCATGGGGACCGTTCCCCGGAGAAAAGCGGCTTAACGGAAAACCAATATTTTGACCGGTTTGCACAGCTTGCCCAAAGGGGAAGGCGATATGGGGTTACATTAGCCCAGGAAAATGTGAATCTTTACCGCAGCGCCGACCCCCAATTTATCCAGCGTATGCGCGCCTATTTAGGAGGGGAAGCTAGTTTTGTACTGGATCTCAAACAAGCGGTACGGGCTGGATTTGACCCCTTTACGATGTACCAGGCGATGGGAGACCGGCTGGTGCATATTCACGTGAACGACCATAGAGAAGGGCAGGATTGCTTGCTGCCGGGAAAGGGGAAGATGGATTTTTCCCGCCTGAAAGCATATTTGGAGGCTGACGGTTACCGGGGGGATTTTATCATAGAAGTTTATCGGAAAAATTTTCAGGAAATCCGGGAATTGACAGAATCCTATCGTTATCTGTCCCATATCCTATAAGTTTTCTTGGATTGATGTGGAAAAAGAATTGCAAAAAAATATTTTGCTATGGTATAATAAAAAACTAAAAGGGGGTGTCCGCTGTGAAATGCCCATATTGCGGTTTTGAAGAAAGTAAAGTCATTGATTCCCGTCCCACCGATGAGGGGGAGCGCATCCGGCGGCGCAGGGAATGTTTAGGATGCGGAAAGCGGTTTACCACATACGAAGTGATCGAAACAGTTCCGATTATTGTGATTAAGAAAGATAAATCCAGGGAAGCGTTTGACCGCAATAAACTGCTCAATGGGTTGCTGCGGGCATGTGCAAACCGGCCGGTTTCTGTGGATACCCTGGAAAATCTAGTCGATCAGATTGAGACGAAACTGCAAAATTCCCTGGACCGGGAAGTGACCTCCACGTTAATTGGGGAATATGCGATGCAACTGTTAAAAAGTGTGGATGAAGTAGCGTATGTACGGTTTGCTTCGGTATACCGGCAATTTAAAGATATCAATACCTTTATGGAGGAGCTGAATAAGCTCTTACAAGAGACCGATAAAAAAGAATCATGATAAAAAGGGACAGAAATTTCTGTCCCTTTTTGGTTGGTAGAGAAAAAGAAATGACAGGAAATTTTTCTAGAGGATATTTTCCAGGGTTGGCAATTCCGTATCCTGCAAATGCCGTAGCTGGGCGCAAGCGCGATCCAGTTCCGTTGTAAATTCAGAGTATTCCTGATATTCTAATTTTGTACTTAACGTAGCCATGGATTGGTCGATGGCTTCCAGTTTGTCATGGGAAATATAAGTGCAGAAGACCCGGTAATGATCATCCCACATTTGTGAAAGTTCCTGATTACTCTGCTTGGCTTGCTCGATCTCTCCTTGAGAGACCAAGTTTTTTGTCTCCTCTATTTTATGGGTAAGAGAAGAAATATTCTCATGGGTAAAAATAAGGCCGGTGATACACAGAACCAGTAAAAGGATCACCATAGCGATCGCTGCCCAGACGCGTTTCATGAAGCGGCCTCCTTTTTGACAATATGATAATTTCTTTTCCGGTCGGCTGTCATAAGAAAGACGTCTGTTTGCTTGATATTTTCCCCTTGCAGGACGCCGTCAATCCATTCCTGGCTTAGTCCACACAGGGAAACAGAGAATTGGGAGATTTCCCCGTCGCTGATAATGACCGTTTCGATGCCGTTATCCGGGATAACGATCCCCAACATAGAATTATCCGGCTGTAATTTATCCGGCTTTTTCAGCACGCTAAGCTTTCCGTTGGTTTCCACAATGGCGTAGGCCACATCCTCGATATGGAAGACGTCCATTTGGCGGAGCTGTTCCGAGAGATCTTCCGTGCTCATGCGCAGCCGCTTCATTTGAAATTGGTCGATTTTTCCATTGTTGATAACGATGATCGGCTTTCCGCAGACGAAGCGCCGGAATTTTGCGCTTTTTAACATAAGGGCGGAAACGATCAGCTCGCAGGCTACTAGTACGGCTATGGGCAGGAACCCGCTGACCAAAGGCTGCCCAGTATTTTGCATAGGGATGGCTGCAATATCGGAAATCAGCAGAGTGACCACCAATTCAGAGGTTTGCAGTTCGCTGATCTGCCGCTTTCCCATAAGGCGTACAGCCGCAATAATAACTATGTAGAGCAGAAGGGTACGAATAAAAGAAATCGCCATACAGTGCGCCGCCTTTCCCAATTTGCAAAGTCAAATGTAATGTTTCAGGAACTCCC
>CAJFUH010000142.1 GCA_904420155.1 uncultured Clostridia bacterium
TGGATAAAGCTTTCCAGTGAAAACGCGGGCATTCTCGCGACGTTCCAGAAACAGCCCCGTGCGCGTTGTGCCCGCCGCAGGCGTGCCACCGCGGCATGAGCGGCGGAGATAGAACTAAAAGGTTCTATGGGAAAACAATCAGTTGCAAAACCAGAAAAGTCCTTTCCATAAAACTCATGACCGTCGCTAAAACAATCCGTCCCCGAATCCGCAACCATTTTCTATTGTATTTTTATCATGACTATATTTAATATTAAGTAAAAATTATTCACATTAAAAATCCCCACAAAAATAAGCGGCAAAGGATTCAAGCTTTGCCGCTTATCAGCATCTACAAAATATATTTATATATAACGCTGCCCCTCTGATTCCCCATAACAGGAAAAACGAAACGGCGGTATGGATTAACTCCATACCAATGCATTAAAACAGGACAATCAGCAATGTTACCAACAGCGCTACAGCCAGCAAAGACAACAGCACCGCAGCCCAGGTAATCCGGTTGTTGCGCTTGCGATCCAGGGCCAGCAGGTATTCCAGCGTCACGGTCTGACGATCCCCACAGCGGGGGCAAATTGAAATCAGCCGCCTGTCGCAGTAACTGATCTCCCGGCTGTCGCTCCGCTTGCCGCAGGCAATGCACTTGGTCTTCACCTTGTTTTTGATGGGATATGTCTGGGGATAATAAAACGGTTTTCCCTGAAAGCTGAGGCATTCCTGTTCCAATTCCCTTATGCTAAGCCTCTTCATCCGGCATTCCTCCTAATGAGATCAAGTCTGAAATCCTTCGCAGTTCTTGGGCCGCTTCTCACCATGCTCCCCGGTAAGAAGAACGCCCCTGGGCGCGCAGATAATTGGCGATCTGCTGGCGCTCCGCCAGATCCGGTTGTAAATACGGGATGGACTGCTCATAGGCATACAGGACGAACAACGCTTCCTTGGCGAGAATATCCTGGGATTCCATCAAGGGGTCCAACACCTCCTGGTTTTTTAACAAAAAGCGGTTAAAGCGATCCATATCGTCAGTTTTTACCAACTTACGGAAAATATGGGTATAGTACCGCCCCTCCACCTTTTCCGGGGCATACCGGCCGGTATAAAAATCAATTTCCCCGGCCCCCGGCAGGGAACCTTTCGCCGCCATATCCTCCCGGTCTTTCTGCTGGGTGCATAACATACAGCATCCGGGCGCACGGCGCAGCCTTTCCTGAGGGTCTGGGGTATAGGTGATAAAACCAAACCTCTTTCTGGCGTACAAGGGAAGCATATGATATAAATTTCGCACGGCCTCCAGCACGCCGTCGAAACCGTCGAAATTCAGTACCAGCGCCCTGTTCTTTCCGGCGCTCCACCAGGAGATCACATCGATCATGCGGTCGTTTAACCCGGTATCCGGGACGAATTTTTTTACCAACCCCAACGGGAGCCCTCCCTTATGAAGGGAACGGGGTTCTTTGGGAGCGAATATGGATGGGTTTTGTACCCGCTCATACTCCTTTCCCATCTGAGTGAGATCACGAAACGTTGTAAAAATATATTCGTAACTGTCAAAAAAGGTGTTCTCTTCCCCTTTTTCCAGTTCTACCAGAAAAAAATCAGCGGTATAAATATTGCGCGCGCCGCTGTCTTCGGCGGCTTCTTTCACAATATTGCAGATCAGATAATACCGCCGGCCTCCCGCTGTAATCCATCCGCTCTGCTGAACCGACTGTCCCAAATGGATTTCCATCCGGCTGTTCTGGAAAATACCTGTCACGGCCCTTTCCACCGCATCGCACAGCGTAGGAGACCAAAAGTCCCCTTTATGGCACAGCCGATATCCGTACCCTGCATCCCGATGAAAGCGATTGTACCAGTATTTCATGAAGAAGCCCCCTCTTGTTGTTGAGAAGATTTGCGGGGATATAAGCCCAGCCGGGCCAGCGACCATAAAAGCGGTTCGTCACAATTATAGGGCTGGAATTTTTCCTGCTGTAAGGCGCTGGCTATAAACCAACGGACCTGATCCGGTTCCACCACGCCCAGCACCGCCCTTTCCAACTGACACAGCCTTTCGTTATTGGCCACTACATATTGGCAGATCTGTTTGTGTACCTCCAGGATCCCCGCCTCGTCCACCGGGGCTCCCGCAGAATAATTTCGATATCCCATGATAGTAGAAAAGTTGGGGATTTTTTCCCGCAGTTCCCCCATCTGGTCCGATTTATAAATCAACAGGGCCAAATTCATGGGCAGCTTCTTTTTGCCAGTAATAAAATTGGTGGCAATATTGTGGAACACCTGTATGGCGGATTCCGGATTCTGAATATCTATGAGGAAAATACAGGTATCCGCGGATACAATGTGCTGGCCGTTGCGCTGGATTTCGCTGTAATTGGAAAACTTCTCCCCCGGCAAGTCGTAAAACATCAAAGAAAAATGTTTGCGTTCCCCTTTTTTAGAACTTTGATCCAACACCGGGGAAGTACAGTCGTATATATAAGGGCCTAAATAGGAATCCGTGGCATCCCAGTCGCTTTTGGGATCCCGCCGGAGCTTTTCTATATTACGTTCCAGCGTGCGGTCCCCGTTTCCATTGATCAACCCCATGGGCCCGTCCAGCAATTGGCTGAGCAAAGCGGCCTCATAGGTGGTCTTACCCGTGCCGGTGAACCCAGTGACGGCAACGATATGGCTCTCCTGCCGCCCGGCGCTCTCGTGGAGCGGGGCATGGCAATAAGGGCACAGCCGCTGGGTGAGCGTAGCGCCGGAGATCGCCCCCGCATTGTCGTCCACCACCCCTGTGAGAAGATGATCCCGGTAAATCCGTTTGGAAGGGGTCAGGCATGCCGGGTCTATATACCCAAAGGAAGGCACCGCATACCCGGGATTCCCCCGCTGGAATTCATATTGATAGACATAAGGGTCTACCGTCAATTCCTCCCCCTCCCCCTGGCTCAACCGCCGGAACACCACATTATTGGGTCCAAACCGGCGAAAGCATTTGGGGCAAATGATATCATAAAAGGTCAAATAATACGCCTCCTTTTTCCTTGGATACAACGTTACTGCCGCCCGGGCGCCGGCGCTCCCCCCTACGGGGAACGCCGGCGCCCCTTTTTCTATATCCGGCGCAACGCGTCAGCCGTTCACCTGGATACGCCCCTTAGACGCCAGGACATAACCTTGGCCGTCCGGGCGGACCTTTGCGGGAACAATCTGTACAATGGATTTCCCCATGGCAGCGGCGGGCTCCAAAGCGCGCCCGGCGGCGTCTGTGATGGCAAAAGCCTGATCCACGTGCAATTCTTCCAGCATGGATTTGCTGAGCAGGTAGTTGTTCTTCTGCGTGTTGTAATGGTAATAATTGAGAAGCAAATATTGATCCGCAGCTACAATATAGTCGGAGGCGATGTAAGAACGGGAAGAAACCGTCATCCGGTAATCCGTCTGGTATCCGTAATGCAGGTTCACACTGGTCTGTTCGTCCATATCCAGGAACTGGGTCTTGACCTGCTCCTCAAAAAGCTTGCGCTTTTGGCTGTCGGAACCTTGATATAAAGCCTGAATCTGCTGGACAATCCCCTGATCCGGCGACGGGGCCGGAGCGGACCGGGAGACCGCCGAAGCGACAGGTTTCGCCGGGACCGGAGCAGGCGGAACAGGATGGGTCTGCGCCTCCTGCCGCTGAGGGGCGGAAAAGATACTGGGCCCCTGGTCATACTGTTCCATCCGCCGGTTTAACTCTGGGGAGGGGCTAAAATGGGAATCCTCCACCATATCGGCGAATTCCAAAAACGGGGACGTATGGGAGGCTGTCTGGGGCGCGCCGGCCGATGAATCTGCCGGCCGGACGGCCGCGGGATTCCTCGGAACAGCCGGAGATACCGCCGGGGAAGTTTCCTGTTGGAACTGGTCCCTGGAATCCCTACGAGATTCCCCCTTCTCTCTGCGGTTATGTAAGAACAATATCGCCAACACCACAATGAGCACCAATACCGCCGCAATCCCTATCCACAAAAAAGGATTGCTCCACACCTGTCCCCATACGCCGGCGCCAGCACCGGATACCCCGGAAACCGCAGCCTCCCCCTGGTTCTCTTCCTGGGGAGACGTCGAGGGTTCCTGAGAAACCGTATTTTCAGGCTGCTGGGAAGAAACCGGGGCGGAACTGATGGGCTGAGAGGAATCCTCCCCCTGGGAACTGGACGGGACGGAAGACCCATTGCCGCCATTCATGGCCCTTGCCGCCAAGGACCCCTCACCCCGGAAGGCGTATCCATTTTCCCCATTCGTCCAGCGCCCCAGGCCCACCTGGTTACAGGCGGCAAATTCCTGGGAAAAGGACTTTTCCGGATATTGCCCTCCAGTGGGGATCATTTCCGGGGGAATGACGCAGGTAAACAGCAGCGCGCCGGTATCCCCCCGGGACAGGGAAAGGGTATTGTCTTCGGCCGTCACTTCATAGGGCACATTGGCCTCCAGGGTGGCAAGCCCTTCGCCCAGGTCGTCTTTGCTGCTGTTATTGGTGACCGCATAACATTTGACGTAATTCTCCCTTCCGTCATCGTCCGGTTCATATTCCAAATAAAAAAGGATATTCGTGCCAGATTCTGTGGGAGAGGGCGCGATGGTGAGGAACACCCCTTGCCCTACGCGGTCTAAAATAAACGAAACGGGCTGGGACCGGTCCCAGCTTTCCATCTGGTTGACAGAAGAACCCCCTTCCTGGGGATGAGCGGAAACCGAAGAGGTAAACAGGCACAAACACAGACACAGCGCCGCGAACCATCTCAGATTGTGAAATCGTTTCAAACGAGCCACTCCTTTCGGTTGATTTACGCCTCTTGTCCGAATTTCCAAAACTGCAACCCGGACAAAAAGGCTGCCAGGGAAAGAAACCGTGCTGACTGCAAAATCTGCTGAAAAACGGTTTGATAATCGGCATCCCGCTAACGGCCGGAACCCCTATCCAATATAACACGTCCCTTCGGCGAAATCCGCCGCTTTTACGCCACCTGCGGTGGGGCACGCCGCGCGCCTACGGCGGGTACTCCGCGCACTAAGTTTTCTCTAAAAAGGACCAGGCTACCCGCGATGAAACGTAAAAGTTTTGCTCAAGCTTTTACAAAAGCTTGGGGGGGCTGGGGGCGGAGCCCCCGGGCCGTCCTCCGCAGAGGACGGAACCCCAAACATCCCAAAAGCTCAGGAGGGGAGGCCAAACCGTCCGGTGGACGGTTTGGCCGTGGGGAACCCTAGCGAGGGGTTCCCCATCTCCGGGCCGGCGCATTCCAGTACGCATTCCCCCGCAAAAACAGTCACCGTTTTTCTTTGATTCCCAAACCCTTACAAAAGGCGGTCCGCCATCAGGGCGGCGAAAATATAGGGCTTTGCCTCCGGCGGGTACTCCGCGTTGTTGTACACCTTGGTAAAGAGTTTGCTCTGGTTGTAACGGCGGAGGTTTTCCGGGTCGGAAAGCTTCAGGGACTCGTACAGATTATGATCCCCATAGGCAAAGGGGCTGTCTTTACAGTTGATATACCGGTCCACGTATTTCTCGTAGCATTCCTTCCACTCCTGGCGCAGCTGCGCAACGTCGAAAGTTTCCGGGGTTTCCTCAGGAGCCGCCGTTTCTTTTTCCGGCTCCTTCTCGCCAAAGTTATCAAACCGGCTGCTGGATTGGGTTCTTTTCAGGCTCTCCGACGGGATGGTCAGGCCGATGGCCACTTCCTTCTTATCGTTGGTCTGGGGCTCCACGATCTGGATGCTATCGGGGCCCGTTCCCAAAAGGTCGCCGATGACTTCCCGGAGATAAACGCCGAATTCCGAATCGGTGAATCCCCGCAGGTCTTCCCCTAACGAACAGAACCGCAGCGCCTGGGAGCTGCCGCCCGCCAAAAAGATCTTAAAGATCCCCGCGTCGGTATCCACCGCGCCCACTTCCCGGATATAATTGGCCAGCACATAGAAGATATTGAGGAACTTCAGGCGCATGGTGGCCACCAGTTTGGCGTACAGTCCCTGGTTGCCCGGGCGGAAAATGTAATCGTACCGGAAAGAACACTTATCGATCAGCGTATCCAAAATCACTCGGATATTCTTATAAATGGGGTCGATATCCAGGTTGTGGTGCACGTCCACCATTTTTACCA
>CAJFUH010000143.1 GCA_904420155.1 uncultured Clostridia bacterium
CAAATAGAAAAATAAAAGGGGAGCTTTGCCCATCAACCGGGCCAAGCTTCCCTTTTTTCCTCTTTTTCTCTTTTCTTCCGCTCTCTCAACCCTTGAAAAAAATCTTGCAGCACTTGAACGCAAGGCCCTTCCAATACGCCTCCTATTACTTCTGCGCGGTGGTTATAGGGCAAAGAAAACAAATCGATCACGGAACCGCAGGATCCCGCCTTGGGATCTCTTGCCCCAAAATATACCTTTGGAATCCGGGCATTGATGATAGCCCCTGTACACATGGGACAGGGCTCTAAAGTGACATACAGCTCACATTGCCACAGTCTCCAGCCTCCCAATGCCAGGCATGCCTTTTGGATGGCTTCCAGCTCGGCGTGATACAGCGCGCTTTTTCCAATTTCCCTTCGGTTTCTTCCCATCGAGATAATCTCATCGCCTTTGACCACTACCGCTCCTACCGGAACTTCCCCCTCCTGGGCCGCTTCCTTTGCCAATTGGAGAGCGGCTTCCATAAAATATTCTTCTCTGGTTATAACATCATCCCCCCCACTATAGTCAGCAAGGTCATGATTGCCATAACCACAAGAAAGGCGATCACAGCGGGAGATCCTACAAAAATCCCCAATCTGCCGGAAAATGGGATCAAAAATCTTTTTTGGGAAAGGGTGAATAACCCCCTATCCCGTTTACTGAGATAGAAAAACCCCAACATTCCAACGACAAAAATAAGAATGACTAAGATATAAGAAAAAATATTGTACACATGTGCATCCAAATAAAAACCGAAAATGACCATGAGACAGGAGCACAAATTATTGAAAAAATGCACCAGAATGGCTGGCAGCATAGATCCCGTATGTACCACCAGATACCCTAAAATCAATCCGACAATAAAGGCAAAAGGAATCTGTACTAAATTCCCATGCATTACTCCAAACAATCCGGCGGAGCCTAAGATAGCCACCCCGTCGCCGAAGCGGCGCAACGATCCTAAAATTGCTCCCCGGAATACCAGCTCTTCCATCAAGGCTGGTACCACGCAGACGCATAGAATCAGCATCAAAACAGAAAGAGGGCTGCCGTCAAAAGGAGTGGAAGAAGCATATTCAGGGATACCCATGCCGCTCAAATTGTTGCTGAGAATTGTGGTGGCAAAGTTGGCAAACATGCATACCGCTAATCCCATAACCACATAAGACACCATTTTTCTCTTTCCCACTGAAGCAAAGGGTAACAGGGCGTGCACCCCTTCCCGGGAAGAACGCAATAGAAGGGCGGCCGGAAGAACTGCGCTCACCGTAGCGCATACCCCGGTCATTAGATAATAGGCCAAAGGCTCTATCCCCTGAAATGCATTTGAAACCTGGCTATAATCCACTAACCCCCACATGGAAAGCAAACTAAGCAACAACATTTGGATGGCAAACATCAGGCCATAATAGCATAGCACTGCAATCCCCGCGCGGTTGGCTATCTTTCGCAGTTTCTCTTCCTCCTGCATACGCCGCAAATCTGGTGGGGGAATGGGGATATACGATTGTGGATATCCATACTGTGGTACTTGGTACATCAAAAACCCTCTTTTCTTTTTGGGATTGCCGTTTGTTTTATTATAACAAGAACCTTGGGGTAAATCAACTAAGTACTTGCCAATTGGCACAACCCTTCCTGCAATAAAACAATAAGGAAAAACACAGGGAAAAGAAGTAATGTTCCTACCAAGGTCATAGCCAGTTTGCCTGCTGCCGTGATAAAAAGCGTTATCATGCTACGATATTCCGATGGGATAAGGCAGATGGCCGTAGGACAGAATCTATAAAATCATTTTTTCATATGGTTCTTTGATTTATTTTGCGGTTTTCTGTAAAATTCCCGCCAATCTTTTAATCGAATATTCTTCTCCTCCAGAAAGGCAACTATCCGGTACCAGACGTCCCAAAGCATGCAAACCGCATAATTCATACAAAGCTGCTAGAAAATAAAAGTTTTCCAATGACAAAGGGCATATGTTTCGGTATTCCCGCGGCAAATTCATATGATACCGCCAGAACACAAGTCCATGAAAAGACGCCATGGGAGGATATCCCGAAAAAAGGATGGGCTGTTCCGCCCCTTTTTGGGCAGACATCCACCTGCCCGGGGATAGAATTGCATGACAATCCCTGATATTCTCTATTTCGTCAGTCAATAAAGGCTCCCCCCCAAACTCTTCTACCATCTCTTGGATAACTTTCTGATAACCGATAGGATTTTCTGTAAAAATCCATAATTGGGCACAATAAGACATCATCTGTTTTGCCGTCTGAAAATACCGCGCACAAGGGTCATACAGCGCTAGCCTTAGATCCCGCGGCGGTACACGCGCCATATTTAACAATGAAAAAAAGGCATTTTGGGCCATGGCCGCCCCGTAATAGGATGGTTCAAAACGTCGTAATCCCGTTTCCTGGGGAATATGAAGAGAAGCGGGACATAATACATGTTTCTTATCTTCCTCGCTTATTTCGGCACAAATCGCCTTCCAGGGAATTCTCCTTTGATTCGATTGATAACAGATCAGCCGGATAGAACTCCTCTGTATCTGATGGTCTGTGACAATCACTTTTTTCCTATGAAATAGAGACGGCCACATCCCCTGTTTTTCCTTTGACGTTATAGATAGTATTGTAGGCACCTTCACCACCTCCGCTCTAATCTATGCGGAGGGGATTGAATCTATCCCTTTCCATAGCGGCCTAAAAACTTTTATGGACCAATGCTACCCGCCTAAAAAATTTACTTTTTTTCTTTTGGATAAGAAAAAAAGCGCTTTTGGGAGACTATCAAAGTCCCAAAAAACGCTTTTTATTCCTGAAAGTAACAACGGGAATAATGCTGTAAACCACTTTTTATCCGGCATTCTCTTCGACAGCCGAGGAAATCGCTTCTTCTGATTGTACTGCTGATTCCTCAGAGGAGGCCGTCCCACCTCCTAAAAAAGTAACAGCTGCCTGAATTTGTGGATCATCTGCCGGATCCAATGCCTTGCGGTTCAACTGTTTACGCTGCCCTTCTTCTAACACTACCGTTTCCGTGGGGGAAATCCCCAAATCTGTAAAGATCTGGCCGTTCATCGTCACATAATTGGCGATAGAAATCACAATGGCGGAACCATCGGACAAAGGAAAAATCTTATCCTTTGTCCCTTTCCCCGCCGTATTTTCCCCGATAATGACTTCCTTCCGGAAATCTTTTATAGAAGAGGCAAACAGTTCAGCCGCCCCGGAAGTTCCATCATTGACCAGTACCGCCATAGGAAGGTCCAGTGCATTGGCATCGGACTGGATCTGGAATTCCTCCCTGCCTTCCTTATCAATGGTACCGATCAAATTTCCCGCCGGTAAAAGATCGTCAAGGATTTCGCCTACGGCTTCTACATCCTCCCCGGAACTATTCCGCACATCGAAAATCAAGCCGGTGGCTCCTTGTTCCAACAGGCTGGTTAGTTCCTGTTGAAATTCGTCCACCGTTTGTGTGGTAAAACGGGAAATTACCATGTAACCAATAGAACCCTGCATCAGTTCTGAGGAAACACTGTGATATTCATAAGCCTCCCTGGTAATCGTAAGTTGGATATTCTCCAGGAGCCCTTCCTCTGTTTCTCCTTCTTCAGTCACTTGCCGCAGCAGTTCTATATCCACTGTGGAACCGACAGCGCCGTCCAGCTTTCCAATCGCGTCGCTATACCCTATCCGCTGAACTTCATTCCCTCCGATCCGGAGGATCACATCCCCTTTGAGAATGCCTTCTCTTTCCGCCGGAGAACCCGCCAAGACAGAAACCACCTCCATATTGCCATCGTCATCCTGTATGGTTTCTATTCCAATCCCCACAGAATCTTCGGAAGTGCCCGCCAAAAATTCTTTATACTCTTCCGCGCTGAGATACCGGCCTTTGGAGTCGGACAGGCCCGTAATATATCCTGCGCTAATACCATCAGAAAGTTCGGCCTCGTTAATTTCCCCTAAATAATTTTGACGGACGCGTTGATCAATTTCAGAGAGTTTCTGATACATCTGCTGGCGTTCATTGATATCCGCCACCGTTTTATTGAATGTGGACATCGCCATATGGTAGCTCAATGTAAAGGTAATAGCGGCTGTAATGGCAACCAGTGCAATGACGACACCTATCGATACCTTTTTGCCCATGATACACCCCTATTCTCTCTATCCATTAATACCACTTCATGGGATCCTGCTTAACACCATTTACACGGACCTCATAATGGAGGTGGGGTCCTGTTGATCTGCCTGTCGTTCCAACATGTCCGATAATCTGATTCCTGGAAACGTGTTGCCCCACGCCCACCCCTACATAGCTGAGGTGTCCATATACTGTCATGATGGTCCCATCGTCATGCGCAATCATGACATAATTACCGTATCCGCCTCCACACTCGCAGCTGGCGGACATATCTTTCGGGTAGTCATGGGTACAGCCGGTATACGCGGCAATGACCGTTCCACTGTCTGCCGCCACTACATTGGCTCCATAAATATTGCTCCCTGCAATATCGATAGCCCCATGATTGCGGCCATCCCCCCAATAAGAAGACAGGTAATAGAAACCTGGAGTAGGCCATACCAGCTGCCCTTCCTCTACCGGAATATTGTTGGAGCCGTTCCCTCCGGAATTGCTCCCAGAGTTGTTCCCTGAAGAATTGCCATTAGAACTCCCGTTTCCAGAGGAGCCGTTTCCATTGGAACTAGATTCCGGATTTTCTTGGGAGGAATTCTCTTCCTCCTGTTGTCTCTGTTCCTCTTCCTGTCTCTTTTGCTCATAGTATTGACGAATTTCTTCTTCGATACTCTGAAGCTGAGAATTATTCTCATCCAAATCCCCTTGGATACTCTGTTCCTGCCCTTCCAGCTCCTGGATAACGCGGACGTCCTCTTCCATCAGCTGAGAAATCTCTGCAATCTGGGAATCCAATTCCTGCTTTGTCTGAGTGGCTTCTTCCTTCTTTTGATCGATGGCATCCCTTTGCGTTTGAATTTCTGACACGCTGTTTTGTAATGTCTGGATCAAATCCATATCGTGGGCCGTCACATTTTTTACGATCATCACTTTATCTAAGAAATCACTGACATCCGTGGAGTTCAAAATAATATCCAATGTGGAAGCTTCTCCAGCCATATAAATAGCCCGTAAACGGAGTTTTAAGGTCTCCATTCCCTCGTCAATCTCTTTTTCTTTATCTGCAATCTGAGCTTCCAGTTCCTGGATTTCTTGATCTAACTGCTGTAACTCCTGATTGTTGACCTGAACTTGCTGTTGAAGCACCTGTATTTTCTGTTCCAACGCTTCTTTATGGGCGCGTTGGTCTTCTGTATTCTGACGGGCCTGCTCCAGTTGCCGGGTCAATTCCTCGTTTTTCTGTTCCAGACTCTCTTTGGTCTGTTCAGAATCCGATATGTCGCCAGCAGCTGACGCCTGGGTAATATAGGGCAGATTGGGCGCTGTGGCCACGGTCACAGCCAACAAAACCGCTAAAATATATTTTCCAATGCCCGTCCATTTCTTACCAGCCAATACTATCTCCTCCATCTTTCTTCAAATACTTTCTAATGGAAATCAAACCGCCCAACGCCCCAAAGACCACGCCGGCAATGACATAGCCTAAAATAATGGGCATAGCCACGTTATCAAAAGATATCCCTGTAAATGGAACAATTTGGTTCATTCCAGAAATCAGGCTATTGTAAAGCAATTTGAGCAATATTGTCGAAATAATAGCAGAAATCAGGCCAATGACAACGCCCTCTACGATAAAGGGTATTCGTATAAAACTGTTGGTAGCGCCCACTGATTTCATAATACTGATTTCCAACCGCCGGGAAAACATCGTCACCCGAATGGTATTGGAAATAATAAACAGAGAGATGATTCCTAAGGCCAAAATAACCCAGAACCCTACTTGCGTAACCAGTTGGTTTAAACTGGTCAATTTCATAGCGGAATCACGGCGATCTCGGATGGTATCCACGCCGTCTATTTGCCGGATTTGATCCACCGTTTGGTCATATTGGGATAAATCCTCCATGGTAATGATCCAAGAGTGCGGCAGGAAATTCTCTTCCTCTTCCAGGCCCTCAAACAGCGGGCCCAACATCTCTTCATATTGTTGCAGCCCTTCATCCGCAGAAACAAATTGTGTGTCCTTAACATTGGGAAGCTGCTGGATTTCCTGTCCAATCTTTACCGCCTCCAGCGTGGTAATCTCCTGTTTCAAATAAACGGTGATCGTGTTTTCATCTTCAATAGACCTCATAACACTATTGACATTCATAGAGAACAGTATGGCCGCCCCTGTTAACAACAGGCAAGAAATTAACACACCAATAGAGGCAAAGGACATCATCCGATTGCTCCATACATTTTTTAATCCCTCTTTTACGAGGTATCCCACTGAACTAATCTTCATTCCGCACCTCCGGACGTCCAGTATCCCCTACTACCATACCATCTTTGATCTCGATGACGCGGCGGGGAAAGCGTTTCACCAGGGAGTGCTCGTGGGTCACCATCAATACTGTGGTGCCTCTCCGATTGATTTCACTGAGCAAATCCACAATTTCGTACGACAAAGCCGGGTCGACATTTCCTGTAGGCTCGTCTGCAATAATCATGCTGGGGTTATTCACCAGCGCCCTGGCCAAACCTACACGCTGCTGTTCACCGCCGGACAGCTCCGACGGATGGCTGCGGGCCTTGGACTGTAATCCGACCAATCCTAATATGTACGGCACCCTTTTACGCACGTCCCGGGAAGACGCTCCCGTCACACGCATGGCAAAGGCCACATTATCGTACACACTCATTTTATCAATTAAACGGAAATCCTGAAATACGATTCCCATCGTTCTTCTTAAATAAGGAACATCCCGATGTTTGACCGTGGATAGTTTCCTTCCATTGACAATGATTTCACCGGAAGTTGGTTTTTCCTCTCTCATAATCAGTTTTAAAAAGGTACTCTTGCCAGCCCCTGAGGATCCAACGATAAAAACGAACTCGCCTTTTGCAATGTCTAAATCAATTCCCCTGAGAGCCTTCGTTCCATTTTCATATGTCTTTGTCACGTTTTGGAACTCTATCACTGCACTCCGCCTCTCTATGGCAACCAAACGCCTATTATATTTCCCTTCCCTGCAAAATAACCGGGCGCAATCCCGGCTATACACAAACAAGGGCGGACGCGCTGTCCGCCCTGTAGATTTTTTAATACTTGACCGGATTCGCAGAAAGATATTTCTTTACCATCAGCGCCACCTTAAAGACAATGGCGTCTTCAAACTCGCGCAGATCCAAACCTGTCAGCTTCTTAATCTTTTCCAGCCGATACACCAAAGTATTCCGGTGTACAAATAGCTTACGGGAAGTTTCCGAAACATTCAGATTGTTTTCAAAGAACTTTTGAATGGTAAACAGCGTCTCCTGATCCAGAGATTCAATAGATCCTCTTTTAAATACCTCTTTTAAGAACATATCACATAGCGTGGTGGGAAGCTGGTATACCAGACGGGCAATTCCCAAATTGTCGTAACTGACAATGGTACGCTCCGTATCGAATACCTTACCCACTTCCAAAGCCACCTGGGCTTCTTTAAAGGAACGGGCCAAATCCTTGATCCCATTGACCGTGGTACCAATGCCCACCACGCAATGGGTATAAAACTCGCTGGACAAAGTATCTACAATGGAACCCGCCAGCTTTTCCAAATCCTTGGAATCGATGCCGGCGCGAATCTCTTTGACCAGAGCGATATCAGTCTCATTGATGTTGATGACAAAGTCCTTGTTCTTGTCCGGGAAAAGATTTTGTATGATATCATATGCGGAAATATCAGTCTTGGAGACAATTTTAATCAGCATACATACCCGGCTGACATCGGAATTAAAACGCAGCTCCCGGGCCTTCAGATAAATATCGCCGGGCAAAATATTATCCAAAATCACATTCTTAATGAAGTTGCCACGGTCATACTTTTCATCATAATATTGCTTGATACTGCCCAGGGCTACCGCCAGCAACATGGCGTATTTTTGTGCAGCATCATCGTTTCCAGCTACAAAAACAGCATATTCCGGGCGCGGCCGATTGCCAAAAGAACGATAGGTATAGCCGTTAACCACAAAAGTTCCCGTAGCCGTTAAAGATTCTGCGGTAACGCTTTCGTTCACTTCTCCAATCCTGCCCAACTCGCTGCACGCAATAATGACAGAAGTCTCATCGATGACACCGATGGTTCTATCAATCGCGTCTCTCATTTGATGGATTACCCCTTGAAACAGTCTATTCGACATTAGATCTCCCTCACTTTTTCATTTATAATCGCCTCTGTACCAGAGGTTTTCACTCCCAATGCTAGTTTGTCCACTTCTTTGTTGTTATGGGGAACATCCCCTCTATATACATCTATTTTACATAAATAGTTACAACTTTGCAACCTTATTATCAAAGAAACTTTCTTTTTTGCCTATAAAAACATGCATTTTACAGAATCTTAACAGTTTTTAGACGTTCTCGTGGTATCTCCCCACAAATTCTTTCTTTAAAAAAATAAAAAAACAGGGTTGCCCACATGGAGCAACCCTATCCCATTCAAATATGAAATTCTTGCTTAGTTCAAAATTGCCTGCTCTGTTTCCTTATCAAACAAATGCATCTTGTTCATGGCAAAGGCAACTTTGATGGTATCGCCGGCTTTTGCGGTAGAAGTCGGGTCTACACGAGCCGTCACTGCGCTGCCCTCTACATTGAGATACAGGTAAGTTTCTGCGCCCATCAATTCCGTTACTTCTACATTGGCCATAACAGTGCTGTCCTGATGAGTTTGCAGGAATTCCTCTTCATCGTGTACGTCTTCAGGACGAATACCAAAGGTAACCTCTTTGCCTACATATTTATCAATCTCAGTACCCTTTGCCTTGTCACTGGGAACAACAACCGTATGGCTGCCGAAAGTAAGCACAAAATTTTCGCCCTTTTTACCGACAGTAGCATCGATAAAGTTCATTTGGGGAGATCCCATAAATCCAGCTACAAACTCGTTGCAGGGTTTCTCATACAGGTTTTGAGGAGTATCCACCTGCTGAATGAATCCATCCTTCATAACCACAATGCGATCGCCCATGGTCATAGCTTCGGTCTGGTCATGGGTAACATAGATAAAGGTAGTTCCCAGTCTCTGATGCAGTTTGGCGATCTCAGTTCTCATCTGGGCGCGCAGCTTTGCGTCCAAGTTGGACAGCGGCTCATCCAGCAAGAATACCTTAGGATCACGTACGATAGCACGACCCAGAGCAACACGCTGTCTCTGACCGCCAGACAAAGCCTTCGGCTTGCGATCCAGCAGATGGGAAATATCCAAAATACGTGCGGCCTCTTCTACACGGCGCTTAATCTCATCTTTGGGAGTTTTACGCAGCTTCAGGCCGAACGCCATATTGTCGTACACAGTCATATGGGGATACAGCGCATAGTTCTGGAACACCATCGCGATGTCGCGATCCTTGGGGGCCACATCGTTGGAGAGGGTATCTCCTATGTACAGTTCTCCATCACTGATTTCTTCCAGACCGGCGATCATACGAAGAGTAGTGGATTTACCACATCCGGAAGGTCCAACCAGAATGATGAACTCCTTATCTTCAATATCGAGATTAAAGTCAGTAACAGCGGTTACTCCACCCGGGTACACCTTATAGATGCCCTTCAGAATTACTTTTGCCATAATAAACCTCCTGCATTATTCCGTGCAACTTGCACGTGATGCTTTTTCTTACATTAATAATATATCAGATTTTTGCATTTCTGAACAGTCTTTTTTTGCCTAAAGATTAAACCCATACTTTATGTAAATCTAACAGAACACAAATCAACAACAATTATTTGGTGGAAAATGCCCGCAAAAATACCAAATTTCGCTCTTCTTCTGAAATCTCTCTGCACATTCCTGGCTCTAGCGCCCGATCTAATTCCAATGCTCCAATACTTAATCTTTTCAATTGTAAAACATCACAACTAATTGTATGAAACATTCTTTTAATTTGGTGAAATTTACCTTCGCAAATCTCGACCTGTACCCTCTCCGTTTCCCCGCGTTCCATGACCTGCAATTGGGCCGGCAGACATTTCGTTCCGTCCGACAAGACAATCCCCGCCTGGAATCGCTGGATCTCAGGAACGCCTACTGTTCCAGATATCACCGCCTCATATCGCTTAAACACATGTTTTTTTGGTGAAAGCATACGATGGGCGAAGTCGCCGTCATTGGTAATAATTAATAATCCTTCCGTATCTTTATCCAATCTGCCCGCAGGAAACAGCCCTGGGCGCCTCCATTTGTCCGGCACCAGATCCACTACCGTTTTACAGCGGGGGTCTCTGCTGGCCGATACCACCCCTTTCGGCTTATTCATCATCAGATAACAAAACTTCTGGACGGAAAGAAGATTGCCTTGAACCAAAATCTCCGCTTTTTCCCCATCCCACTTGCTTTCCGGCCTTTTTTCCACATTCCCGTCTACCACAACCTGCCCTGTACGGATCAAACGGGTTACTTCTTTTCTGCTCCCCAGACCTTGTGAAGACAAGAGCTTGTCCAAACGTTCCTTTGCCATATATGTTCTCCATTTCCTATTTCATAAATAAGGCGGCGGACCGCTTTCGCCCGCCGCCTTTCCTCAAGATTTCTCTCAATCCACCGGGGCTTCCGGCATTTCCGGGTCAGGCGCCAATGTCTCCCGCTCGGTGGAGCTTTCTACCGGCAGTAAACTGGAAGTGCCTGTATCGCCCGTGGACGACGCCTGTGAAGCTCCCTCTTGGGAGTCCGTTGGAGTCGGATTGACAAAACCGTGCATAAACCCATTCAATTGGGTGGAACTGATATCACCGCCGATTACCCTGCCATCCAGAATCAGGAGATTGGCGTGCACCCCTTCGGTCTGACCCGGATAATTGGTCACTTCATAAGTCCACCGTTTGCAAGTTTTTCCTGCATAATGGCTCAGATCCAGTCCCTGCTGTTTCTGAATATCATTGTAGCTTTGATAAGTTTCATTGAACTGGGCTGGAAGCACGATCTCACAGATTTCCAAAGGTTCCTCTTTCACTTCCCAACCAAATTGAGACAGAAAGGAGATCCGCTCTGGGTTATTGGAAGCGGACAGATTATATTTCCCTATTTTGGAAACCGCCTGAGCCTCGTCCCCGCCCTGCCCAAACAACAAAAAGCATCCCGCTATTACCATCACGACAATGCCGGCAAAGAGCACCAATTTTTTCTTGGATGTTTTCATAGAAACCACAAACATAGCCATTCCCCCTTTTATACCGTATATATATGAGGGGATACGCAGATTCATGATACCACAAAAAGAAAGTTTGCCGCTTTGTTATGCCAAAATCATTTGGATATACCCCTGGAGGAAGATAAAAATCACCAGAATGGGTAAAATCCACGTGACATAAAAACGGGCCCATTTGGGGAATTTCCATCCCTTTCCCTGGTTAGCTTCTTCGATGAAATTCTCCCATCCCCACCCGCTTTTCCGGGTGCAGAATAAAAGAAAGATCAGAGATCCGATAGGCAACAGGTTATTGCTGACAATAAAGTCCTCCAAATCCAAAATAGAGGTACCCGCCCCCAAGGGCTGGAAACCGCTCAGCAGGCTGAACCCTAATGCACAGGGGAGGGACAGCAGAATGACCACCACAATATTGATTGTCACACTCTTTTTTCTGCTCCAATGGAACAAATCCATCCCAAAGGATACAATATTCTCAAATACTGCAATAATCGTGGTTAAGGCCGCAAAGGTCATAAACAAGAAGAACAGGGCGCCCCAAATACGGCCGCCTGCCATAGAATTGAAAATATTGGGCAAGGTCACAAACACCAATTTAGGGCCGCTGCCCACATCCACGCCAAAAGAGGAACAAGCGGGAAAAATAATCAGACCTGCAACCAGCGCCACCAATGTGTCCAATAACGTAATATTACAGGCTTCCCCCATCAGGCTGCGGCTCTTTCCAATATAACTCCCAAAAATAGCCATGCTGCCGATGCCAATACTCAAAGTAAAGAAAGCCTGTCCCATAGCGGCTCCAACGATATTCCACCAGTTATCCTGTATCTGGTTCAAATCAGGCCAGAGATAAAATTGCAGCCCTTCCATAGCCCCAGGCAACGTAAAAGAACGAACGGCCAAAACCAACATAATTACAAACAGGCTGGACATCATAATTTTTGTGATCTTTTCCACACCTTTGCGCAGGCCCAGCATACAAATACCAAAACCCAGCAAAGTGGTCACCACCATCCAGAAAACGGATCCCACGGGCTCCTGCTGCATCTGTGAAAAAACCGTTTCCACCTGTTGGGTATTGGCCCCCTCAAATTCTCCGCCTATTATTTTAATCAAATATTGCAGCATCCATCCGCCAATGGTGGTATAAAACATCATCAGGATGAAATTACCGCCCATAGCTACATAGCGGAACCAATGCCATTTCGTCCCTTTGGGTTCAAGCTCATTAAAAGCGGTAGCTACGCTTCTTTGACTTGCCCGGCCTACTGAAAATTCCATTACCATAATGGGCAACCCAAAGATCGCCAGGAAAAATAAATAGACCAGTACAAAAATGGCACCGCCATTCTGGCCCGTCACATAAGGGAAACGCCACACATTCCCTAATCCCACGGCGCATCCCGCCGACAATAAAATAAATCCAAGCCGGGAAGACAATCTTTCTCTGTTTTGTTCCACAATTACACCCACCTCATTCATCATTTCTTAATAGGATATCATATTCCGCATAAAATAACAAAGCAAAAGTTTACAAATCTTTTTGTTTCTAGTATAGTATGGATAGTATCAAAAGACTTGACTCTATCAAAAAAGGAAGGATTTTATGAAAAAGTATAAGTTGCTTCTTTGCGGAGCGATTCTCCTGGTAAGCTGTTTGTTCTTATTTGGCTGTTCTAATCCTGATTTTTATGGAGAGAATGTCTCTCGCGCTACTTCCGGCATTTCAGCGGAGGAAGCGGAAGAGACCGCCTCCTATTCCTCCTACGAAGATTTTACCCCTCAAGAACAGGTCGCTGTAGATGCCATCAAAGTTCTACAAGAGGGGCTGCGCAACCCGGAAAGTACCGTTATCTATAAAATCACGTATATTAAAAACAGCAACAATACCGACTTGCTGGATATCTATATCGATTTTGACGCCATCAATGAAAACGGCCTGCGGGAACGCATGGTTGCGGGGGTATTGGGAGACGATCCCACCTCTATCCACGAATCCCTCCCCACATTTTTAGATCTGGAAACAACCATCAATGATATTGACAAAGTTTTTGCAGAAGCCAACCGGCAATTGGGTATCCGCCCGGAATCTTCTTCCTCAGAAAGCGGAGAGAATTCCACTTCCGCCCAGTCTTAAAAACGGCCCCACTTTTCGGCGCCGTATATAAAAGGGAACCTTCCTGCAAAAGCAGGAAGGTTCCCTTTTGTCTTTGCATATTGCTTTTTTAATCCACTTCGCCTTTCGACTTGGCTTCTTCAATTACTTTTTGGGCTACTTGAGCAGGCGCTTCCTCATAACGCTCAAACGTAAAGGTAAAGCTTCCACGTCCTTGGGTCGCCTGGCGAATAAAGGTAGAGAAATCAGCCATTTCTGCCATGGGAACTTCTCCTTCTACCACTTGCATCCCGTCTTCGCCGGGCGTCATTCCCAAAATTCGTCCGCGGCGTTTATTAACTTCGCCCATCAAATCACCC
Organism: uncultured Clostridia bacterium; assembly: GCA_904420155.1. Taxonomy (GTDB): domain Bacteria; phylum Bacillota; class Clostridia; order Oscillospirales; family Acutalibacteraceae; genus CAJFUH01. Next base: position 13,825 of record CAJFUH010000143.1, read on the forward strand.
ATATTGGCATCCGGAACAGTAGCTTTTAGATACCCAATGGGCTCCAACAGGACCGGATTGGCCTGGGGCATACCGTTTTTATAGGCAATCGTAGCCGCCATCTTAAAAGCCATTTCTGAAGAATCCACCGGATGGTAAGAACCGTCGTACAAGGTAGCCTTTAATCCCACTACCGGATAACCCGCCAGCGGGCCCTTGAGGATACATTCGCGGAGACCCTTTTCCACCGCTGGGAAGAACCCTTTGGGAACAGCGCCTCCAACTACGCGCTCCCCAAATTCCAATCCCTCGCTGTCACAAGGTTCAAATTCAATCCATACATCGCCAAACTGTCCATGGCCGCCGGTCTGTTTCTTATGCCGGCCCTGTACCTGTACCTTTTTGCGGATGGTTTCACGATATGGGACACGGGGCTGCTGCAAGGTTACATCCACGCCGAATTTGCTCTTTAATTTGGAAACCACCACATCCAAGTGCTGTTCTCCCAAACCGGAAACAATCATCTGATGGGTCTCCTGGTTGGTCTCGAATTTAATGGTGGGATCTTCTTCCATTAACCGGAGCAAGCCCTGGGCGACCTTATCGTCCTCTCCCTTGGTTTTAGGGGCAATCGCCATGGATAAAGAAGGAGCGGGATACTCCACCCGATCTAAAGTTACCTTACGAACCGGGGAACACAAGGTATCTCCGGTATTGGTATTTTGCAGTTTGGGCGCGGCCCCGATATCGCCGGCCACTACCGCGCCGGCGTCTTCCTGCTTTTTACCGCGCACGGTAAGTACTTTGCTGATACGCTCCGCATTGCCGGTGCGCATATTCATAAGCGGCGTCTCCGGAGAAATTTTACCGGAAATCACTTTAAAGTATGATAATTTACCCACAAAAGGATCGGCTACCGTCTTAAATACAATTGCCGCAGGCGCCGCATCTTCTTTAACTGTAATTTCTACCGGATTCCCATCCGGATCTACACCGATCTCTTCCGCCTTATCTTCCGCATTGGGAAGCAGCCAAGCCAAGCCGTTCAATAGTTGGTCTATACCATAAGTGGTCTGGGCGTCCCCACAGAATACCGGGGTAATGGCGCCTGATTTTACGCCATTGCTCACACCCAAAATTATTTCTTCTGGGGTAAAGGGTTCGCCGGAAAAGTACTTTTCAAACATTTCGTCGCTGGTCTCCGCCACCGCTTCATAAATAGCGGTACGCAGGCCGTCCAGACGGTCTCCCATATCCGGCATGGGAACCTCCGTTACCTTGTTCCCGTTATAGGAGTACGCTTTGTATTCCAGGATATTGATGTAACAATTAGCCTGGCCATCCACAATAAAGGGAACTACCACCGGGCACACCGACGGTCCAAAACTGGCTTTTAAGTTTTCAAATACCCGATAGAACCTGGCGCTCTCATCACACAAGCCATTGACGAAAAATACTTTGGCCAAACCGCGCTTATTGGCCATCTTTACCGCTTTTTCCGTGCCTACAGCCACTCCAGATTTTCCGGAAACTGTAATGAGCACCGAATCGGCGGCGCGCATTCCCTCGCAGACGCCCCCTTCAAAATCAAACAGGCCGGGGGTGTCGATCAAATTGATCTTGCGGTTTTTCCACTCCAGGGGAGCCACTGCTGTTATTACAGAAGCCTTTCTTTTTACTTCTTCCGGATCGAAATCGCAAACGGTATTTCCATCGGAAATCTTACCCAATCTATCCGCTGCCCCCGCCAGGTACAACATGCTTTCTGCCAGAGACGTCTTTCCGGCCCCACTATGCCCCGCTAAGGCGACGTTGAGAATGTTTTTCGCATGATACTGTTTCACTTGTTGAACCCCTTTCATTTGCCTGCGGTTTTTCCGCAAAAGCAATTTATAATACAATTAATACAATTGTTACATTGTTTACCAGATAATTATAGCGTATGTGCACATAGATTTCAATAGAAATCTCCTATTAAAAAATTTTCGCCCCGGACGACAATAACCCCCGGGGCGCTTTGTGCATTATGTATAATATTTATGGAATTTATATGAACATTTAAAAATAAATTTGTATTTTTTACATTTTTCACGAAAAAGAAAGCGTATAAAAAAAAGATGGTTCCTCGATAAAGATATCCTTACATAAGTTGACCACATATAACCCCTTCTGAATTGCTTCCTTCACGGTATTGCCGGTCCCTCCTGACCGGCCGGTGTGATAGCAAATCAACAAGCGGCTTCTCTCCACCATATAACGATTCCGCCTTTGATAGCAGCCACGGGTATAATGCGCCTGCAAGGTGATCACTTGATCAGATCGCTCCAGCATAAAGAAATAACGGTCTCTCCAATGTTCGCTCCATAACTGCGCCTGATTTTCAAAGGGAATCACCGATAAAAGGCGGATAGGCAATCCATATCGATCCCGGGCCTGAAGCACCGCCTCTCCCGCCAAGATGTCGAACCCATAACAGGCCCCTGTATAAAAATCCCCATACCCCTCTTCTACTGCCTCCAATACAGCGGAAAGAAGATCTTTTTTTAACTGTTCGTACTGGGCATTCCCGTCCCGCAACGAAAAAGGAAATTTTTCTTCCCGATATCCCGAAAAACATACTGTAGCATCCATTTTCATATTGTCTTCCTCCTTTTTAAACGAATTGGGATCTCTTTTCCGCCTTTCTCCTATCATA
>CAJFUH010000144.1 GCA_904420155.1 uncultured Clostridia bacterium
AGCGGCGTCGTTGTTGATATACCCGGCTTCGTAATACCGGTGCAGGGTCTCTAGCGTCTGCCTGCCGTAATCGGTATCAAAAATATTGACGATCTGAAGGTTGGGGTCGTCGTTTTTGACCATCAACGGACAGTTGCGGTCGATCACCCAATTGTAACCCTCCAGTAAAAAGAAATTATGCCCCCTCTTGTCCATTTCAAAAACGGTATAATCGGGTTCATTTTTCTTGATCATAGCGAACAGCGGTTCCAGGGATTCTAAAGTCCGGTATTGGCTGATATCAATCTCATATTTATCCACCAATTCCTGAGGATACATCCACCAGTCCGGCACCGCCACTTCCTTGTTGGTGGGGATGCCATAAATCTTTCCATTCACCCGGACGCCGTCCCAGAACTTGGAATTTATCTCCTGGTACATATCATATCCCAGCGCGCCAGGTTCCAGGTAACTGTCCAAGGCCAGCCATACGCCGTCCTGGGCGTTGCCCAGATAATCCCCCTGGTCTATCTCGGAGGACGCGAACATGATATCAAAGTCGCTGCCGGAATTGATGAGGGCCGTGGTCCTCTGTCCGTAATCGTTCCAAGGGATCTTGTGATATTGGATGGTGACGTTGATTTTCTCTTTCAGCAGCTTGTTGATTTCAGCCGTTACGAGTTCTAAATCGGGGTCGGGGGAGCCGATGGTATAATAAATCAGATAGTCGGTTGATTCGTTGGATTTTCCTTCTTCATTTGCTTCCCCGTTGTAAGAAGGGGTCCCGTCGTCGTCATGGGAACAACCGGCCAGCCCAAAGCAAGTAAAAATGGAACAGGCGAGAAGCGCCGCCAAAAGCTTTTTCCACTTCACTGAAAATTCCACCTAATTTATGAATTTTTTATCTTTTCTCGTTTTCCCTGCTTTGGTAAACTGACCCCTATAGCCGCGCGCATGTTCCGGTGGAAAGCACAATTTTATTTTGAACGCTCCCTTCCCGGCCAAATGCAAAAGAACCGGCGGAAATACGCCGCTTTTGCACTGCCGCGAATGCGACTATATTTTACCTGTATTGCCTGCAAGTGTCAAGCCTTATTCAGGGAAAAATAGGATTTTTTTCATGTGTTCTATCAGGTTTTAAATTTATCTTATATTATCCTCTCACGAAAAGGAAACCCGGGATTCCAGCGGGACGCAGCAGATATAAAACTGCCCCGGCAGAAAAGAAAGGGGATGGCCTTCCTTCGTGGTAAAGACAAAGGGGGAATCCTCCGTCTTCCGCGACCATTGTATCTCTATCCGTTTCCCGCCGTTGAGGTAATACCCTTCCCCGGAACCAGCCAGATCCATAGCCATCAGGCCGTATGCATCGATGGGATACGTATTGATGCGCAGTATCACAACGTTTTCCTTACATACCTGCTGCTGGGTATTCCCGTCCATCTGCGGCTTGCCAAACTGGGAAACCAGATAGCTCCCTTTCTGGGGATCGTAGGCGAAATCCGTGGATTTATAGGAAGAAAACGTAACCGAAGCGTTGGGGGTATCCTGTCCCTGCCGGACAGGGGATTCCTCAGAAAAACTGGCCTGCTGCACCACGTCGTCTTTGCGCACGGTTCTGGTCTGTTTGTCGTCCATGGCTTCCATCAGCCGCTGCCCCGACGTCACGGCGCTGTGCTCGTATCCCATCTCGGCCCGGCGGTCGGGATCCCGCCACATATATTGTTCCATACTGCCCAAGTCGTAGTCTGTAACGAGATCTTTTTTCAATAAATTTCTGGCCTGGGTGCTTCCGCCCACATGCACATAAATGGCGTCCAGGCTGCTCGCCAGGTGAATATAGTACGGGCGGGCGCTGCGCACGCTGCCTATTACCGGAATGTCCTGGGGGTCTTGGTAAACCGCCAGGATCCGCGTGATGCCCCCTTCTACCAGGCATTCATACAAGAGATCCGCGTCCTGTACCCCCAAAAGGGGCTGCGCCTTCTTAATGTTGTTAATCATGACTGCCACCGGCCGGGAATTTTCCCGGCCTTCCTCAATGGGAAGGCCCGTCAATGGGTTTACAGGGCCTTCC
>CAJFUH010000145.1 GCA_904420155.1 uncultured Clostridia bacterium
AAGCCGCGGGGGCTCCTTCTTTCTCTGCCGCCAGAGAAAGAAGGCAAAGAGACCGCAAAGGGGGGAGTCGTGTCTCCCCCCTTTGAAACCCCTTACAAAGACCGCTGCGGCGGGTCTTCTAAGTCAGCCCGGGAAGTATGCCGGCTCAAAATGAGCGGCTGAGCCCGCTCAAATCGCCGTCATACCTCGGTTGTACCGCTCATCCAATTTTTCACCTTAACTCCATTAGAAAACCCGATAAATGGTTTCTAGAAAAAGAAAGGCAGCAGAGCGGGGGTGGGAGCAAGGGAAAGATAGAGGTAGAAGATTCCATCAACAGGGGCCGAATCAAATCCCTACCGTATCGCAATTGTTCGGCCCCTGTTGCGATTTGATTTTTTATTGATAAAATTGGGAGGTATTTGATATGAAAGCGGAAATCCTTTGTGTAGGAACCGAAATCCTATTAGGAGATATCGTCAACACCAACGCTGTATTTTTAGCGCAGGAATTGGCGCGGATGGGAATCTCCGTCTATCATCAATCTGTGGTCGGTGACAACTCTCAAAGGCTGAAATCCTGCCTACAGCATTCTTTGGAACAGAGCGACTTGGTCATCACCACAGGGGGACTGGGGCCCACCTATGACGATCTCACCAAAGAAACTGTAGCCGACCTCTTTGGATTAGAGATGGAACTCAATGAAGAATCCCTGCGTGATATCCGCGCTTACTTTAAAAAGTTAAACCGGCCTATGACAGATAACAATATCAAACAGGCCATGATGCCCAAAGGGGCGATTATTTTAAAAAACGAAAACGGTACTGCCCCGGGCCTGATTGTAGAGGGAAAGGGAAAAGCGGTTGTTCTCCTGCCCGGCCCGCCTCGTGAAATGAAACCCATGTTTTTGCACGGCGTACTCCCCTACCTGAGCCGGTATATCCAGGGAACATTTATTTCTCATAACATCCATGTATTTGGAATAGGAGAAGCCCAGGTGGAAAGCATGCTGCGGGATCGTATGGAAGCATTGACCAACCCCACTATCGCCCCTTATGCCAAAGAAGGGGAAATGCTGCTGCGTATTACCGCCGGGGCTGAAACTCCGGAAAAAGCGGACGCCATGATTTCCCCGCTGATAGAAGAAATCTGCGGCCTTCTAGGGGAACATGTCTATGGCGTGGACGTGGGTTCCTTGCAAACAGCAGTGGTACAAGAGCTTTCTAAACGTCATCTCCATATCGCCACTGCGGAAAGCTGTACCGGAGGCCTCATCTCCAAGCGGATCACCGAGGTTTCCGGTTCTTCCCAGGTGTTTGACTGCGGCGTTTGCAGTTATGCCAACGAAATCAAGCAGCGCATTGTGGGAGTGTCAGAAGAAACGCTGGCCCGGTTTGGCGCCGTGTCCCGCCAGACCGCTGCAGAAATGGCCGCGGGAATCCGCCGGTTGTCCCATGCGGACATTGGCATCTCCACGACGGGAATTGCCGGGCCTGGGGGCGGAACGCCGGAAAAGCCGGTGGGGCTTGTCTATGTGGGGGTAGACTGCCCTTGGCACCAAGAGGTTTTGGAACTAAAACTCAGCCGTGATTTTCCGGAGGAACGGGAACTGATCCGATGGCTGGCATCCTCCCACGCTCTGTATCTGGCTTTGCAGACTATCCGAAAGTATTCAAAACAAGTTTGATAAAACCAGTATTTTTCAAGGATAAGCAATAGCCAAAAATTTTTTATTGCCGCCGCAATTTCCCGATCCGTCAATAAAAAAGCAAAACGAAAGGGCGCGTCCCCCGGAACAATAAATTCTGGGACGCGCCCTTATTCTATCAAAATGTCCACCGGGCAGCTTAGGATAAAATACCTTTGCTGTATTTCCAGGCCAGAATACGCGCTACCGATTCATTGAGGCGTTCTTCCGTCACCTCTCCCTGCTGTACGGCTTCTAACAAAGCCTGATAACTCTGTTCTAAATCCGAACACATCAGCATATCATTTCCAGCCAAAAAAGCCGCTACCGCCGGGTTTTCTCCCCCTGTATACTCGGTGATAGCTTCCATGGATAAATCATCTGTCATAATAACGCCGGTAAATCCCAAATTCTCCCGCAGAATCTGATGTACCTTGGCGGATAGGGAAGCAGGCTGTTCTGCATCCATGCATTCCACAATAATGTGGGATACCAGAACGCATGGAACCCCCGCCTCAATCCCAGCGGTGAAAGGGAGGAAATCGGTTTCCGTAAACTGGCTCATAGGACGCTTATCCCTGGCAATCCCTGTGTGGGTATCCTCGTTATTACCATAACCCGGAAAATGTTTCAGCACGCCGGACAGGTTTTCTTTGTTCATCTCCGTGACCACATTTTCCACATATTCCGCAGTCCGCTGAGCGCTCATCCCAAAACTGCGGGAATAGATAAAGTCGCTGCGGTCGGTGGAAACATCCGCCACCGGGGCCAAGTTCAGATTGAGCCCTAGTTCCAATAGTAACTGGGATTTCTGCCGGGTATCCTCCCGCACTGCGGCCATCCCCCCTTGGCTGTACAAACTCTGAGGAGATGAGAAGCGCTTGGGCGCCAACGCCGTATTGGAACTCACACGCACGACTGTTCCGCCTTCTTCATCCACCCCTAAAATCAACGGGATCTCAGAAACGGATTGGCAGTTTTTTAGTTCCTGCTTGACATTGGTTTTGGTTTTGTCTTTAAAATCATTGGCAAACAGCACATAGCCGCCCGGATGAAGGGTCTTAATCTGTTCGGCCGCATCCGCTTCCCCCGGATATCTGGCCAGAAAAACCTGGCCTACCCGCTCTTCCAACGTCATGGTGGAAAGCTTTTGGTTCGCTTGTTCCATATAATCAGAGAAAATCTCGTTTTTTGGCGCTATGGCTCCGTTATCCGCCGATTGGCCCGGATCTTCCTGAGGGGAAGGATCCACGGAGGAAACCGTACTTTCCGGTTGGGCCGCTCCCCCGACAGGCACTTCCGCCGCCTGTTTGAAATGAAATCCCATGGCGGCCGCTCCTGCAATTACCAATAGACATACCACCAACAGCGCTATATTCTTTTTCTGTTGCATAGCCGGCTCCTTTCTGCAGTCTGCTGTTTTTTAGCGGTTCTCTCCAAATACGCGGGCCTTTTCTGTGGCTTTTTTGATTCCAAAGGGGCAGACAGCCATACAAATCCCGCACACCGCCCCCCGCCCAATCCGCTGATAGGCACGTTTCATATGTTCACTGCAAGCCCTCGGATCCAGCACATCTTCCCTTTTGCTAATCCCTGGACGATACGCTTCCCCGGTGATGGCGCAAGCCGGGCACGCCGCCGCGCATTTTTGACAGTTTCCGCAGCCGGGCATCTCTCGCAGGGATTCCTGGACCGGAAGCGGACAGTCCGTCAATACTGTGGCCAGCCTTACCCGCGGGCCAAAAACCGGTGAGATGAAAAGGGCGCTTTTTCCGATCCAGCCCAAGCCTGCCCTGACCGCCGCTGTTTTATGGGGGAAAATCCCCGCATACTCGCCCATATCCCGCACGCTTTGAGACGCCGCCACCGGCATCGCCCGGTACCCCATCCGCTCCAGCATAGCGGTAACCCACAGGGTCTTGCGGTCTAAAAACGCATTGACCGCCCGGTAGTGCTGGAAATAGGAAAAGGTAGGCCCCGGCTCCTGCCAGGATATAATTTCCTCCACCACCGCGTCGGAAAGCTTATAGACCAATGTCATGCCATAGGGAAGGTGCCGATACCGCTGGGGCAAAACATCGGCTAAGTGGGAATACCCCACTTGCGCTACGCCGTCATCCAACAACCGGCGGGCTATTTCATCCAATTGCATCTATATCCCCCCTCCTTTGGAACTTATCCTGTCGCTTTGACGGCATGGAGAAAGTCCACGCCCCTGTCATAGGAATGGAAAATAATCCCCTCTACATTGGCGGCAGAAGCAAAAAACCTCTTTTCATAGCAAAGGGGATAAAAGATAGCCTGGTTATTGAGGTACTGTTCCGCCTGGACATAATATTCCACCCCTTCATTCAAAGGCAGGTCCTCCGCCTGGGACAAATAACTGTCAAATTCTCCGGACTGCAACCCTACGGGATTATCGGGATTTTCTGAAGAAAACAAGGAGAGAAATTCCATCGGGCCGTCGTTTTCCGCCCGGATGGGGGCCAACGCCACCTGGTAATTTCCCGCATTTACCCGTTGGGTCAATTCGCTGCGGCTCAGAGCTTCCATGTTCATATAATACCCCAGCTCCCGGGACCACAGTTCCAGCATATTATTTACCATGCTGGTCACTTGCGGATCATCCAGGCATAGGATCCGGATAGAGGGGAGCCGGTCCAATTGCAGTTCCTGCAAGCCGGTATTTAGGAAAACCCGGGCGTTGTCGTCCGCTTTCAAATAGAATCCTCCCCCCGCCAGGGAACGGTAATTCTGCCCTCCCAGAGAAGTCCCCGGTACAATGATATCATCTGCCACCGAATAATTGTCCGGTACTTTGGAAAGCACGTAATCCCGGTCAAGCGACTGTACAAAACTTTTTCGGATATTCAAATTGCTGAACACAGAATCCTGCGTATTAAAGCACAGCCCCCAAGTGGTATCCTCAAAAGAGGTCAGGTGGAATCCTTCCTGTTCCCCGGCCTCCACTTGATCCCCGGGCAGCGGGGCGGCATCCACGGTTCCCGCTTGGATGGCCTCCGCCGCATTGCTCATATCCTCTCCAATGGAAAAGTTCAGCCCCGCGGGAATGGGCTGCGATTCCCCCTGATAGGAATCATTCCGCACAAGGGCGATGGATTTGGAATGTTCCCAACTATATCGGTTGGTAAATTGATAGGGGCCGTTTCCCAGGATGGAGGATACCTCCAGCCCATACTGCCCACCGGACTGCTCGAAAAATTGCCGGTTGCAGGGCATAGCGGCAGGCAAAGCCATAAGCGCCGGGAAATCTTCATAAGGATATTCCAGCTCAACCACAAGGGTATAATCGTTGAGGGCGGTTACTCCCAGTTCTTCTACCGCAACCTCGCCCCGGTTAACTTTCTCGGCGTTTTTGATGGGATACAGCTCCCCCGCTGTGGGGGAACTGGTAACAGGGTCCAGCGCACGTTGCAGGCCGTAGACGAAATCCTGTGCGGTAACGGGACGCTGCTCTTGTTTATTATCCTCTTTATCGGTCCATGCAGGCCATTTAGCGTCTTGCCGCAAATAAAAGGTAAACGATGTGTTATCGTCATTGGCTTCCCAGGAAGTCGCTACCCCCGGGGTTGGATTTTCCTCGGCGTCCATCCGGACCAGCCCTTCGAACAAAGCCATAATGACAATGCGGGACGAGTAATCATCCGCGATTTGCGGGTCTAAGCTCTTCGGCTCTTTTTCCAGATTATAATTGACCGTCTCTGCCATGGGACCCTCGTCCTGCCCTTGACAGGCAGCCAAACTTAGGCACAGGACCAGGCAGAGAAAAAGGCTGACGATTGATTTCCACCGAAACATATCCATCCCCCTTGTAAGATTTTCTTGATTTGTTCGAATACAAATGGGAAAATATCGTTCAAATACCTATCCATCTGGTTTTATCTTAACATTTCTTCCCATTCAATGCAATGACACTGCTGTTACCATTCTGAAAAAAGGCTGTAACCTCTTTCCCATCAAAAAAGCGGCGGCGGTCTCCATAGGTTCTTTTCTTTAAGAGGAAAAGAAGTAGGGAAACCGCCGCCGCTTTTGCTTTAGAGATCTTTTATTTAAACATATATTGCACGTTTTCAAACAGGTCGCCCACAGCGTGCATGGCCTTGCCGGCTTTCTTTTTCATTTGCTTAGAGTTTTTCATCATCTGCCCGCCGATAAACCCAACGGCCATTCCGGCAGCCAGTCCGCCGCCAATCCCTTTGATGATCCCCATTGCATTTCTGCTCATTTTCTGGTACCTCCATATCAATAATATCATAGTTAGACATCTCAGACACAACATTAGATTTTCCCACCTTGTTCCGAATAGACGTGAAAGATTTTGGAAACGTTCCTTTTCCTGTAACGCTTTTTCTTTCCTTCTTATTTTTGTCTGATTTTCAAAGAACATACTTAGGAGAAAATTGGATGTGTCTGATCAAAAGCAAGCGAAAAATTTTTTAATATTTTATTTAAATAAAAAGCCGCTGCAACAGAATTTCAAACGGTTGCAACGGCCTTTACATGAAACTATTTGATTTTTTATATTTTTCTGGACCTTACTGCGCCTGTCTCTGCGCCGCGGCGGAATAGGCCGCCGCTTTTCCAAAGAAAACCGCTTCCCGTCTGGCGGTATCGTTCTTTGTCACTTCGGAAAGGGTGACTATGGTAAAGGACTCTAAATTTTTTGTTGTATCGTCCTGATCCACAAAATCCTGGAACATACCGGTCCATTGGGCCTCTGGAACAGAATCGATACGGTCGCTCCCGGTTTTCCACAGGTATCCGTCCCCATCTTGTTCTCCTGAAACGCCCAGCTTTTCGTCCAAGGCTTGCTTCATAGCCTCCATGTCCTGATCTTCTGAGGCAACGGTGACCGAATAGAGCCCGATTTCCACATCATCAACGGCCTCTAAAAACTGGAGGGATACCTTCCCTTCCAAACCGGGAACCTGGACGTCCTCTCCCAACGCCATATTGCTGATGTCTTCCCGGCTGGAAATCGTTACGTCATCTTCCGTCAGTCCCAACGATTTTAAGGCGTCCTCTATACTCATTCCCCAGGATAAGTTTTCTATCGGCGGTTTTTCCCCATATTCAGTCACCTGCGGTCCTTTGCTCCCGCATCCCCCTAAAATGCCAGCCAACAGCACAATGACCAAGCATACCGGCCACAACTTTTGTTTCATGTTATTCCTTCCTTTCTTTTTTCTGTGTGGGTTATTTGGTTTTATTCGCCAATTTTTTCTTATTATAGCATAGCCGATATGTAAAAACGAGTGCTCTTTGGTAAAAACATCGTTTCTGATTCGGAAAAACAAAGAAAAACGGCCCAGAGAGAAACTCCGGGCCGCATGTATGGGAAGGTATTTGGTGTAAGCAAATTTTTATAGACACTTTTCTCTTTCAATAAAATGAGAAACTGTCCCTTTATTTCCACAAAATTATACCACAAGGCCCATTATAAGTCAATAATATACACTGCTTCACAAAAAATTTTCTTTAATTTCTAAATTTGGTAACAATAAGTTGTTGATATCTATTAAACGATGTAGTATACTACAGGTATACGGTAAGAAACACTCAAACACAAAAATTTAGAATGGATAGCGTGGGGATAACTATGACAGAAAATTATAACGGTAAAAGCGGTACTGCCGACGGCATGAAAGACAACTTCAAAAAGGCGACCACAGAAATGCTGGTTCTATTTCTGTTGGGCGAAAAACCCATGTACGTGTACGAAATGATCCAGGCATTAGATCATAGAAGTAACTCCGCTTACAGCGTAGCTACTTTATATCCTGCCATCTATCGTCTTCAGAAGTTTGGTTTTATCCGGGAGTACGCAAAATGTGTATCCGAAGATAACAGGCTGCGTAAGTACTACGAAGTAACAGAGGAAGGCACTACTTATATGAATTCTCTGAAAGGGGAATATCATAAATTAGTGGACGCCGTAGAGATGATCTTTAACTCTAAAGATTCTTCAGAATGTTCCAGTGTCAATTGCAAAGAGACTTCCTTCGCAGACCGCGAGGCTTCCCAAGGCCCTGCTATCGCTAGTACAGAATCTTCCGACGAGGATAGCCATGAAGAATTTGGCAGCCCTTTCTTTACGGGACGGCTGGTTCCTCAAAACTAGTCTATTTGAATTGTCTATGCCTAAAAGAAAAAAGCAGCGTGCATTTCATCCGTTGAGTGCGCGCTGCTTTTGTTGTCTTTTTCCTTTGATTGACGTTAACGGTCTAAAATTTCGATCCAGTAGCCGTCCGGATCGGAAATAAAATATAAATCCATCTCTTTGTTTTCAAAGCAGATACAGCCCATCTCCTCATGCAGGGCGTGGGCCTCCTTTTTATCCGGGACCCTGACTGCCAGATGGATTTCATTATCCCCCAAATTATACGGCTGCTCCCGGTCTCTCAGCCAGGTGAGCTCCAGCTTATAGTCTGTCGTATGATCGGTCAGATATACAATGATAAAAGACCCGTCCGAGGCATTGATCCGGCGGCATTCGGTCAATCCCAGGGCTTTCTCATAAAACGCAAGGGATTTATCCAAATCAAATACGTTAAAATTCGTGTGTAAAAATGTGCTTGTCATAGGGGCACAATCTCCTTTCTATGGAATGGTTGCCCTTATTATACCCATATTTTTCCGATTGGGCAACT
>CAJFUH010000146.1 GCA_904420155.1 uncultured Clostridia bacterium
AAACTGACTGCGTAAGCAGAGAAAGGGAACAACCATGGTTTGCAATATCATTCGGGACATTCTTGTAAATACGGAGCAAAAATACGGTAAAGAGGACGCGGTCCGCTATAAAGTGGGCAAAAATGAGATAGCGGCTAAAACGTATACCCAACTGCGCCAAGACAGCGAAAGCTTTTCCCGCGCTTTAAAAGCGTTAGGCGAGCAGGGAGGGCACACGGCTATCATCGGAGCTACTTCCTATACATGGCTGTCCGCCTATTTTGGGATTGTAAACAGCGGTGGAGTGGCGGTGCCGCTGGATTCTTCGCTGCCAGCGGAAGAGTTGTGCGAGCTGCTTGACCGGGCGGATGTGACCTGTTTGGTTTTGGACCAGGTACGTAAAGACGTGGGGGAAATCGTCAAAGAACGCTGCCCGCAATTAAAGCATCTGATTTCCATGCAGTCAGAACGACATGACGAAGACATGCTTTCTTTTTGGCAGCTGGTGAAAGACAACCAAGGTTCCTTTGACTACGAGCCGGATCCAGATCAGCTATGTACCATTATGTTTACCTCCGGGACAACGGGAAAAAGCAAAGGCGTAATGCTTACCCAGAGAAATATGGCGGAAAACGCCACTTGCCTGGATATGAAGATCCCGGAACGAACGGTGCTTCTCTCCGTCCTTCCTATCCATCACGCTTATTGCTTGAGTATGGATATCCTCAAAGGGATTTCCTTGGGAGCTGTCCTATGCATCAACGATTCTTTGATGCGGGTAGCCAAAAATATCAAGCTGTTTAAACCGGAACTCATGCTGATGGTGCCGCTGATGATTGAAGTGATGGCCAAAAAATTGGAAGAGGTTTCCGGCTTGCCGGATAAGCTGGTAAAAAATATGGTCTTTGGGAAGCAGTTTCATACGATTTGCAGTGGAGGAGCCTATCTCAATCCGGATTACATCGATTTGTTTGACCGGTATGGCATTACGATCCTGCAAGGCTATGGGATGACGGAATGTTCCCCGGTTATCAGTACCAGCGTCAGCTGGAACCGGAGAAGAGAATCGGTAGGGCAGCTGATTCCTAACTGTGAAGCCAAGGTTGTCAATGAGGAGTTGTGGGTGAAGGGCGGCAGCGTCATGATGGGATATTATAAGATGCCGGAAGAGACAGCCCAGACTTTGGAGGACGGGTGGCTAAAAACAGGAGACCTGGGCTATGTAGATGATGAAGGCTTTGTCTATCTGACCGGAAGAAAAAAGAATTTGATTATTACCAAAAACGGTGAAAATATTTCTCCGGAAGAACTGGAAAATAAGCTTAGCACTTCCCGGCTTGTGAAAGAGGTGTTGGTAAGAGACCGCGCAGGCGTTATCGAAGCGGAAATCTTCCCGGATTATGAGTATATGAAAAAGAAAAGGATTCGTAATGCGCAGGAGGCTTTGCAAGGGCTGATCGACGAATATAATAAAGAAGCGCCCCTGCAAAAAAGGATCTATAGCCTGAAAGTCAGGGAAACAGAATTTGAAAAAACCGCTTCCAGAAAAATAAAAAGATAAAAACATAAATAAAGAGGAAAATCTTACTTATCTTTGCAAATTAAAAATTTTACTGAGCTTGTTTAGGAGTACCGTCTTGAACAAGCTCTTTTTTATAAAAGCTTATAGGATCGAATCAAAATAAAAAAATTTCAAAGAGCGGAAAGAAGTGGCTTTTTATAGTTTACTTGTATAAAATTATTGATTATAATAGTAGTAAACTTTACATAAAAATAAAAATTATTTTTGATAGCAGTATCTTGTTAAAGATCATAAAATGGAGATATTTTTTATAGATGATAAAATAAGATGCTGTGAGTGCTAATATTGTGTGAAACAGTTACTTCGGGGGAGAAGATTAGAAAGGGAGAGAGAAACCATGACAATTTGGAATCCTTGGCATGGCTGCAAAAAAATTTCTCCCGGATGCCAAAACTGTTATGTTTACCGCCGGGACAGCCAGTTTGGAAAAGATAGCAGTATCGTGACGAAAACAAGCAGTTTTTCCCTTCCTATCAAAAAGAATAGGGCAGGAGAATATAAGTTACAGGCTACCGAAGGGGATGTTTATACTTGTATGACTTCGGATTTCTTTTTGCCGGAGGCCGATCTATGGAGAAAAGAGATATGGGATATGATCCGGGAACGGACCGATCTCCATTTTGTTATTATCACGAAACGTATCCATCGGTTTGTGCAATGCCTTCCGGGCGACTGGGGAGAGGGATATAACAATGTGACAGTTATTTGCACCTGTGAAAATCAAGAACAGGCGGACGCGCGCCTGCCTATTTTTTTGGAATGCCCAATCCGATACCGTGAGATTATTGAAGAGCCTATGTTAGAAGAAATTCATATTGAGCCTTATCTTGCCAGCGGGAAAATCCGGGCTGTTACTTGTGGAGGAGAATCCGGCCAAAATGCCAGAATCTGTAACTATGATTGGGTTCTGGAAACCCGTAGGCAATGCCTGGCTTATGGGGTGGCTTTCTATTTTAAACAGACGGGAGCCCGTTTTCAAAAGGAAGGTAGGGTTTACCAGATAGACAGAAGATTTCAAATGGCGCAGGCAAAAAAGGCGGGGATCAATTATTATCCAGAAGTAAATCTGATCATAGACCGATCCGCCCAATCTGTAGAGGAAATACTACAGCGTCTCTCTCATTCCGAGTTTCGCAGCCGATTTCAGCTTTCTTTGGAGGAGATATCCTATATAAAAAAGAAAGGGATGGAAACCATCCGCCGACATGCTGAGGATTTTATCCGACAGAGATTGTTTCCCGCAGAGATACTTAATGATGGAAAACAGACCCCCATGAGAGGACATCCGGTATTTATTGCCCAGCACGCTACAGCTACTTGTTGCCGTAGCTGCCTGCAAAAATGGCATGGGATCCCTAAAGGAAGAGAGTTGACGGAAGAAGAACAGGATTATGTAGTGTCGGTGATTTTAGAATGGCTGTATCGTCAGATGAAACCATACGATTTAGGATAATAAAGGAGGCATGTTATGTTACATATTCGCCCGATCCAAAAGGGAGATCTAGATATATTGACGCAAATTGTTCGGGATGTTTGGGAGATGGATTCCTTATGCGGGAGCGAGGAGGCGGGGCGATATCTGTCTAACGAATATCTGATAAAAACATTAAACCACTCCACTTCCGCGCAGGTAGCGGTGATGGATGGACAGATCGCCGGATTGGTCGCCATAAGGGAAGGGGAAAAGTTACCTCCCTTTTCTTTTGAAAGGGAAAAGGCGCCGGCTGGGTTGGGACAGAAGGAAATCCAAACCATGAGGGATCATATGACAGAATATGACCGTTCCTGTCAAAAGCTTTTACAAGACAGCGGATATGAATTTGAAGGAGAAATTACATTGTTGGCCGTTTCGCCTTCGTTGCAGGGACATGGGATCGGTGTGAAACTTTTTGAAAAAGCGAAGGAACAGTTTGGGCATCGGCGCTTCTTTTTATATACGGATACCAGCTGCCATTATCAATTTTATGACCACCGAGGGATGAAATGTCTGGCCAAAAAGCAGAAAGAAAATCCTTACCGAAAAAAAGCAGCCTTTTTGCTTTTTCTATATGGAAGCCAATGAACAAAAGTGGAAAAGACTGGGATTTTACCTGGAATTTCTGACAGCCATGTGTTTGGTGAAGGGGGAATTGTCAGGGAAAGATAGATTGATGAAGTTTAAAAACAATTATATTCTATTTAGATTTTTTCTATGTTATGGAAATAAATTAGAGAAAAGTCCCCTGAAAAAGTAGGCGATTTTTTAACAAAGGATTAATAATATGATTATTCACTGAGAAAAGCTTTACATCGATATCCAACTATTGTAAGATAAAGAGTAACAAATTGTTATTTGGGGAGTGTTGAATTTGCAGCCAAAGTATAAGAGAATTCTGCTGAAGCTGAGCGGTGAATCCCTGGCGGGAACCGGCAAGCACGGGATTGACGAAAACACAGTGTTATCCATCGGAAACGCCATCAAACAGTGCGCGGATATGGGAGTAGAAATCGGCATTGTGGTAGGCGGAGGAAACTTCTGGAGAGGCCGCAGCAGCGGCAATATGGACCGCACCCGTGCGGATCATATGGGGATGCTGGCCACTGTGATCAATGCGTTGGGGGTAGCGGACGCGTTGGAACAGCTGGAAGTTCCCGTGAGAGTGCAGACCGCGATTTCTATGCAGCAGGTAGCGGAACCCTATATCCGGAACCGGGCAGTCCGCCACCTGGAAAAAGGCCGTGTTGTGGTGTTTGGGTGCGGAACCGGAAACCCCTTCTTTTCCACCGATACGGCAGCTGCGTTGCGCGCTGCGGAAATTGACGCGGATATCATCTTAAAGGCTACCATGGTAGATGGTGTTTACGATAGCGATCCCAAAAAGAACCCTCAAGCGGTAAAATATGATACCTTATCCTTTTTGGATGTGTTAAATCAAGAGTTGCAGGTGATGGACAGCACAGCGGCGTCGATGTGCAAGGATAATCACATTCCGATCTTGGTTTTTAGTATTGAGAATCCCCAAAATATTGTAGACGCCGTGTGCGGATGTCCCATCGGCACATTGGTGAAGGAGGAAGTATAATCATGAAAGAAGTTTTTCAAGCGGCAGAACATAAAATGGATAAAACCGTCCAAGTGCTCACTCATGAGTACGCATCCATTCGCGCAGGGCGCGCAAATCCAGGGGTATTAGATAAAATTATGGTGGATTATTATGGAACCCCTACTCCAATCAACCAATTGGCGGCTGTTTCCGTAACGGAAGCCCGCACGCTGACGATCCAGCCGTGGGATGTTTCTGTGGTAAGAGCTGTAGAACGTGCGATCCAGACTTCAGATCTGGGGATCAATCCCCAAAGCGACGGAAAGATCATCCGCATTATTTTCCCGCCCTTGACAGAAGATCGCCGTAAAGAAATTGTAAAGGACGTCAGCAAAATGGCGGAGGAAGCCAAGATCGCCATCCGTTCCGTGCGCCGGGATGCCATCGAAAAATTAAAAGCTATGAAGAAAGCCTCCGAAATCACCGAGGATGACCTGAAAGACGCGGAAAAGCGTATGCAGGAAATCACGGATAAGTTTGGAAAAGAGATTGAATCGATCTCGGAGAAAAAGCAAAAGGAAGTCATGGAAATATAAAATAAAAACGGTAGCTTGTGATTGTGGATTTTTCCACAATCACAAGCTTTAGATTGGCAGTGAATATTGGATGGGGTTGTTCTCAAAAGAAAAAAACAATCAGCAGGCCCGGACATTGCCGCAGCATGTGGGGATTATCATGGACGGCAATGGGAGATGGGCAAAAAAGCGCGGCTTGCCCCGAACCGCCGGGCACACGGTAGGCGCTAATAATTTTCGTACTATCACAAAATATTGCAGCAATATTGGAATCCCATATCTCACCGTATATGCGTTTTCTACAGAAAATTGGAAACGCCCCGCAGATGAGGTGCAGGCTTTGATGAAGCTTTTTCGGCAATATCTGGAAGAGGCGCTTCGTGATTTTCAGGAAGAAAATATTAAGGTGATTTTTTTAGGGGATAAGAGCGGCTTTGCCCCGGAATTGCAGGAATTGATTGAACGGACAGAAAAGGCATCTGCCCAAAAGACCGGCATGGTGTTAAATATCGCTATGAATTACGGCGGTAGGGATGAAATTACCAAGGCGGCCCGGGAACTGGCGCAAGAAGTAAAAGACGGCCGGCTGTCGGTGGAGGAGATCGATGAAAAGGCTATCAGCGACCATCTTTATACAGCAGGGCAGCCAGACCCAGATCTGATTATCCGTCCCAGTGGAGAACGGAGGATCTCCAATTTTCTGTTGTGGCAGTCGGCTTATGCAGAATATGTAACCATGGATGTGCTATGGCCTGACTTTAAGCCAAAGGATCTAGAAAAAGCATTGGATGAATACGCCATGCGCAATAGACGCTTTGGAGGGGTGTAAATGCTAAAACGAATTTTGTCTGCTATTGTAGGGGTATCTTTCGCGCTAGGCCTTTTAATTCTGAGTATCTGGGTTCCTTTTGCTATCAATATCGCTATTGCCCTGATTTGTATTTTGGCTATTTATGAAATGTTTACCGCTATGGGGATTTTCCGGATGTATGGGATCACAATTCCCAGCTTTTTATTTGCCGCAGCAATGCCTTTGCTGGGAGAAGGGTTTGCCTGGCAGATTGCCTGGTATCTTTATACCCTTCTGATCTTTTCCATTATGATCTTTATGAACAAAGTGCTGACTTTTAAGGATATCGCTGTGATTTACAGTATGAACTTGTTGATCACGCTGTCCTTGAGTAAGATTATCACGCTGCGGGATATGGGGCTGGAACAAAACGCTATGTTTGGGATTTTCTTTATAGTCATGGTGCTGGCCTTGCCGTGGATGGCGGATACCGGGGCTTATTTTTTTGGAAGTTTCCTGGGAAAACATAAACTATGTCCGGATATCAGCCCCAAAAAGACGGTCGAAGGGGTTGTGGGGGGCGTGATTGTTTGCGTGCTGTCCACATTGCTGGTAGGGGTTATTTTTGACCTATGGATTTTCCCAGAAGGGACAAACGTGCATTATCTAAGCCTGATTCTCTTGGGATTGGTAGGTTCTGTCTTGTCCGTATTGGGAGATTTGTGTTTCTCTTTGGTAAAAAGAGGATGCCATATCAAAGATTTCGGCAATGCAATCCCTGGTCACGGCGGAATTCTGGACCGTTTTGACAGCGTGGTTTTTGTGGCGCCATTTCTTTATTTATTCGCGCAATATCTCCCTTTGTATAGCGTATAATATGATTAAACGCGGAGGTTCGTGTGGCTATGACTGGAAATCTTTCTCTATTAGGCTCCACCGGTTCCATTGGCACCCAGACTTTGGATGTAGTTCGTAAGCTTGGAATCCCGGTTTGCGCCCTGGCGGCACACTCTAATATTGACTTATTGGAACAACAAGCGCGGGAATTTTCCCCCAAATTGGTAGCAGTCTATGAAGAACAGGCCGCGCTGGAGTTAAAAAAGCGTCTGGCGGATAGCCATATAGAAGTAACCGTCGGGATGGAAGGCTTGTGCCAGGCGGCCAAATATCCTGAGGCGGATGTGGTCTTAAACGCAGTGGTAGGCATGGTGGGGCTTCAGCCCACACTGGAGGCGATAGAAGCCCAAAAAAACGTAGCTTTGGCCAACAAAGAAACCCTGGTGGCAGGCGGGACCTTGGTAATGGAGAAAGCAAAACAAAAGGGGATTAAAATCCTCCCGGTAGACAGCGAACACTCGGCGATTTTTCAGTGCTTGCAGGGATGTCCTACCCCCAAAGCACTGAACCGTTTGATCCTCACTGCTTCCGGCGGGCCTTTTTTTGGTAAAACAAGAGAAGAACTGAAGCAAGTGACTCCACAACAGGCTCTCAAGCATCCCAATTGGAATATGGGGGCAAAAGTGACCATTGATTCCGCCACAATGATGAATAAAGGGTTGGAACTCATGGAAGCGTTCTGGTTATTTTCTATGCCGGTGGATCGTATCGATATTGTAGTACATCGTGAGAGTATTGTGCATTCCCTGATTGAATATCAGGATCATTCTATGATTGCACAGATGGGCGTCCCGGATATGAGGATTCCCATTCAATACGCGATCACTTGGCCGGAGCGATATCCTTCCCCCGTGGAGCAGTTAGATCTGACAAAAGTGGGGAGCCTGACTTTTTATTCGCCGGATGAAGAAACCTTTACCTGCCTGCGCGCTTGTAAAAAGGCCATCCGAAAAGGAGGGTTGGCCCCGGCGGCGGCCAATGGCGCCAATGAAACGGCGGTACCGCTCTTTTTGCAGGGAAAGATATCTTTTCCGGATATCGGTTGTCTGGTGGAGCAGGCGGTGGAAAGGCAGGAAGCCGGAACGGTTTCTTGTTTAGAAGATATATTACAGGCGGACAACGCGGCCAGAGCATTTGTTTTGGACAGCGTTGGCGCCAGATGAGGTGGTAACCATTACTGTTGTATTGCTCATTATTATTGCAGTCTTGTTGTTTGGATTTATTATTTTTATTCATGAGTTTGGCCATTTTATTATGGCGAAGCTTTCCAAAATCCGGGTCAATGAATTTGCCATAGGAATGGGGCCGGCCCTTTTGAAATTCCAAAAAGGGGAGACCAAATATGCCCTACGCCTTTTCCCCATAGGGGGTTATTGCGCCATGGAAGGGGAAGACAGCGAAAGCGATGACGAGGCTGCTTTTGGCAATAAACCGGTCTGGAAACGGATCCTGGTGGTAGCCATGGGAGCGATCATGAACATTATCCTCGGCATTGTGCTTATGATGATTTTGTTGGGACAACAGAATGGGTTTGCCAGCACGACTGTTGTAGATTTTGCAGATAATGCTTCTTCCCAGGCCACCGGCCTACAAGTGGGGGATCAGATCACATCGATCAATGGGTATGCCATTTGGAGCAGTCCGGATATGAGTTTTGCCCTTGCCACGGATAAAGATTCTGTGGTAGAGATGGAAGTGATCCGGGATGGGCAGAAAGTGACTCTCAAAGATGTCACGTTTGATGCAGTGGAAAACGACAACGGCACTCGGTCAGTGGTAATTGATTTTATTGTACAGGGGATACCGAAAAATCTAGGCAGCCTTATTACGGAATCGTTTAAACAGACTGTCAGTATGGTACGCATGGTATGGGCCAGTTTGGCCGGGCTCATCACCGGCCAGTTCGGATTCAGCGATTTATCCGGGCCGGTAGGAGTGGCCAGCGCGATCACGGAAGTGGCGTCGGAAGGGTTAAAGACCAACTTTTTAGCTGCGGTGAACAATATCATTTATGTCATGGTAGTGATTACTGTAAACCTAGGGGTGGTAAACTTGCTGCCGTTGCCCGCCTTGGATGGAGGGAGACTGGTATTCCTGATCATTGAAGGGATCCGGAGGAAGCCGGTGCCGCCCAAATATGAAGGATGGATTCATGCGGCTGGCTTTGTTCTGTTGATCTTATTGATGGTAGTCGTAACTTTCAGTGATGTTATGCGCTTGATTACAGGGCATGGGTTAGGAGCGTAAAAAATGGAGCGAAGAAGATGCAGACAAATTTCCGTGGGTTCTATCCGGATAGGGGGAAACGCCCCTATTTCGGTACAGTCCATGTTGAACGTACCGGCCCACGATCAGGAAGGGAACATACGCCAGGCAGTGGCGTTGGAGCAAGCGGGCTGTGAGATCATCCGCGTAGCCATTCCAGATCGGGAAGCGGTATCTTTGATTCCTGCGCTAAAGGAAGCAGTATCTGTCCCCGTTGTGGCGGATATTCATTTTGACTATCGGCTGGCGCTGGAATCGGCGGCGGCTGGTGTGGATAAGATCCGTATTAATCCGGGGAATATCGGGGATGACAGCCGCGTAAAAGCGGTAGCGGATGCCTGCCGGAATAAAAATATCCCTATTCGCATTGGCGTGAATTCTGGGTCTCTGGAAAAAGATATTTTGGCGAAATATGGGAGCCCCACTGCGGAAGCCTTGCGGGACAGCGCTTTGTATCACGCTTCCTTATTGGAGAAGTTTGATTTTAATGATATTGTACTTTCCCTAAAATCATCTCATGTACAGACGATGGTCAAAGCCTATGAGCTGACCGCCCAGGCATGTGATTACCCCCTCCATCTGGGTGTAACCGAAGCAGGTACCCAGCGGATGGGCATTATCAAATCGGCGGCGGGGATCGGTTCTTTACTGCTGCACGGCATTGGGGATACCATCCGGGTTTCCCTCACCGATGATCCGGTGCAGGAGGTACGGGCGGCTTTGGATTTACTTAAAGCTTTGGATATCCGGAAAGATGGCATCCACTTTATATCCTGCCCGACCTGCGGCCGCACCAAGATTGATTTGATCGCTTTGGCCAACCAGGCGGAAAAAAAGCTGGCGGCATGCAACAAGAACCTTACCGTAGCTATCATGGGATGCGCGGTAAACGGACCAGGCGAAGCGAAAGAGGCGGATATCGGCATCGCTGGGGGCGATGGGATGGGGCTAATTTTTAAAAAAGGAGAGGTTGTCCGGAGAGTTCCGGAAGATCAACTGTTAGAGGAATTGATGCAAGAGATCGAGCGAATGTGAAGGGGATAGGGCTGGTTGAAAACATTAGGAGAATTATTCAAAAGGTATTTGGATGATACCAGCCTGCTTCCTTCTGTGGAGCAGGCCGCCGTTCAGTCGATGAATATCGACACCCAAAAGAGAACAATGGAACTTGACGTGGCGTTTTCACAGCCTGTGGAACGCCGCGTGCTTTTTGATACGGAAAAAAGCCTGGCGAAATCCAGGCTGAACTTGAATTTTGTCAATATTTATCCCAAATTTCCGAAAGATAGTTTTTCGGTAGATTACTATCCGGAGCTGATACAAGAATTAAGCCGGAAAATAGCCAGTTTAAACGGTACTGTGAAGGATTCTACCGCCCGTTTGGAAGGGGATCGCTTGACGGTATCCCTCAAACATGGGGGAAAAGAGCGTTTGGCCAGCAAAAAGTTTGATAAGGAGCTTTCCCGCCTGAT
>CAJFUH010000147.1 GCA_904420155.1 uncultured Clostridia bacterium
AAAAATCGCGTCGCAAATGGATATGGAAATGCTGCAATTTAAGGGAAGCGAAGTGCTCAAAAGTCTGGATTTAAAAGCCATTGTCGCTATGATTGAAAGCGGGGTTGTGGGAAAAATCGTGGAAGTGGAAAGTAGCGAAGGGGATATCGTAGAAATTACGGTGGAATGATGAAAATCAAGATCAGGACAAAAGATTTCCGGATGCAGCTGTACTTTCCCACATCCCTAATTCTCAGCCGTTTGGGCGTTTCCATCGCCTTACGCGCAACACAAAACTATATCCGGTTGACAGAAGAACAAAAAGAAGTTCTGGTCAAGGGATTGAAGCGCTGTAGAAAACAATACAAAGGGCTGACGCTTGTAGACGTGCAGACTGCTTCCGGGGAAGAGATTCTGGTTACGCTGTAGTCGGAATAGAAATATATAACAGAAAAGCCAACCGGTAAACGACAGGATTCTGTCATGTGCCGGTTGGCTTTTGTCGTAGGATAGGTTATTTTATTTGATCCATACAAAGTTGGTGTCGTTGACCATATTGTCCAGCCCGTACAGGAAGAGCACCTGGTCGATCCCTTCCTGTTCCGCCAGTTCCGTCAGAGAGTTTTTATAATAGCGAAGATCGATCATATAAATCTCCTGATACTGCTCCGCCAGGAACGGGGCCAGGCAATGGCCGAAGGAATCCTTGATGAGCAGGAGCTTTCCCGACGGGGCGTCGGGGTTAGTGATCTTGGTATAGCCGTGGTTGCCGTCCAGGAAAACCGGGTACTTGTCTTCCTCTTCCAGATGGGAGGGGAAAAACATGCTGTCGCTTTCTACCGGATCTTTTCCGGTTTCCTCGATCCGCACGGAAATATCCGACAGTTGGGGATTGTGCCAGAGTTCAATGGTATCGGGGGCGCTCAGCCAGTAGCCGCTGTGGGAATAGGAAGTACCGTAAAACCCGCCGCAGGTTTCCACCTGATATACGTCCCGCTTTGTCGGGGTAAAGCCTAACTGCTGGCCCAGGACCCGGTATCCCAGGTAAGCGCCGGCGCTGGTCCAGTGGTGGTCGGTTTTATAAAAAAGCTGTTGTTCGCCTGACTGCTCCTGGAAAGCCTGTTGCAGGTCGATGTACTGGATGCTGGGATCCAGAGAAGAGGAAACCTCCTGCAAGATCTCCCGGTCGTGGTAGGGCCTGTGCACGGAAGGCAGCTTGTCCTCCATGATATAGCCTGTGGAGGGGACGACGCTCACCGCCACAGGCGCGGAAATCTGCTGGGCCAGGGTGTTGATATGATCCAGATTCTTTTGCAGGTTTTCCTGATTCCAGGTGATGGGAGCGTTGATGAGATAACCGTCCTTCCCGAAATAGATATCGGAGGAACCGTTGCGCCCGCTGTACAGGTTGTAATAGGCGTTTAGCCCTACGAAAAATTTCCGCCCGGGAAAGTGGTCGGAAAGGTAATTTTCCACGCTTTTCCCGTAACTTCCGTCCGCCAGGGAATCCAGGGTGAATTTCGGGTTTTCTTCCAGCACCCGTTTTTCATCCGGGGAAAAGCTCTGCTTGGGAAGTACGAAAAACAGCACCGTCATCACGGCGATAAATACGCAAAACAGAAGGGTGGGCGCGTAACGTTTTAGTTGTTCTTTCTTTTTCATGCCGTACGCCTCCTAAAACCGGAAATACAAAAACGGATTGTAACTTTGGCTGACCAGGGTAGCGGTACATACCACCAGAGCCAGAAGGCAGGCGACGGTCTCCGGAATCCAGGTATAGCGCATGGATTTTACTTTTTCGTACAGCTTTGCCATAAGAGGAGTACTGGCCACTCCCGCCACCAGAAGCAGGGGCAGATAGGACAGGGTAAGCGCCAAAGCGTCCCCGCCGATCAACCCGGCGGAACCGCTGAACAGGAATCCGAAATACTGGAACATTTCCGGGGTGCTCTCAAAGTAAAAGATGACCCAGCCCAGCACGATCAGCACCAGAGCATACAGGTGGGAGACCACGGGGGGCGCTTTTTCCAGACGTTTGAGCAAAAAGAATTTTTCTATAATTAGGATCACGCCGAAATACAATCCCCAAAGGATAAAGTTCCAGCTCGCGCCGTGCCAAAGCCCGGTTAAAAACCACACCACCAACAGGTTAAACAGCAGACGGGGCTTGCCTTTCCGGTTCCCTCCTAGGGGAATATACACATATTCCCGGAACCAGGTGCCCAGGGAGATGTGCCACCGGCGCCAGAATTCCGTAATGCTTTTGGAGATATAGGGGTAATTGAAGTTGATTAAAAACTCAAAGCCCAGCATATTGCCGAGGCCGCGGGCCATATCGGAATAGCCGCTGAAATCGAAATAAATCTGGAAGGTAAAGGCGATGATCCCCACCCAGGATCCCAGGATCCCGTTGGTTTCGGAGGTCTGGCGCAGGCTGTCCCACAACGCGCCCATCTGGTTGGCAATGAGCACTTTTTTCGCCAATCCCACCAGAAAAAGCTTTACCCCGTTGGTGAACTGATCCAGGTTTTCCACCCGGTGATCCATTTGATCCGCCACGTCCTGATAGCGGACAATGGGACCGGCGATGAGCTGGGGGAACAGCGCCACATAGGTGCCGAACGTGATCACATTGCGTTGCACGCTGGTTTCCTTCCGGTATACGTCGATGACATAGGACATGATCTGGAAGGTGTAGAAAGAGATACCGATAGGGAGGGGGATCAGAGGGGTGGGCAGGTTGGAGAACAGAGGGATGCTCTGCAAAATGCTGGCAACAAAGCCGGCGTATTTGAAGAATCCCAACAACCCCAAATTGACAATGATACAGGTAATGAGCAGAATTTTGGCGGTACGTTTTTGATCCTGGTATTTATGGATCAATAGCCCGTATATGTAGTTGACCACCGTAGAAAAGATCATCACCAAAATGAAGACGGGTTCCCCCCATCCGTAGAATACCAGGTTCGCCACAAACAGGAACAGATTACGGAACCGGCGCGGGGTAATATAATAGATACCCAACACAATGGGGAGATAGAGAAACAAAAACAACAGACTGGAAAAAACCAACAGCAATCATCCCTTTTCTTAGCATTAAAAAGCGGAGCGGCTACCCTGCTGCTCCGCGCGTCGTGGCAGAAAGATTCCAACAAACAAAATCATTTGACAAAACGGTCATAAGTGGAATTGAGCGCCTCATAATCAGGGGAGACAATCATGGAAATATAGTTGCCGTCTGTGCGCACCCCGCATTTCTGGATCAGCGCATATCCATCCGGGTTATAATCTTTGGCCTCGTTGCCCTTGCTTTCCCAGCGGTTTGTCAAGGCGTCCTGGATCCGGGCGGCGGCCTGGGAATTCTTGGCCTGGATTAAAACAATTTCGTCTGGGTGGATTCCATCGGAGCGTATCTTTCCCTCAAATTGCTCCACATCTTCGGGGGAGATCCCGTATAGGTCGGTGAGATCAGAGGAATCCAGCGCCATCATATCTGACAAATCCCCTTGTTTTTCCATCTCCTCCATGACTTCGCTGAGATTGGCGTCGGGATTGGAAGAACAGGCGGAAGCGAAAAACAGACAGAAACATAACAAGAAAATAGAAGCGATCCGTTTCATAGACAAAACCTCCAACACAGAATTTCAAAAAGGCAAAGCGACAATCGAAACGTATCAGGACGCGATAGATTCCAAAGTATCCACCCAAATGGAACAAGCCAGGTCGGTAAAATGAATGCCCATAGCTTCCGGGTCGCTGCAATATGCCGGGATCAGGAAGCCATCTCCATCCTGCATCTTAGACGCGATATCCAGATAGGTGAACCCTTTTTCCTGGCAGTAAGCTTGCAGCTGGGCATTGTATTCCTGGATTACGGCGTTGTTGAGCGTTTCCCGTTCCGATCCCTTGAGCATGGGGGTGACCGATTGCAAAAAGATAGAGGCGGATGGGGATTTGCTCAGGATCCGTTGAATCAATGCGTCTAAGTTTTGCATGGATGCGTCTATGCCGTATAATCCAATGTCGTTCATGCCCAGCATGAGAAAGACTTTATTGGCCTTCATTTGGGCGACCGAATCTTCCAGAGCCATCTTTTTTCCCTGATAGGAAGGATGAATGGATTCCGGCGAGACCGGCCGAAGGGCATTGGCGCTTCCCATACTGCCGGATACCAAAAACTGGGCTTGTCCTAATGTTGATTGTCCCGTTTTACGTTGTTGCATACAATAATATTTTAGCTTTAAACTCACAGAATCCCCAATAAAAACGGCGTCGTCGAAAAAAGCATCCGCTTGGGCCGCAGGATCCGATTCTGTCTGCGACGGGTTTTCAAAAGGGAAACTGGAGCTATCTGTGTTGGAAGGGGAAATCTGAGAAGCCAGCGTGGGAATATCGGACGCCTGGGAATCCGGGGAAGAAAGAGCCTCCGAGACATCCAGCTCGTCCGATAAAACGGAAACTTCAGAACAATTTTCTTGTTGCGCACATCCGGTAAACAAGATACATAACGTCAGAAAGACAGGCAGGAAGTTCCGAAAGAGAGAAAGCGGTTGTTTCATGAAGATCACCATACGCATCCGTTCCCGCTTAGGGGAACATTTCAAAATTAATGTTATCATATTGTGAACGACTGTCAAGTTTTTTTGGATGACAATATCATTACAGTTTTTTAATATTTACCACAATCGGAAAAATATTACATAGAATTTCTGTTTTTTATAATAGACAAGGACACGAAGAAAAATCCCATGGAAAAGGTCGAGAGCCCCTTTTGTCGCTTTCCATTGCAGTAAAAATTTTACCTAGCTTTTTAAAAATGGACGGCTTCCAGAGGCTGGTTCCAGTTTCCTGTTGAGGAGGGAAGGATTCCTCTTTTCTGGACCGGTCGATTTGGGAAGGTATTCCCGTTTAGAGTTATTGGATCAGGAAATTCCGAAAAGAGAAAACTGTTAGAATAGGGGAGGCGTTCCAAAATCATTCATCAAGAAAAAGGGATCTTTCCCTCGCAATGAGACAAAAATGGCCTTTGCCGCTATGTTATAATCACGGATTGAAAAAAGAAGAACCAGAGAAGAATGTTCACAAAAATTATTGCACCAGTTGAGGTTCCTGAAAATCATAAGTCCGGTAAAATTCCTTGGTTTCCGCCACGCGGGTGACGGCGGATTGGTTCTTTTGCAAAAGGCGCGTAATGGCGTACAAATCGATCCAGATTTCACTGTTGCATTCCTTTTGGCTTTCATCAAAAATCAATTCCATCCCCACGTGTAGATGGCTGGTGGAAATATTGTTGACATTTTCTTTGGCGCTGTATCCTGTGCGCCCCACATATCCGATCACGTCTCCGGCTTTTACCACTTTACCCTCATATAGATCGGCGTGGAAGGGACGGTCTTTTCTCAGGTGGGCATAGTAATAATAACGTTTTTTGTCAAAGCTCCGGATGCCGATGCGCCAGCCGCCATATTGGTTCCACCCCATCACCTCCACGGTACCGGATTCGATGGCAATGACGGGCGTCCCAGTGGCGGCCATGAGGTCGTGCCCCACATGAGGGCGGGAAAATCCGTAACTGCGGGAAGCGCCAAAGTCGTCAAAATGCTGGAAGGGAAAGGTCTTGGCAATCGGGGAAAAGGCTTTCAGCCCATATTTTTCCTGCCACACCAATTCATCGGAACCTTCGGAAGGGGTTTGAATTTGATAGGTGCCTACGAATTGGCCCAACACGGCGGTGTAAGCCTCCAGGTAATAGGAATAATATTTCATATCTTTGGTGAGTTCCTCCATGGTTTGGCCGCCGGACAGGGTTTCCGCCAGACGGTCCAGGTCGGCGGATTTGTATTTTGAGAAGTCCCCCCCGTACCGTGCGCCCAGATATGCCAGCATTTCAATCCAATGCAGAGGGTATTCCTCTTCATGGGTCTTGATATCCAATTGCATAGCGTCTTCCATAGCTTCATAAGTGACGTCAAAGTCTACCCACTTTATGTAATCAGAGGAAGAGCTGGTTTGAGCTGAGGTAGATAAAACTGGAGAAGTGGGAAACGCGGAGGCCAGAATCGCCACCATTAAAATCACCGCTAAAGCAGAGAGGATCAAAGATTTCCGGGTTGGACGTTTCAAAAAGGATCACCTGCATTCCACATATCGAGATACTCCCATTTGTATGTGGAATGCGGTGACATTATAGATTGTCCCGTCAATTTTGTGGAAAAGGACAGGAGAAAACGGGAAATTTTACAGGTCGTCGGCGTCTTGGACCGGGACTTCTCCGTCGATAGGGGTTCCGGTATAGCTACCGTTGACGTCAGAGGGAATCTCCCCCTTTCCCTCCTGCCGCAGCGCTTGCGCCACTGCCTTTACCCGGGATAGATCGGGCGTGTGTTTGGCCGGATGCTTTTTATTTTCCATAAAATCACCTTTTCCTTATCATTTCGTTTGATGTTAAGTTTTTTACAAAAAAGTTTTCAAGGGGCCGGGTAAAATCATATACATGTTTATCACGGTGCATCAAAGCGTTTTGAGATTGGTTTATCTTCCCCACCTTATGAAAATTCAGAGGCAAGCGCCCTTGCCTGTAGTATGTTACATTTCTTTGATTTTAACCGGAGACCTTACTTTTTTCAGACAGCAAGGAGGAAGTTTTTTGATTGTATTTGTTCAGTTCAATCCCCGGGTAGAAAAGATCGTTTCTTTATCCAAAATGCGGTTGGGAGGGCATAACCAAGCAGCAGTGCTGCGCTGTTACGCCGAAGGAAAGGGGATTCAAGCGTCCATGGCCGTGAAACAACTGGGGGGAGAACCCTTTTTGATGGGATTTAATTATGCGATTAACGGAAGGGTAATCACCGCAGCTTTGGAACAGGCGGGGATTTTATATGATTTGGTCACCGTCCACGGAGAGTTATGTACAACACTAAAAATATGGGAGGAACAAACCGGGGCAGAAACCGTACTCCAGGTGCCAGAAGGGTTTGTCCCAGCGGAAGCGATACGGGACCTGTTATTTCGTATTTTGAGAAGGGCGGACGATCACACAATCATAGTCTTAAGCGGAAGCGTGCCTCAGGGCGTCCCGAAAAATATCTGTGCTTCTATCATCCGGGATTTGCAACCATGTGGGGCCCGTGTGATCCTGGACACCTCTGAAATTTTGTTGGAGGATGGGATAGAGGCCGGGCCCTGGATGATAAAGATCAGTTTGGAGGGGATGGAATCCCTGTTTGGGAGGACTTATCAAAGGGAGATTCAGGTAGTGGAGGATGCGCGGAAACTGGCTGCGCGCGGGATCCCGCTGGTGTGCGTTTCTATGGGGGCTCTGGAGGCTTTGCTGGTGGACAGGGATTCTATTTGGAAATCTCATCCGATCCCGGATCTACCCATGAAGGAAGAAAGAGGGATAGGAGCCGCTATGGTTGCGGGAATTTGCCTGGCGGCAGAAAAGGGGAATTCCCCGCAGGACATGCTGCGTTGTGGAATAGCCGCCGCGGGGGCCGCTGTTTCCCAGGAACAAAATCAATTATGCAGCCGCTTGGATTTTGAACAGGTATTGCCGCAGGTTTCCATACAAGCGCTGTAAAGGAAGGGAGG
>CAJFUH010000148.1 GCA_904420155.1 uncultured Clostridia bacterium
CACATAAGAAAATCGATTTTGATATCGCTACAATAAGCCGTGGCAAACGATATTTTCCGTTTGCCACGGCTTTTCTAAAAAAAGAACTGAGCTACCCGCGCGCCTACGGTGGGTACTCTGCGCCCTGAGCTTTTTTTGGAAAAAACTAAGCCGCCCGCGCCGAAACGTAAAAGTTTCGTCCACCTTTTCAAAGGTGGCGGGGTGGAGGGGCGGAGCCCTTCCTCGTCCATCGCAATGGGCGAAATCCTCAAGATTCCCAAAAGCTCAGGAGGGGAGGCCAAACCGTCCACCGGACGGTTTGGCCGTGGGGAACCCTAGCGAGGGGTTCCCCATTTCTCCACCCATCTGTACTATTGGTTAAGGGGGCCCTTTTCCACCGTCTGAGGGCATCCGATCGGATGCCCTTTAATTTCTTTATTTTCTCAGACGAGCGATGAAAATAGCCGGTATTTCACTGCCACGAAAGGATTCTTCATAAAAACTGTCCAGAACAAAACCCGCCTGGAAACAGGTTTGAAAGATATCCTGGAAAGAACGGTGGTAATAGTTTTGAAGGTTGGGCTGTCCCTCGATAGCGATATCTTTGGTGAGGCAGGGGGAGAGGTATCCCTGGGTACGGGTGACAAAACAGGGATGCTGGGAAGAAAAAACAAAAATGCCGCCTTGGCCTAACAGTTCATAGACCGCCTGCATCAGAGGGGAAATGTCGGCGATATCCATGAGCGCCATATTGGATACCGCCTTTTGAAAGGGTTTTTCCCGCTTTAGCTGCATGATTTGATGATAATCGGTGGCGTCACATATGTGGAAGGAAATAGAGGATAAATATGCCCGTCGGCGATGCTTAGCGCGCTTTATCATTTCCGGGCTGAAGTCAAAGGCGGTCACTTGCGCGCCGCGCTCCGCCATATATTGCGAAAAATTCCCGTTCCCACAGGCGATGTCCAAGATAGAATCCCCCGGCTGGATATCCAAAAGCTCTATGGTATGGGGCCGGACAACATCCCGATGGAAATCGTTGGATTCATCCCCCATATATTCATCCCAATAGGCCGCGTTGGCGTCCCAAATGCGGCGGCTTTCTTCATTGGTTTCACGGAACACAAAAGAGCCCTCCCTTATTCATAAATTTTCGTTTTATAATAGTACGCTATTTTTGTTATGCAAGCAATAGCGTATCAAAAGAAATTTCTGCATAGGCGGATACCATAAAAGGGACGACATAGACCGGATGCGAATACCGTTTCTATTGAGAGGATGGCAGGGGGAAAGTCAAGAAAAATGAAGGCATGACAGCGATTTCATCAGATATGTTCCTGGGGAAAACCTGAAATCCCTGGATTTGACGGCGGAAAAAAGAGGTTTTTGAGACTTGACAAATTATAGTAAAGTATGCTATCCTCAAATCGTTGTAAACTGTGGAAACTCCGGAGGGAGTATTTTTTTCGACTGTAAGTTAGCTTAGGTTAACTAATGGGGCTTTTGTAGGAATGTCGTTAGATGGGCCTGCATAAGGGAATGGTCATAGGGATTCCTTCTCCCGGTATCCAGAGGGAAGGAAACGATAGGCGGGTCCATGGATTAGTCAACGCTAATCCATGAAAATCCAGTATCCTCGCTATGATAAAAGATTTACAGTAGTCTGCTGCGTATATGTGAAAAACCAAAACCGCTTGATCTGTTACACGTTACCTATGATCTTTAGGAGATGATCTGTTAATTTTTCCAAGACGGCTTGTCCGAACTTAAATTTAAGATCCGTGCAAAAATCAATGATCCAGCATTTTATGGGGAGAAGCTCCGATCAGTATCCTGCGGCGAGGAGAGAGCAACCAAAGAAATAACGGCCGAGCTATCTATTTCGGGATAGGCCCGGCTGTTTTCCTCAAAAAGAGGAAATGTTTCATAAAGATGGGAAGGGTTTTTGTAGAAAAGCGGCTGGCCGGGGGATAAGGCGGGACGTCGCCCTAAAAATTGTAAATGTGGTAAATTTTGTTTATGATACGGCATACAGGAAAACACTGGCATTGCTGTATCAGTGAGAGGAGAAAATATTTTTATGAAAGAGAAAATCTTTGAACCCTTTCAGGTGAAAGACATTGTATTTTTGGCCATTATTTCAGCTGTGACGTTGGTCACCTGCGCTGTGATGCCGCTGGTCGCAAGCCTTCAGACCGTGGTGTTTGGGATCGCCCAGGTAGTGACGGGCCTTCAGATTTCTATTTTCTTTGCCATTGGCCTGATGAAAATCCGCAAGCCGGGCGCGCTGTTTCTCATGGCGCTTTTGACAGGGCTGTTTCAGCTTTTGATGGCCCCTCCCATGTTCTTTTCCAATATTATTGTCGGCCTGCTGCTAGAAATCCTTGTGATCCTGATTTTCCGCGGTTACAAAAAAGACGGGGCGGTCTTCTTCGCAGTGCTGTTTTATAATCCGCTTTCTTTGCCTTTTAACCTCCTATATAATTATCTGTTCGGCAGGGAAGCCATGGTGGCGGTAGCTACCAAAGCTCCCTGGATTACCGTGGGTATGACGGCGGCGGTTGTGGCAATTTCTGCGCTGGGCGCCTGGATCGGCATAAAAATTTCCAAAGAATTGAAAAAGTCGGGAGCAATGAAAAAGTGAGCGAAAAATTATTGGTGAAACATCCTATCTATCCTTTATTTGGGCTGCTGTCGTCTATTTTGATCATTGTCTTTGGATTGTTAACGGCAAAGGAAATAGGATGCATCTGTTTTTTAGGCGGAATGTGGCTGCTGTTTTTGGCTTTTGGCTATTGGAGGTCCTGCCTGGCGGTGATCCCGGCGGCTGTAGTCCTCAGCGCTATTCTGGCGGGGATTACCTATGCCATTTCCAGAGACCCTCAGTCTACTTATGCGGCGGTTAACCGAATTTTGGCGGTATGTATCGCAGTGATCCCCGGCCTGGCGCTGTCGCCTATTTACCTGGTCCGCAATTTTTCCTCTTTAAAGCTTCCGCGTATGCTTACCTTGGGGATGATGATTACCTTGACTTTTTTTCCGCTTCTACATGGGGAGGTAAGGCAGGTGCGGGAGGCCATGAAAACCCGTGGAGCGGGCAGTTTTTTCAGCCCAAAGATTTTCTATCGGGCTTTTTTGATCCCGCTGGTCATGCGGCTGGTCAATATCTCCGATACCCTGGCGCTGTCTGTGGAAACCCGGGGATTTACAAAAGATGCCGGCGAGTATTCCGTCTATAAAACCGTGCAATTACGGCCGGCGGACGTGTTATTTTTGTTGCTGGTGGCGGCAGGATCGGTATTGGTGGTGGTGCTATGAAAGCGATTGAGCTGAGACATGTGACCTTCTGTTATGAGGGATATGAGGAAAAGGTGTTGGAAAACGCCTGTTTATCGGTAGAATATGGGGAGGTCGCCCTTCTCTCCGGCTTTTCCGGCGAGGGAAAGAGTACGGTGCTTGGCCTGATTGCGGGTATTATCCCCCGCGTTACACCGGGAGAAGTCGTTGGGGAGATACTGATCGACGGCGAAGATATCACGGGCCGCAGTATGAGCGAGGTTTGCCGCAAGGTAGGGGTGGTCCTGCAAAACGCGGAGGCGCAGATTATCCAGCA
>CAJFUH010000149.1 GCA_904420155.1 uncultured Clostridia bacterium
ACCCGTGCGGTTGTGACCAAAGATGTCCCAGCTTATATGATTGTGGGGGGCGTCCCGGCGAAACCGATCCGTAGGCGCTTTGCTGATGAAACCATCCATGCATTGTTAAAGCTGAAATGGTGGGACTGGCCCAGAGAAAGGATTGTGGAGAACATTGCCGCGATTCAGTCCGGTTCTATTGAACAACTGAAGTAAGCGACTATTCTGCTTTGTGTGAGAGGAAATATCCTCTCACACGGCAGATCATTATCTTATATCGGCGGCTACCGATCGTTTTCAGAAATACGCAGTATTTTATAAACGGATGGTTAAGGAGTCGTTTATTCTGTTTTTTCGGAAAGGAGTGATTCCCATGGAGGAGTACATAAAATATCTGTCAGGACTGATTCATGAAAGGGATAGCCTAAAACTGGTAAAAAAAGAAGCAAAAAAGTTTCAAAGTTCCCATTCGGCGGAAGAATGTTATCAGACCGGGCTGAAGCTTTATCAATTGGATAATTTCCAAATACAGGAAGTGGGCGTCTTCCTAATGGGATACGCGGCGCATCAAAAACCCGAGGCGCTGGACTTTCTAAGAAACACAGTGAGTACACATGAAAGCTGGAAGGTACAGGAAACGCTGGCCATGGCCTTCGATATTCATTGTAAGCAGATTGGATACGAGGTTTCCCTACCGCTAATCTGGGAATGGCTGGAGGATGAACGTGCCAATGTGCGCCGGGCCGTGTCGGAAGGACTCCGGGTCTGGATCAGCCGGCCGTATTTTAAGGATCATCCGAAAATTGCGATAGAATTTTTGGCCGCTCACAAAGACGATGCCAGAGAATATGTGCGCAAGTCCATTGGGAATGCACTGAAGGATATCAGCAAAAAGTACCCGGACTTGGTGCAGAAAGAGCTTGAGACTTGGGACACGTCCTTCAGACCTGTTTTACAGGTTTTTAAGCTAGCGAGGAAATGGCTGGATAAAAATCCCCTTTCAGGAGGTGCAAAATGAGTTTTTCCATAGATACCTGGATGCAGGAATATCAAAAAGCTGTAGAGAGCCATTTCGGCGACCGTATCTGGTTCATCGGATTACAGGGCAGCTACGGCCGCGGCGAGGCTACAGAACAGAGCGACATTGATGTCGTTCTGATTTTGGACGAGATATCCGCTCAAGATTTGCAGATATACAGCAATTTGTTGGATGTCCTCCCAGAGCGGGAGAAAGTTTGTGGGTTTGTATCCGGGAAAGAGGAATTGTTGGCATGGGAGCCATCCGACCTATTCCAGTTTTATTATGATACCACGCCGGTTATGGGGTCCCTGGATATTCTGCTGGAACACATCCAGCGGGAGGATATCCGCCGGGCAATCCGTATCGGAGCCTGTAATGCGTATCATATGTGTGTTCACAACCTGGTGCATGAGAAAAGTGGGGATATCCTAAAGGGACTTTATAAATCGGCCGCCTTTACTTTACAGGCCATTGCTTTTTTTCAGACGGGAACCTATGTGAAACAAAAAACTGCCCTGAAATCCCAGCTCCGGCCGGAAGACAAGAACATATTGGAAACCGGTATGGAACTAAAAAGGAAAGATACGGTTTCCAATGAGGAACTGGACGACTTCTCAGCTCTTCTGATAAGATGGGCGTCGGAATGGATCCGACGGTGTAGAGAGGATACATAAAGATCAATGAATGGATTTTTATTGTTTGTCCCGTTCCTGCTGATCCGTTTTGGATTACTGTCAGCTTTGAACAAAAGAGCAGTAAAACGCGCAGCACATTTTGCGCCTATGCGGAAGGATGAGAGATGGGTATACTGGATGTATCAGATTTCCAATGTTGCTTTGTTTGTATGCCTATTTTTCCTCAAAATTGAGGTGGATATTTCCTGGCTGTTTTATACTGGAGCAGTGGTCTATTTATTGGGCCTGGTATACTGCACAGCTTCTATCGTCAACTTTGCGGCCCCTTCTAAGGAAGGTCTTAACACCAGCGGGCTCTACCGGATTTCCCGCAACCCTATGTATGTGTCGTATTTCATGATTTTTGCAGGCTGCGCGCTGCTGACACAATCCCTAATATTGGGTGGAATCGTCATTGTGTTTATCTTATCATCCCATGGAATTATCCTGGCCGAAGAACGCTGGTGTATCGAAAGGTTTGGAGAAGCGTATAGGAAGTATATGGAACGGGTAAGGCGGTATCTTTGATGCTGCGAACAGGAGCATATACATCCCAAACGAACGAATGAAAAATAGAATGACGAAAGATCTGGAAGTGACAGCAAAAAAGATCCTAGAGGTGTCCATACGCTTATTTAAAAAGGGTACGATAATATCATTTTCATCAAGCTTTTATAGAGTTTCAAAAAAATACTTCTGTGCTGAAAAAAGTGTATAAAAATACTTGCTTATGACGCAACGTCATGTTTTATACTAAGGGCAGGAGGTGATCGATCATGGGAAAATACAGTGCTGTCCCAGATGGATATATGACGGTGGGGGAAGTCGCAAAGAGAATGGGCGTCACAGTCCGCACCTTGCAATATTACGATAAAGAAGGACTACTCTCTCCGTCAGCGGAAAGCGGGGGTGGACGAAGGCTGTATACCGACAAGGATTTGATTCAACTGCATCAAGTTCTGTCATTAAAGCATTTAGGCTTTTCCCTGGATGAAATAAAAAAACATTTGATTTCGCTGGATACTCCTGAAGAGGTTGCGCAGGTACTGGAGGAACAGGCCGGTGCTATAAGGAAAAAGATAGATTCCTTATCTGAAACCCTAAAAGAGATCGAAGCTCTGAAGGTGGAAGCGCTTCAAATGCAGTCGGTGGACTTTAAAAAATATGCCGATATCATTGTGAATTTGCAGATGAAAAATGATTTCTACTGGTTGATTAAGCATTTCGACGAGCAGACCCTTGACCATATCCGCAGCCGTTTTGATCAAGAAAGCGGGCTGGCGTTTATGGAGAAATTTATGGATGTACAGGAAAAAGCCATCAGGTTTCAAGAAGCTGGAATTCCGCCGGAGGATAAAAAAGGCCAGGAACTTGCCAAGGTGTTTTGGGAGATGATTCTGGAATTTACTGGCGGGGACATGAGCATGCTGCCAAAACTTATAGAGCTTGGAAATGCAAAAGGACTAGACCAGGAATGGAAGCAAAAGCAGGCTCTTGCCAATACTTATATGGAATCGGCTTTAGATGCATATTTTACTTCTTTGGGAATCAATCCTTTCCAGGAGGGAGCACAGTGAAGGCCGCCATACAGATTCAGCATTTAAGGAAAAGCTATGGAAACCATACTGTTCTGAAAGGGTTGGATTTCCAGGTAATAAAAGGAGAAATTTTTGCTTTGTTGGGTGTTAACGGTGCAGGAAAAACCACGGCATTGGAATGTATAGAAGGGCTGCGAGAATACGATAGTGGTAGTATCATAGTAAATGGGAAAATGGGGATTCAGATGCAGTCGGCTTCTCTTCCTGCTCATATTAGGCCCATGGAGGCTATCAAGCTATTCGCCAAGTGGAATCAAACCAAAGCGGACCCCTCTATGCTTGTGGCACTCGGTATTGATGAACTGGCAAAAAAGCAATATATCCAATTGTCGACAGGACAAAAGCGCCGCCTGCATCTGGCCCTGGCCCTCATCGGCAATCCAGATATTATATTTTTGGATGAACCTACCGCTGGTCTGGATGTAGAAGGCAGAGTTTCACTGCATGCCCAGATCCGTCAACTGAAGGCGCAAGGAAAAACCATTGTTTTAGCCAGCCACGACATGGCGGAAGTGGAAAGCCTGTGTGATCGCATTGGAATTTTGCATGATGGGATTATTGCTTTTCTGGGAACGATGGAGGAGCTGACTGCGAAAGTCGGCAGACATTACACCATTTGTATCAAGACGGAACAGAAAGAGGAATATTTTGAATCTGACGATATCGGAAATACTCTATTGAAGTTGCTGGAAACATATAAACGGAAGCATATTGGCATACGGGATCTTAGAATCGATCGGGGGACGCTAGAGCAGCATTTCCTGAAATTTGCAAAGGGGGAGAGGGAATGAGCGCGTTTTTTTACGGAGTATCACTGCAATGGAAGTTGGATATCCGCAGCAAGTCGCTGCTCATCACTTGCTATCTGGTTCCACTGTTGTTCTTTGCTATTATGGGCGGGATATTTACCTCTATCATGCCGGATTCTAAAAATACGCTGATTCAGTCCATGACAGTAATGGGGGTGTCTATGGGCGCGCTGATCGGTTTACCGCCTTCCCTTGCGGAAACCTATGGGAGAGATATCAAAAAGATGTATCAGTCCAATGGCGTCCCGCTGTATTTTGGATTGGTTTCCATGGTTCTTTCCGCGTTTGTCCATCTGTTCCTGATGAGCGTCCTTTTGTTTTTGGCAGCTCCCTTGTTTTTTGACGCCAATGTGCCGGAAAATATCCCTTTGTATTTTGGATCCCTTGCAGTTTTTATTGTTGTGTCGTTGAGTCTTGGCAGTGTTCTAGGGCTAGCATGCAAGAATCAGGCAAAACTTACGATGATTTCTCAGATATTTTTTCTGCCGTCTATTATGCTGTCAGGCATTATGTTTCCGGTTGATTTCCTGCCAAAAGTTTTGGAAATAGCCGGAAAGATCTTTCCAGCTTCCTGGGGGTATTTGTTTATGGTGGATTATCAGTTTGAAAATCTTTGGCCGCTGTTATGGATTTTTCTAACCGCAATCTTAATTTGTGTTTTTTTGATTAAGAAGATGAAGACAGAATAGCATTCCGCCAAGTGATGGGCTCTAGATGTGGAATATCTATCATGATTCTATTTGCTTTTTACACGTTGCATTGTATTTGGATCTGTGGTACCATGATCGTGTAGACTATGGGAAAGGGTTTTTTTTATGAAACGTGGGCTGGATGCTGCCTTCTAAAATAGAAAATTTTAGGAGGCCAAAAAGTGAAATTTGAAAAAATAAATCTGGAAACATGGAAACGCGGTGAGGTATTCCGACATTTTATCGATGATCTCCGCTGTGTAATGAGTTTGACGGTAGACGTGGATATCACAGATTTTTTGCGCACTATCCATCAGAAGGGATACAAATTCTATCCGTCCATGATCTGGGTAGTAAGCGCAGCAGTGAACAGCCGGGAAGAATTCCGCATGGGATACGATCCATGGGGCAATCCAGGAATTTGGGACTTTGTATCCCCTTATTACGCTCACTTTCACGAGGAAGATGAAAAGTTTGTCAAGCTGGTGACAGAATATCATCCGGATTTTCAAGCTTTTTATAATCGTTTTCTAGAAGACGAACAGAGATACCGAAATTTGAGGGAATTTGAGCTCAAAGAAATCCCTCCCAATACGTTCGACGTCTCCTGCTTGCCCTGGGTGCATTACAAAAACTTTGATATGCACATTTTTGATTCCGGAA
>CAJFUH010000150.1 GCA_904420155.1 uncultured Clostridia bacterium
CTGGAACGAACGGAAACGGTATGATTTTCCACTTCTTTATCGCCCACAATCAGCATATAAGGAATCTTTTCCAATTGAGCTTCCCGGATCTTATAACCAATCTTTTCATTGCGCATATCGCTGGTTACGCGCAAGCCCGCAGCCTGTAACGTCTTCTCCACTTGAGCTGCTTCATCATGCAAGCGTTCGCTGATGGGAAGAACACGTACTTGTTCCGGCATCAGCCACATGGGCAACGCGCCTGCGTATTTTTCAATCAATAAGGCCAAAGTGCGCTCATAACAGCCAATAGAAGTCCGATGGATAATATAAGGATTCTTTTTTTGGCCATCCGAATCTACATATTCCATACCGAATTTTTCTGCCAGCATTTGGTCAATCTGGAGCGTGATAAGGGTATCCTCTTTTCCATGGACGTTCTTAATTTGGATATCCAGCTTCGGGCCATAGAATGCAGCTTCCCCCACCCCTTCTACATAGGGAATCTCCAAATGGTCCAAAATTCTGCGCATGGCGCCCTGAGCCTCGTCCCACTGTTCTTGTGTGCCAATGTATTTCTCCCGGTCTTCTGGATCCCACATAGAGAACCGGTAAGAAACATCCTCATACAAACCTAAGGTCTTAAGCATATAAATAGCCAGTTCCAAACAGTTTTTGAATTCCTCTTCCAACTGATCTGGGCGGCACATCAAGTGGCCTTCGGAAATTGTAAACTGACGCACACGGATCAAGCCATGCATCTCGCCGGAAGCCTCATTACGGAACAAGGTAGAGGTCTCGTTATAACGCAAAGGCAGATCACGGTAAGAACGCGGTTTATTCAGATAAGCCTGATATTGAAAAGGACAAGTCATTGGGCGAAGTGCAAATACTTCGTCGTCCTTCTCTTCATCACCCAAAACAAACATGCCGTCTTTGTAGTGATCCCAATGGCCGGAAAGCTTATACAGATCGCTTTTGGCCATATAAGGGGTCTTGGTAAGCAACCATCCTCTTCTTTGTTCTTCATCTTCCACAAAACGCTGCAACTGTTGAATGACACGGGCGCCGTTGGGCAGCAGGATTGGCAGCCCTTGCCCAATCAGTTCCGAAGTAGTAAAATACCCTAATTTTCTTCCCAATACATTATGATCCCGTTTTTTTGCCTCTTCCATCATGGTCAAATGTTCTTCCAGCAAGGACGCCTTAGGGAAAGAAACACCATATACCCGCTGCAACATTTTATTGTTGGAATCCGCACGCCAGTATGCGCCGGTACAATTGGTCAATTTGACCGCCTTGACCTTACCTGTGGACATCAGATGCGGACCTGCGCATAGATCTACGAAATCTCCCTGGCGGTAAAAAGAAATGTGCTCCCCTTTGTTTGAATGCTCTTCAATCAGCTCTAATTTGTATCCCTGCCCCTCTTTTTCCATCAGTTGCTTGGCCTCTTCCGGGGACAGTTCAAAGCGCTCTAATGGCAGATCCTGTTTGATGATAGCTTTCATTTCTGCCTCAATTTTAGAA
The DNA here is from genome assembly GCA_904420155.1 of uncultured Clostridia bacterium. Classification (GTDB taxonomy): domain Bacteria; phylum Bacillota; class Clostridia; order Oscillospirales; family Acutalibacteraceae; genus CAJFUH01. The sequence continues at coordinate 1,510 of CAJFUH010000150.1, forward strand.
AGGTCATCCACCGTCAGGGTGCGCGGTAAATCGAAATCATAATAAAAACCATTGTCTACCGCCGGGCCAATGGCAAATACGGCGTCAGGAAACAGATGTTTTACCGCCTGCGCCATGATATGGGAAGTGGTATGCCAATACGCTTTCTTTCCATCGGGATCATCAAAGGTCAAGATATCCAACCGTACATCCTCGGTAATCGGAGTGCGTAAATCCACCGTTTTTCCATTGATTCGTCCCGCACAAGCCGCCTTAAACAGCCCGGCTCCCAGAGATTTTGCAATGTCTGCGACGGTAGTACCAGATTCAAACTCCTTCACCACTCCGCCTTTTAGCGTTACTTTCACCATAATAAACACTCCTTATTCCTCAGAATATAAAAACCCTCGCCCCAGAATCGGGGCGAGGGTCACTTTCCTCGCGGTTCCACCCGGATTTAGCAGTATGTCACTGCCCTTCCTTTATCCTAATAACGGGGGATAAACCGGCGTGCTTCTTTCGCCACGCACTCCAAGGTGGTAGCTAACCCTCTCATTTCTATGTCCACTTACAGCCGATGATGGACATTCTCTGCAAAGAAAAAGTAAGGAAGGGCCAGCCTCCTTATCAACATGTTGTCTTTATCAATTTTTTTCATGATAGCACGATCTTTCAGGAATGTCAACTATCTCTTTACTTGATAGAAACGGTTGTTTTTGGCAAAAGAAAAATACAAAGATGCAAATCAAATTTTTATTAGTATATACTTCCCTTTAATGATTTTTCTGAAAACAAAAAAAGATTTAGAGGTCAAACTATACAAATTTCTTGACAGACTACCCGATGAAGTAATACAATAATAGATACAAAGTAATCATCTCTCCGTTTCTTTTCGGATTGATTACAAGGGGCTTTTATCCCTTTCCTCGTATAAAGAAGTGTTTCTAATCAGTTTGTCTGATTTCTTTAAAACATATCTCTAAAAAGCATTTCAGATATTGCATAGAATATAGCGTTTTTCCCCATGCTTTGGAAGACGTCTGGCAAAGGCACGCCTTTTTAGAGAAAGGGAAGAAAGAGAGTCTTTTCACCGGAGGCTTTCTTCATCTAAATGAGGAAAACACACAAATGAATAATAGCACTTCCCTGCGAGGATTTCTACTTTTTATGATGGAAACAAAAATGAAATTCAAGGAGGTGCCAATGTAATGGAAATATGGTTAGCGATCTTACTTATTGTCCTAGCAGGGGTCATTTGCGGCGTAATCGCCTTTCTCGCGGGCGTTGCACATAGAAAGAAAATTGCAGAAACTGAGATCGGCTCGGCAGAACAAGAGGCTAAGAGAATTGTCAGCGACGCCATTAAAACCGCAGAGGCAAAGAAAAAAGAGGCGATTCTGGAAGGCAAGGATGAAATCCACCGCCAAAGAACGGAAGCAGAGAAAGAAATTGCTGACCGGCGCAAAGAAGTACAGCGTCAGGAACGTAGAATCCAGCAAAAAGAAGAAAACCTGGATAAAAAACTGGAGCATTTAGAATCTAAGGAAGAGATGGTCCAGCAAAAAAATAAAGAGGCCGACGAACGTTTGGAAGAGGCCGAAGCCGTCAAGAGAAGCCAGTTTGAAGTATTAGAGCGGATATCGGGTTTTTCTATGGAACAGGCTAAGGACTATCTGCTGAAAAATCTGGAAAATGAATTGGTGCATGAAAAAGCGGTTAAAATTATGGAGATCGAACAGCAGACTCGTGAAGAGGCCGACAGCAAAGCCAGGGAAATTATTTCATTGGCGATTCAGCGATGTGCCGCAGATCATGTAGCAGAAGCCACTATTTCTGTGGTACCCCTGCCAAACGATGAAATGAAGGGTCGTATCATCGGCAGGGAAGGTCGGAATATCCGCACCATTGAAACTCTCACGGGAGTGGATCTTATTATCGACGACACCCCAGAGGCCATTACCCTCTCCAGTTTTGATCCCGTCCGCCGGGAAATTGCCCGCATCGCCTTGGAACGCCTGATTTCAGACGGACGCATCCATCCCGCCAGAATTGAGGAAATGGTGGAGAAAGCCCGCCGGGAGGTGGACGCTACCATCAAACAGGAAGGCGAACGCGCCGTGATTGAAGCCGGCATCAACGGGATTCATCCGGAGATGGTAAAGCTGTTGGGCCGCCTGCGTTACCGCACCAGTTATGGCCAGAATGTCCTCAACCATTCGTTGGAAGTAGCTTATTTATCCGGTATTATGGCATCGGAATTGGGGCTGGATCCCACCATCGCCCGCCGCGCAGGTTTACTGCATGATATTGGAAAATCTTTGGACCATGAAATTGAGGGTTCCCACGTGGATATCGGCGTGGAGGTAGCCCGCAAATATAAAGAAAGCGAAGCAGTCATTCATGCGATTCACGCCCATCACGGCGATGTGGAAGCCAAAACCGTTATTGCCTGTATTGTACAGGCGGCCGACGCTATTTCCGCAGCTCGTCCGGGCGCTCGCAGAGAAAACCTGGAGAACTATATCAAACGACTGGAAAAGCTGGAGGAAGTGGCTTCTTCCTTTGAAGGGGTGGAGCGTTGCTTCGCCATCCAAGCCGGTCGGGAGATTCGCATTATGGTTAAACCGGAAGTGGTAAACGATGAGCGTATGATCCCTTTGGCAAGGGAGATTTGTAAAAAAATCGAGGACGACTTGGATTATCCCGGACAGATTAAGGTCAACATCATTCGGGAAAGTCGGGCTATTGAATACGCAAAATAACCAAAGCATGCATTTTGACAGGGAGCCGATGTTTTTGATTGGTTCCCTGTTTTTTATTTTTTACTTAGATAGGAGGGATACCGTTGAACATTCTATGCATTGGGGATGTCGTAGGTAGCAACGGCTGCCATTTTCTACGTTCCCATCTTCCCCATCTAAAAAAAATCAAACAGGTGGATTTGGTGATCGCCAACGGAGAAAATTCCGCCGATGGCAATGGATTGACCCCTTCTTCCGTCGATTATCTATTCCACAGCGGCGTAGACGTTATCACCTCAGGCAACCATGCCTTTCGTCGGAGGGAGAGTTATCCTCTTTACGACCAAACGGAAACTTTAGTGAGACCCGCTAATTTTCCCGATTCTACCACGCCGGGCCATGGTATGTGTATGGTGGATATGGGCAGGCTACAAGTATGTGTCATCAATGTTATGGGTACTGTGTACTTAGAAAGTCTCGCCAGCCCTTTTGAAACCGTGGACCGCTTGTTAAAAGCAGCGGAAGACGCCAAAATTATTGTGGTAGATTTTCATGCGGAAGCTACTGGGGAAAAACGCGCTTTAGGATATTATCTGGATGGCCGTGTATCTGCTTTGTTCGGCACCCATACCCACGTCCCCACAGCGGATGAAACCATCCTTCCCAATGGGACGGGATATATCACCGATGTGGGAATGACGGGAGCCATCCAATCTGTCCTGGGAGTAAAACCGGAATTGGCGATTGAAAAAATGAAAAATAAATTACCTGTCCGCTTTGAATTAGCTTCTGGAGAGAACAAAATGGATTGCGTTCTTTTTTCTATTGATGAAAAAACCGGAAAAACAGTCCATGTGGAAAGGATTCAAATCCAGTCATATTGACGGAAAAAGCCGCCTATTTTTATCAGCTATTCAAAAAATAGGAATAATCTTCTTATTTTTCTGAAAAAGAATAAACGTTCAGCATATATACTATAAAATAATAGATGCAGTAACAGACTTTCTACGTATTTTTATAAAACTTCTCACTTATAAATGCCCTACACTGCTGACCGGTACCGGTACTCAGTTGCCGGTATGTTTGCAACAAACCAACAAAACAACGTTCATCAGGAGGGTTTGATATGGAAGTTCTCAAAGTATCTTCTAAATCCGCACCGAATTCAGTCGCAGGCGCAATCGCTGGGGTCATCCGTGAATCCGGCTGTGTAGAAGTTCAAGCCGTGGGCGCTGGGGCGGCTAATCAAGCGATCAAGGCGGTGGCAGTTGCTAGGGGATATCTTGCCCCGTCGGGCATTGATCTGGTCTGTGTTCCTGCGTTTGCCAATGTTGTAATCGATGGAGAGGAGCGCACCGCCATCAAATTGATCGTGGAGCCGAGATGACAATCAAACAGAATGTAAGGGGATATGGCGTGGGAAAGTAATGGTTCTGCGCCATATCCTTTTATTAGGACAAGATCGTCGCAAAACTAATTAGAAAACTTCTGTTTTACCGGAGACAGTTTATGAGGAAAAAATAAGCGGGGATTCAAATTATACAGAATTCGTTTGAATATCATAACTTTCTGTGTTATAATAACTCATAGTATCTACTTTTTTCACATAACTTTATGGAAAATCGGCTTTTGGCGGCCCTACTGTTTTGTTGCTTGGGCTAATATGCTGACCAAGGGAGTGCTTACAATTGATTAATGGAACCTGTTTGCGCAATGCAATCATTTCGGGAGCGAATAATATTGCTAAATATCGAACTGAAGTGGACGAATTGAATATCTTCCCGGTCCCAGACGGAGATACCGGAAGCAATATGTCTATGACCATCGCTGCCGCTGCTCGGGAGCTGTCTCAGCTGGAAAGCGACAGTATCTCTGATGTGTCCCAAAAGGCCGCCTCCGCTTTGCTGCGCGGGGCGCGCGGGAATTCCGGCGTTATTTTATCTTTGTTGTTCCGTGGTTTTTCCAAGGGCCTGGAACATATGGATGTTGCGGACGGCGCCAGCCTTGCCAATGCGCTGGGATTAGGGGTAGACGCCGCTTATAAAGCGGTTATGAAGCCTACGGAAGGCACTATGCTTACCGTAGCGCGCGTGGCTTATGAAAAGGGAAAATCAGCGGCAGCTGTGGACAACGACCCCGTATATGTGTGGTCCGCCATTTGCGAAGGGGCGGAAGAAGCCCTGAGCACGACACCGGAGCTGCTGCCGGTACTGAAAAAAGCCGGCGTAGTGGACGCCGGCGGAAAAGGATTGTGTATTATTTTTGAAGGTATGATGTCCGTCTTTCAAGATGGGTATATCATCCCCAGGGAAGACACCGCCCCGGCAAAACCTGCTCCCATCGAAGGGGACTTCTTCCGGAATGCCGCCGCAGAGTTCGACCAGGATATTACTTTTACTTATTGCACAGAGTTTATTGTCGGCCGTGATCCGGAAATCACGACCAGCCCATTGGAACTCCGCGCATATCTGGAAACCATTGGAGACTGCGTGGTTGTGGTGGACGACGAGGAAATCATCAAGGTCCATGTGCATACAGAAAATCCCGGAAACGCTTTGCAGGCCGGTTTAAAGTTTGGCCAATTGCTCACGGTCAAAGTGGAAAATATGAAGGAACAGCACCGCAAAGCGGCAGAAGCCAACGAACAGGCCAAAGCAGAAGCCCAGGCCGCCAAAGCGGCGGTTTTGGAACCTGCCGATCCCACTGAGGAAATTGGTTTTGTATCGGTTGCCGTGGGAGACGGGCTGCATACGCTGTTCACCGACTTGGGTTGTGCCCATGTGGTGAGCGGAGGACAGACCATGAATCCCAGCACAGAGGATATTCACGCGGCAGTTTTGGCCACTCCCGCCAAAACTGTCGTGATCCTCCCCAATAATAAAAATATTATCCTTGCTGCGGAACAGGTAGTCCCCCTGGTAACGGACCGTAGGGTGGTTGTTATTCCTACCCGTACGATCCCTCAAGGGTTGGCTGCTATGTTGGCTTATGATGCGGATCTTCCCGAGGAAGAAAACATTTCCCAAATGACGGAAGCTGCAAAGGGCGTATCCACTGGCCAAGTGACGTTTGCTGCCCGTAACGCTGAATTTGGCGGGATCCGCATTCGGGAAGGGGATATTCTGGGAATGGAAAATGGGAAGCTGGTATTTACCGACCGTGATCCGGTAAAAGCCGCCATCAAATTGACCCGTTCCATGGTAAAGCGCGATACTTCCTTTATTACCTTGATTTATGGCCAGGATATTTCAGAAGAACAGGCCGAAGAGGTCCGCAAGCATGTACAATCCAAAGCGGGAAACCATGCGGATATCACGTTGGTCAATGGAGGACAGCCGGTTTACTATTTTATTATTTCCGTGGAATAATGGAAGGAGATCCATGGCATCATTATTTGATATCGATATCCAGCAATTAAATGGCGTCGGCGAAAAGCGCGCCCAGCTCTTCCGGAAGCTGGGCGTTTCTTCTGTCGGCGCTTTATTGCGTTTTTATCCCAGAACTTATGAAGATTGGAGCCATCCTTACTCCATTCAGGAAGCCCCCTACGAGAAACCTTGCTGTATCCGCGCCGCTATCGCCTCCCGCGTGACAGAAACCCGTATCCGCAAGGGGATGACCTTATACAAATTCCGGGTGTGCGACGGCTTGTCCGTCATGAATATCACGCTGTTTAACAACCGTTACGCCCCCAATCTATTCAAAGAGGGAAAAGAATTTCTCTTTTACGGAAAAGTAACCGGAACGTTTCTCCGCCGGGAAATGAGCGCCCCTCTTTTTGAATCCGCCGACCATGGGGTCCGTATCCGCCCTATCTACAGCCAGACGGAAGGGCTATCCAGCCGACAGATTGAGCAGGCCGTCCGGCAAGCCTTCTCCTGGCTGCCCGCCTCCGTCAAAGACGACCTACCTGCGGATCTCAGAGAGCGGTATCAATTTCCCCATTTAAAACAGGCTTTGTCGGACATCCACTTCCCAAAAAATCAAGAACAGCTGGAACAGGCCAGACGGCGTTTTGTTTTTGAAGAGCTTTTTATTCTCCAACTGGGCCTTTTGCGCTTGAAAAGCAGGCGGAAATCCGAAACCCATTTGCGCCTTTGTATGGATTCCACCCAGGAATTTTACCGCCTTCTCCCCTTTGCCCCCACCTCCGCCCAGAAAAGAGCGGTAGCGGAATGCATGTGGGATATGAGCCAAGGCGCCGTCCCAATGAACCGCTTGATCCAAGGGGATGTGGGATCTGGGAAAACGGCGGTGGCCGCTGCACTATGTTATAATGTAGCAAAAAACCAAATGCAATCCGCCTTTATGGCCCCTACGGAGATTCTGGCAGAACAGCATTACCGTTCCCTCACCTCCCTGCTTTCTCCCGCCGGTATCCATACGGCCCTGCTCACCGGTTCCACCACAGCCGCAGCTCGAAAGGACACATTAAAGCGGTTACAGAACAGAGAGATCGATGTCATGATCGGTACCCATGCCCTTTTGTCAGAAGGGGTACAGTTCGCCCGTTTGGGGCTAGTGATAACCGACGAACAGCATCGATTCGGTGTAGGCCAACGCGCGGCCTTAGCCGCAAAAGGCAACAACCCCCATCTCCTGGTGATGTCCGCCACCCCTATTCCCCGTACGCTGGCTTTGATGATTTATGGGGATTTGGACGTCTCTATCCTGGATGAGCTCCCTCCTGGCCGGCAGCCGGTGGATACTTTTTGGGTGGACAGTGGAAAACGGCAACGCGCGTTCCGTTTTATAAAAAAACATCTAGATTCTGGAAGACAGGCATATATTGTCTGCCCCCTGGTGGAAGAGGGGGAAAGCAACTTAGCCGCTGCACAGCAATATTTTGAACAGCTCCAGCAGACGGATTTTTCCGGTTATTCCGTAGGATTACTTCATGGAAAAATGAAAAATAAAGAAAAAGAGCAGGTCATGTCCGGTTTTTCTCAGGGAGAGATCCAAATCCTGGTCTCCACCACAGTGATAGAGGTAGGCGTAGATGTTCCCAACGCTGTAATCATGCTGATTGAAAATGCGGAACGATTTGGGCTGTCCCAGTTACACCAGCTTCGCGGGCGTGTGGGCAGGGGAACATACAAATCATACTGTATTTTAATTTCAGACGCCCAAAATGAAGAAACCAAACGCCGTCTTGGGGCTATGTGCCGTACGAATAACGGATTTGAAATTGCAGAGGAAGACCTGAAATTGCGGGGCCCGGGGGATTTCTTTGGATCCCGGCAGCATGGATTGCCGGACCTAAAAATAGCTGATATGATGACCGATATGGAAATCTTGCAGCAAGCGCAAGAGGAAGCCCGCCGGACCCTTTCTCAAGACCCTTCTTTGTGCCATCCGGAACACAGGGGATTGCGGGCCGAAATGTTTCGGTTATTTGGAAGGATTGGAGAAGGCGGATGGAATTAGTTTATCACACTGTAGAAAAACCTGTTATAAAAGAAAAATAGCCCGCCACCTGCTGTGGGGCACGTCGCGCGCCTACGGCGGGTACTCCGCGCCCCAAGCTTTCTTTGGAAAAAACAAGTCGCCCGCGCCGAAACGTAAAAGTTTCGACCACCTTTTTAAAGGTGGAGGGGCGGAGCCCTTCCTCGCCCATCGCAATGGGCGAAATCCTTAATAGTCCCACAAGCTCAGGAGGGGAGGCCAAACCGTCCGGGGGACGGTTTGGCCGTGGGGAACCCTAGCGAGGGGTTCCCCAGCCTCTGCCGGCTTGTACTATTTGCTAAAGACTACTGCCTTTTCGAAAGTTTGCAAAAAGGAGGCAGATGGATTATTTCTCCATCTGCCTCCCTCTTTTATTTTAATGTCATTGTAGGCAGCCAATGAGGGATAGAAACCCTTTTTCCCTATCAAAGCCATATGATAGCTATGGATTTGATAGGGAATTCTCAAGCCGATCTCACAATTGGACACAGATTCCCCATCTGTCCTTTCTTTATATCCTCACACGGGCAGTACTTCCTCCGTCGCCTAGGGGAATGACCTCTATTTTTGCAGGGATACGGGACTTTAATTCCTGCACATGGGAAATGATCCCCACCGTCCTTCCAGAGCGCTGGATTTCATCCAGCGCCCACATGGCGGTGTCCAATGTCTCCTGATCCAAAGATCCGAAGCCCTCGTCGATAAAAATAGAATCCAGCCTTACGCCGCCGGAATTTCCCTGCACTACATCGGACAATCCAAAAGCCAACGACAGAGACGCCAGAAAAAGTTCCCCTCCCGATAAGGTCTCTACCGGGCGGGTTCCCCCGGAATAACCGTCAAAGATTACCAATTCTAGCCCGCCGTATCCTCTACCCCCTGTTTTCAGATCCGGGCGTGTCAAACGATAGCGCCCTTCGCTAAACGTGGAAAAATAAAGGTTTGCCCTGCCGAGGATATCGTCCAGCATAATCCCTAACACAAACATTTTTATAGGGACTTTCTTTTTGTTATTTCCAGACAACAGCTGTGCTATCTTGGCTCTTTGCGCCCACTGCTGTTCCAATCCCCGGCTCTTCTCCTCCTCTTGTTGAAGGGTTTGCAAAGTACGGGATAATTGTCCCCAGGCTTGCGTCAACGCCCCCGCCTGCTGGGACGCTTTTCCCGCTTGTTGGCGCAGTGCCGCCAGTTCTTCTTGAATCGCCTGCATATCGGGCCGTTTGGTATCCGCTACCTTTTTTTGCAGTTCGGAAAGGCGCTCCGTTACTAAATGAACCCGCTCCCGATATTGCCGGATCTGCTGCTCTAAAAGGGTAAATTCTTCCTCACCTATCCAGAGTTCTTCCAAAGGATCCTGGGGATGGACGGCTCTTTTTTCACAGTTCCTGCCATATTGCTGTGACAATTGCCGCTCTTTTTCCTGCTGCTCCTGAAATCTTTGTGCCAAAATATTGCGCTGTTCCTGCGCTTGCGCCAAAGACTTTTCAGCCTGCGCCGTCTGTTCTTCCAAGAGCCGAATAGATTCCTGCAATGTTTTCTGCTTACGGGCCTGTATCTGATATCGTTCTTCCAACTGTTGCGCCGTCTGAATCCCTTGGGGGAGATTTGCTATAGCCATTTGATAAGCAGACTGTAGCTCGGCGATGCGATTGTCGTATTGGTGCACCTTTTCCCGGAGGTTTTCTTCTTCCTTTTGCGCGCCCTGCTGTTCCTGTCTTCTCTGCTCCAGCCGCTTTTCCGCCAAAGGAAGCTGCTGCTGCGCCTTTTGGCATTCCGCTGCCTGTCTTTTTACTTCTTCCAATTGGGCGGCAAGCTGGGAACGATCGATGGGATATCCCCGGCAGGTATCCTCCAGTGTTTCCATTTCCTGTTTTTTTACCTGTAGCAAAGCGCTGGCCGCCGCCATTTGCTGAGCCTTTTGCTTGGCTATTTCCTCGGATTCCTGAACCGCCTGCCGCAGAAATTTCCTCTGTTCCTCCTGAGGGATATCCAAGGCCATATGGGCTGGATGAGGATGTTCCAGGGAACCGCAAACCGGGCAGGGTTTCCCCTCTTCCAGCGAGGACGCCAGCTGCACTGCCGTGTGGCGGGCAAACTGTTCTTCGATCTGCATGAATTGGTTCTGTAAAGCCGCCGATTGTACTCGGGCTGATTTCTCCTCCTGTACCGCCTGTTCCCATTGTTTTTGGGCCAAGTGATACTCCTTCTGTTTTTCCTCCAATCGGGTGAAATTGCTTTCCATCTCTCCCAAACGGGATAGCTGTTCCATCTTTTGCGGCAGTGCGCGCGCCTGTTCTGATATCTGCCTAACAAAAAGTTCTCCCTTTTTGATTTTTTCGGAAGCCTCTTCCTTTTTCTCCCGGTATTGGATACATTGCCCCTCTTTTTCTTTTTTCTCTTTCTTTCTTTGGCATAATTCCTGCTGAATCTTTAAAAGGTTCTCCGCATGGGGTTTCCCTCTTTCCAGCAAAGCAAGAGCCTGCGTACACTGCTCCCAATCTTTGCGCAGGCTGTCTATTTTCCGGGCTTGTTCCCTGGCCTTTCCAAGGCGTTGTTCCGCCTGCTTTTTTTGTAAGGACGCCTGCTCCAGGCGTCTGCCGGTTTCTTCTTTTTCACAAAGGGCCTGCCTATAATTGCGGTATTCCGGCAACAGCTCCCGGATATTTTTCGCCTTTTCCCATTTGGCTTGCATCTCTTCCGCCAGAGCCTTGTTCTGGGAAAGTTTCCGGGATTCTTCTGTAAACTGATCAAGCTGCTGGTAAAGTTCGTGGAGCACGCTGAAATCAGAATATTCTTGGTTGGCTCTTGCCAGCCGTTGTTCCAGATTGTTCCTCAGTTTTTCCGCTTGTTCCGCTTGGCGATACAAATCCTGTTCCTTTTCCTTTAACTGTAGCAGGTCAGAACAATCTTCCTGCTTCAACAATAGTTCCCGGTTGTGAAATAATTGCTCCAGCCTTTGTTTGCTTTCTTCTGCGGAATTCTGCGCCGCTTTTGCAATACGTTCCCACCGCTCTGTTTGGAACAGCGTTTGAAAAATCCTCGCTTTTTCTGTGGAGTTTGAAAGAAGCAGCTTGCGGAATTCCCCTTGGGGCAATACCACCACCTGGGAAAACTGCTCGCAGGTCAGCCCCAGCAATTCCTGGGCTTTTTCTCTTACCTTAGATTCCGCCCCGGAAACCAATAAAGACCAATCCCCGTTCTTCCACTGCCAGCACGCGTGTTCGTCCCTTTGTTCTAAGCGCCCGCTCCCACGTACTTGATGAATTTTCAAGCTTCTTCGGAACCGGTAACGTTCTCTCCCCAAAGAAAAGGAAAAATCTACAACCGTGGGAACGCTTTGGGGCGCGGATATGCTTCTCATATCGCTCCAACTGCGTCTTCCACCGGTCGCCCTACAGTAAAGGGCGAAACAAATGCCGTCCAACAGGGTAGTCTTTCCCCCGCCGGTCGAACCCGTAATCAAAAAAATATTCCCATTCAGGGCGGAAAAATCCACCCGGGTCTCCCGGAGATAACATCCAAACGCCTGTACGGTCAATTGTTCCGCTCTCATGCCATCTCCTCCCTTTTTTCCCGTTCCCTGGCACAACGGAAACTATTTTCATCCTCTTGGGTGGGTTCCATTTCACAGATCTGCCGCATAAAAGCGTCAAAAATCTCTTTGTCCGTTTGCTTCTTGTGGGAATTTTCCTGATCGAAACCCACCTGGGAGGGAATCCCCGCCATCATCCATTCGCTGCGCAGTCCCAAAAGGTTGGGATAATAAGCGCGGAGCTGTTCCATAGGAAGATAAACCGGGGTTTGATCCGTCAGGGTAGCAAACAGATAATCGTCGCTGGGTTCCGCCTTCCCTTTCTCCAACAACTCTGAAAAGGGCCCCTTTATTTCTCTCATATCCCGCTGCGGGATAATGGGAATCAGCCGCGTATAGACCTCTTCCCCAATCTCCAGCATCACCATAGACTTTTTATGATGGGATTCATCAAAGGAATATTTCAGAGGGGATCCCGAATACCGCCCTGTCTTTCCCGCTTTTTGGGGAGCATGCAGATGCCCTAACGCCACATAATCAAAGCCGTCTAGCAGTTGGCTCCCCACCTGGGCGCTCCCTCCCACGGAAAGCGGGTTCTCTGAATCAGAAACGGTACATCCGGCGATAAAGCAATGCGCCATGAGAATGTGGAACGCATCAGGGTCCATATTCTCCTGGATATCCCCTAAAATCGCCGCATATGCATCCTGCAATTGCTTGATCGCTTGATCCGGATAGCATGCACGAGCTTGTTCCAATTCAAAATAGGGCAACGGATAAATATGAATCCGCCGCCCTTCTTTTATAAATTCCACCGGCTTCCTATCCCGTTCCAGCCGGTTGGCAAGCACTACCCCTTGTTTCTCCAAAAGGGAGGTTCCCACAGCTACACGGTCTGCCCCATCATGGTTGCCGGTGATGGCCACCAGAGGGATATTCTCCCTGTTTAAAGTGCTGATGACACGGTCGAACAGCCGAATGGCCTCTACCGGCGCAATCTGCCGGTCATAAATATCCCCTGCCAGGAGCACGCAGTCCGGCCGCTCCTGTTTGACCAGCGGCAGAAAAATCTGCTCAATAAAGTATTCCTGGTCAGGAAGCATGCTTTTCCCATAGATCGTCTTCCCTAAATGCCAGTCGGAGGTATGTAAGATACGTAGCATACTATCTTCTCCTGCCGGGGATGGGCTCTATGGGGACCACCGCATTGAATACCGCATAACTCTTCGCGGTAATCTTCCGATCCGCGTGCATACTGCCGAAGAACCATTTTTTATATTTCACTTCCTTGGAGAGTTCCTCCAGGAAAGCTTCCAAAGCGCTAACATAATTGCCGCGGCTGTCCAGCGTATTGCGCACGCTGAGGGGCGGCTCATGGGTGATAATATAATCGATCTCGCGGTTTACTTTGTTCAGGTTGTCCACCGCGATCCGCATCTCTTTGATATTGGGGATCTGGCGCGCCCACCATCTTCCCGCTTCCATCCGCATCTCCCGATCCGGGCTTTCTCCGCCGCCAAAGGCCAGCACTTTTTTCCCTTCCAGCTCATAAATCTGTCCCCGCATCAAATGGTAGATGTTGCCGCAGATATGATGGACTTTGCCGCCGTGCCACTCTTCTACCGGGTATCGATCCAATATATCAAAATTTTCGTGGGCTCCGTCCACAAAAAGGATTTGGTATTTTTTCTTTCCTAATTTCTCCAAAATTTTTCTTTCCTGATCGGTGCCCTCCCAAATAAAGCCAAAGTCGCCGCATATAATCAGCGTATCTTCTTTTTTCATTTTTTTCACCACAGGATTGTCAAACCGATGCAGGTCCCCGTGGGTGTCTCCTGTCACAAAAATCAAGGTAAAACCCTCCCAATTATTTCAAAATTTTCATTTGCCTTTGTTTTGAAACTATTGTAGAATAAAAATATCATACCATATTGGAGGCAAAAGTTCTATGAGAAAAAAGTTAATTCTTCTTCTTTCTGTCCTAATCATAGTCAGTATGGCTTGTCCTTTCTTTTC
>CAJFUH010000151.1 GCA_904420155.1 uncultured Clostridia bacterium
GTATTTTTATCCTGCACAAACCCCTAAAGCCTTGATTTTATGCAGTTTTTAGCCTCTTTACTTTTCCAGCGGCTTCATTGTGGGGAACAATAATACATCACGGATGGATGCGCTGTCGGTCAGCAGCATAGCCAGCCGGTCGATGCCCATGCCCATACCGCCGGTAGGGGGCATTCCATATTCCAAAGCCGTCAGGAAATCTTCGTCCAGCATATTCGCCTCGTCGTCCCCCGCTTCACGCAGCTCCATCTGACGCTGGAAACGCGCCCTTTGATCGATAGGATCGTTGAGTTCCGAATAGGCGTTGGCAAACTCCCTGCGGGTGATGAAGAGCTCAAAACGCTCTACCAGCTGCGGGCAATCCTTCTTTCTCTTGGTCAGCGGGGACACCTCTACGGGATAATCATAAATAAATGTCGGCTGTACCAGATTTTCTTCCACTTTTTCCTCAAACACCAGGTTGAGGATATTCCCCCAAGTATCAGTCTTTTTGGTTTCCAAGCCCAGCTCTTTTGCCACTTCCAGGGCTTTTTCGGTATCTCCCAGGAAAGAGGCGAAATCCAGCCCTGTGTACTCTTTTACCGCATCAATCATAGAGATCCGCCGGAACGGCAGGGAAAGATCCACTTCTTCTCCCTGATAGGTGATCTTCTCCGTCTTGCACACCTCTTTGGCCGCTTGGTTGATCAGATTTTCCGTAATTTCCATCATGCCATGATAATCCGTGTACGCCTGGTATAGCTCGATGCTGGTAAATTCCGGGTTATGTTTGACGTCCATTCCCTCGTTTCGGAATAAACGGCCGATCTCATACACACGTTCCATTCCGCCTACAATCAATCTCTTTAAATACAGTTCCGGGGCAATGCGCAGGTAGAGGTCGATATCCAGGGTATTGTGATGGGTGATAAACGGCCGGGCAGCCGCGCCGCCCGGAATGGTATTGAGGATCGGGGTCTCTACCTCGATAAACCCCAGGTTATCCATATAATTCCGGATCGATTTGATAATGGCGCTGCGCTTGACAAAGGTATCCTTCACTTCCGGATTCACAATCAAATCCACATACCGCTGACGATAACGGAGATCCGTATTGGTCAAGCCGTGGAATTTATCGGGCAGCGGAAGCAAAGATTTGCTCAGGAGCTGTACCTCTTTGGCGTGTACTGAAATTTCTCCCCGGCGGGTACGGAAGACAAACCCTTTGACACAGGCGATGTCCCCGATATCCCAATCCGCAAAACCTTTATAGACTTCTTCCCCTAGGTCGTTGATACGTAGATAAACCTGCATCCGTCCCGTACGGTCGTGAATATCCATAAAGCTGGCTTTTCCCATTTCACGCCAGCTCATAATACGGCCCGCAATGCAGACGTCCTTTCCCTCCAGCTCCTCAAAGCGCTCCACAATCTCCGCCGCATGGATATCCGGATGGCAAACAGTGATTTCAAAGGGATCCTCCCCTTTTTGCTGAAGCGCCGTCAGCTTGTCCCTACGGATTTGCAGCAGTTCGCTGAGATCCTGTTCCTTTTCCAATTGGTTATTTTCTACTTTTTCACTCATGATAACGTCTCCCCCTTTGTTCTATTAAGAAAAACGCGGACAGAGTGCACATTTCTCACTCCTGCCCGCATCTCCATTACTTAGATATTTCCAATACCTCATATACCATCGTCCCGGCGGGAGTTTCAATTTCAACTCGATCGCCAACCTTATGCCCCAATAAGCTTTTTCCCACCGGGGATTCATCAGAAATTCTTCCATTCGCGGGATCCGCCTCATTGGAACCAACAATCTGGTAATCACACACTTCATCGAACTCCACATCATTGACCTTGATCTTGGAACCAATATGAATGACTTCTGTTGATAGTTCGCTCTCATCGATAATCTTTACATTTTTCAGCATGCTCTCGATATCCGCGATACGAGCTTCCATCATCGCTTGGTCGTTTTTCGCCTCGTCGTATTCGCTGTTCTCCGAGAGATCGCCAAAAGACAGGGCCACCTTTATTTTTTCCGCAATTTCTTTGCGTTTTACAGTCTTTAAATATTCAAGCTCTTGTTCCAAATTGCGAAGGCCGTCATCTGTCAGCAAAACTTGTTTTACCATGAATGGGCTGCCACCTTTCAGTGTTTCCTGGGACGCCTCCAATTTCAGGATCCTTCCTGTGAAGTTTAGGCGTCCCATGATATATTTTTGGACAATACTAGTATTATAGACAACAACAATCGCTCTGTCAAGCAACTTATTTTGCGGATTTTTGTAGAATTGGTATACGATAAAACGGGAAGTGACAAGAACACATCAAAAGAAGATGAAATTTCATATTTTTCCAGTCTATCCGTACGGATCAGCGCCAA
>CAJFUH010000152.1 GCA_904420155.1 uncultured Clostridia bacterium
GGCGCGGGCTACGCAGGTTCTTTCTAGAGAAAACTTAGTGCGCGGAGTACCCGCCGTAGGCGCGCGACATGCCCCACCGCAGGTGGGAGAACGCGCTCCTAAATTTTTTGAGTGCTCTTTCTTGTATCACAGGTTTTTCTACAAGCTGAAAGCAAGGTTTCCATACCTTGCTTGATTCTTACCATCAGCCTTCGTTAAAACGGGACAGGAACGCGCGGGTGCGTTCGTTTTGTGAATCGCGGAATACCTGTTGGGGGGTACCGCTTTCCACAATAACGCCTCCATCCATAAAGATGACCTGGTCCGCCACGTCCCGGGCGAATTTCATCTCGTGGGTAACTACCACCATGGTCATGTGTTCCGCCGCCAATTCCCGGATTACCTTGAGAATTTCCCCGGTGAGTTCGGGATCCAGGGCCGACGTAGGCTCGTCAAAGAAGAGGATATCGGGATTCATGGCCAAGGCCCGGGCGATAGATACCCGCTGCTGCTGGCCGCCGGAAAGCTGATGGGGGTAAGCGTCCGCTTTGTCCTCCAGCCCCATTTTGGCCAGAAGGGATTTTGCATTTTGTTCCGCCAGCTCCCTGGATTGTTTGAGAACCTGGATCGGAGCCTCCGTGATGTTGCGCAGTACGGAGAAGTGAGGGAACAGGTTGAAGTTCTGGAAAACCAGCCCCACATGAAGCCCGATATCAGCGCAGGTCTTTTTATCGCTGTATACGGCTTTCCCTTCGGCGTTATTTTTTACCAATGGTTCTGAGCAAATGGTGATTTCGCCGCTGTCCACCGTTTCCAATTGGGTGACGCAGCGCAGCAAGGTGCTTTTTCCGGAACCAGAAGGGCCTATGATGGCCAACACATCCCCCTGGTTAACCTCGAAAGAGATACCCTTGAGCACCTCTACGCCGTCAAATCCTTTTTTAATGTCTTTTGCCTGTAGCATTTGCATGGGATCTCCCTCCTTAACGATAGTAGCTGAGACGTTTTTCCGCTACGGTAAAGCAGCGGGTGACAATGCCGTTCATCACCAAATAGAACACGCCGGCGATGATAAATGGGGTCATAACCGTGGTGGTGGATACCCAGTCGGAAGTCACTTTCAGCAGTTCCACAACGCCGATGACGCTGGCCAAAGAGGTATCCTTTACCAAAGTGATGAATTCATTGCCCATAGGAGGGATGACCCGCTTGACTACTTGGGGCAGCACAATACGGAAGAAGGTCTGCGCACGGGTAAAGCCCAGCACCTGGGCGGCTTCATATTGCCCCACGGGGATGGATTCCATTCCCCCGCGGAATATTTCCGCAAAGTACGCGGCGTAATTGAGGGCAAAAGCGATCATGGCCGCAACCGTACGGTCCAGCTGGATACCGGTCAAAGGCTTGAGGGCATAGAAGAAAAACAGAAGCTGCAACATGAGGGGGGTACCGCGCATCAGCAGGATGTAAAGGCGGACCGGGAGGTTAATCACTTTGAACCGGCTCATTCTTCCAAAAGCCACTAAGAAGCCCAAGGGGAGGGCAAAAATAATGGTGCTGAAAAAGATTTGCAGCGTCATCAAGGTGGCTTCCAGCATTTGCGATAATAGCACCTGATAATTCATAGGCGGAAAACTCCTTTGTCATAGTCAAAAACATAGGGTTAACTGCCATGAGTCAACCCTATGTTTCTGTTTTGCCATTCTCAAAAATAGCGTTTATTCTTCTCCAACCGTGGTGACGTCTTCGCCAAACCACTTGGTGGAAATCTCGGCCAGCTTGCCGTCTTTGGCCATATCTTTGAGGGTATCCTCAATCTTGGTTTTCAAGGCGTTGTCCCCGATCTTAAAACCAATCACATAATCCTCAACCGCCAGGGATTCCACGCTGCCGTCTTCCTTAGTAAGAATACGGTACGTGTCCGGCTCTTTGGTCAGATAATAACGGGCTACCACTTCGTCGATGGCGATAGCGTCTATGGTGCCGTTCTTCATTTCCAGAATGGCCTTGCTGTAATCGTCCAAATTAATAATGTCGCCCAAAGAATTCTTGAATTCCGTGGAGGCGTTCAAAGCTTCCTCTGCGGAGGAGCCCGCCTGTACGCCCAGATTCTTTCCGGCCAGATCAGTCAGATTCTGATAAGGGGCGTCTATCTTCACAAGAATGATCTGGTTGTTTTTCATATAGGGGATGCTCAGGTTCAATGTCTGCTCGCGGCCTTCGGTTTTGCTCATGCCGTTCCACAGGCAGTCCACATTGTCGTTGTTGATTTCGTTGACCTGATTTTTCCAGTTAATCGGCTGCTTAACCAGCTCCAGGCCTAAGCGTGCGCATACTTCTGTCGCCACATCCAGGTCAAATCCTACCAGCTCTCCGGTCTGCTCGTCCCGATATCCCATGGGAGGGAAAGCGGTATCCATGCCTAAGACCAGTTTGCCGGAACTCTCCACTTCTTCCCAGGAATTGTCTTCCCCGGAAGCGTTCCCGGCGGTATTATTACAACCTACCAATAAGGTGGCCATCATAGCCACAGCCAAAAACAGCGCTAACCATTTCTTCATTTGCGATCCTCCTCATTCTTTCCGTTCTTTTTTAGGTTAGGATATTGATATTTTATCTTATTAGCGTCCTAAAGTAAAGAGGAAAACGCATATTTTTTTAAAATTCCAAGAATTTTTGGGAAGACAGGGAAAAAGTCCCGATGGCACTGAAAAACTTGACAATTGTTATCGAAATGGTATGATAATAAAAAAGTTAGGTGTATCCTTATGGATGGCCCGATCTAGAGCGTGATGGAGGTTTCTCATGAGAATTTCAACAAAGGGTAGATATGGGCTGCGGGCGATTGTCGATATTGCAGCTCACAGCGACAAAGGGCAAATTCCCATCAAAGAGGTTTCTAAACGGCAGGGGATTTCGGACAACTATTTGGAACAGATTATTTTTCCCTTGAAAAAAGCGGGCATTGTACAAAGCGTCCGCGGTTCGCAAGGCGGGTATTTTTTAGCGCGGCCGGCCAAAGAGATCACCGCGGGGGAAGTGCTGCGGGTATTGGAAGGGGATCTGGCGCCGGTGGAATGCTTGGCAAACGGTACGGACGTACACTGTGAACGCGCTAAACATTGTCCTACGCTTTCTTTATGGGTACGGCTGAAGGACGCTATCAATGAAGTGGTGGACAGCGTATCCATCCAGGATTTGGTGGACGAGAGCAAAGAACAAATTGAAATAGATTTTGGAAACTTTATTTAAGAGTAAGCGCGCAGGGAGGAGTCGCCTCTTTCTTGCGCGTTTTCCTTCATACAGACTAGACGGGCAGCTTGACCTAATCCGATGGTTGAGATATTTTGACAGTCCTACTTCCTGTTTTTTCTTTTCTATCAATTGATTGTCACAGACAGATGGTATAACAAGGAAGAGGCGATCGAGAAGCATGCCGTCCAAAGGAGTATCCTATTCCTATTCATAAAAAGACCATGGATTGGGAATGTAACAACC
>CAJFUH010000153.1 GCA_904420155.1 uncultured Clostridia bacterium
AATCACCTGATTATTATACATAAGGTATCTGATTAACCGCAGCTTTGAGCTGGTCGATCCAGTAATTGATATCCATAGGTACTTTGAGAATAATCATCGCGATTAATCCCGCCAGCAATATCAATAAAAAAATCAGAATCCAGATTAAAATAGAACGGGCATATGCTTTTCGATTAAAATTGGAACGGCGGCGGAACGCCCACACAAATAGTAAAATAATATTAATGACTGGAATCAGCAATAATAACTGCGTTCCAAAAAATCCAGCGGTACGCATAGGGCGGGCCCGCTTGTCCACCCCTACCACCCGTCGGCTGGGCGTAGGCGCAGACGCCACAGAGACTACCTCTGGTGTTGGTTCCGGCTGAGCGGCATGTCTGGGCGCCTGTTCCTCCTCCAATTGGGAAGGACGTCTATCCTCTTCTCTGCCAGTACCCTGTTCTTCCCCGCATGCAGGAGGCTCTTCTCGATTGAGCTGCTGGGCTGCCGCACTGCAAAGATCTACCATTTCTTCCACACGGGCTGAATATAGCGGTATCGATTCTATCTGCTCCCGAGATAAAACAGGAGCGGTATCCCCTAACGTAGGATCCTCCGGATTCTCTTGTCCCTCCTGTTGTGGTTCCTGGGGAATGGTCTCCTGGATCTCTTCTCCATCTGCCACCACAGCCCCGCAATATCCGCAGATTTTGCTATCATCCGGCAGCGTATTCCCACATTTGGCACAATACATAATCCCCGGCCTCCTATTATTCTCTGATCAATTTTGTTATTTTATTATAACGGAATAAACGATAAAATTCAAGGGTTATCAAGGGCCTACTCCCTCCTCCAAGCCTTCTGAAGGCGGTTGACCGCTTCTGGGATATCTTGTGTAGGGATGCCTGCAAACCCCATTTGTACCTGTCCCCAAAAGCCTGCCTCTTGCTTACTGGGCATCACCCGTACCCCTTGCTCTAAAGCGGCACGCACTAAGCCCTGGCTGTCCATACCATTCTTTACCGTGGCCAAAAGATAAAGGGCGGTCTCCTGAAGGATAAGATCCATTTGTTTGCCAAACGCCTTTTGCAGGGCTTCCGTCAATTCTGTACTTTTTTCTGCATACAACTTACGCAGGCGGCGTAGCTGCCGTTCCAGCTGCCCCTCTCGGATATATCCCGCCAGCGCCAGCTGTTCCACCTTAGAGGCCGTCTGGTTATAGCAATGTACTCTCCTTTGATAACGCTGCATCAGCCTTGGTGGAAGGATCATGTATCCAATACGGACAGAGGGCAACAGCAATTTAGAAAAAGACCCCATATAAACCACTCTCTGGCTGTCCTGGCTTTGCCATGCCGGAATCGGACGCGCCCGATATCGCAGTTCCCCATTATAGTCGTCCTCTATCACCAGGCTTCCCGTTTTCTGCGCCCACTCTAACAAACGCAGACGGCGGCTCATGGGGATAGTCCTTCCGTTAGGACGGCTGGATGGACTGATCCACAATGCCTGTACATCGGCTTGCTCCAATTCCGGTACACAGACCCCGTCTCGATCCGCCGACAACAAAACCGGTTCTATTCCGCAATCTCTTAACACCTGTTCCGCTTGGCGGAATCCGGGTTTTTCCATAGCTACCCGCTGCACATTTTCTTGAATTAACCCGCACAGTAAATATAAAAGGGATTGTGTCCCCGCCCCGATTACAATATCTTGGGGGGATACGGACACCCCTCTCGCCCCATGGCTATAGAAGGAAAGTGCGCTCCTGAGTTCCCACTCTCCCTGAGGATCTCCATAAGAAGCCAATATCTCTTGTCTTCCCAACACATCTTTGACATGCTTTCTCCACAGCTTGATATCGCTATGTTTGCTGTCGATGCAGTCTGTTCCCAGATTAAACCGAATAAGCCCCTGATTTTCCTGAGGTTGGGAATATGAAACAGATAGCGACGGCTGTTTTTGTAATTTCTTAATATCCTGGGCTACAAAATAGCCGCTCTGCGGTTTGCTGGCAATATATCCTTCCACGCTTAATTGCTGATAAGCGGTCTCGATGGTAGTGCGGCTCAGCTTTAAGTCCTGGGACAGCACACGGATCGAAGGCAATTTCTGTCCTCCTACTAACTTCCCGTTTTCTATTGCATTTTTTATTCCATCATATAATTGTAGATAAAGCGGCTCCTGGCTTCCCCGGTTAAGGGGTAAAAAATCGTATAACACGTAAACTGTCCCCTTTATATTTTTATAAACTGTATATTTTCAAGTTCACAGTTGTGCGTTATTATTATAACACCATTTTTGAAAAAGACAAGATTTCCCTAGAAAGGAGGAGAGATCCTTCTTTTCGTAGAGAGGGAAGAGGAGGCCATCGTAATGTCGGAATCTCGATATGAACTCAACAAAAACCTAGCGCAAATGCTGAAAGGCGGCGTTATTATGGACGTCACCACTCCGGAGCAGGCCAAAATTGCTGAGCAAGCCGGAGCTTGTGCCGTTATGGCGTTGGAACGCATTCCTGCCGATATCCGGGCCGCTGGCGGTGTAGCCCGCATGAGCGATCCTAAAATGATTAAAGGGATCCAACAGGCGGTTTCTATCCCTGTAATGGCCAAAGTCCGTATTGGTCACATTGTAGAAGCCCAGATTTTACAGGCCATTGAAATCGACTACATCGATGAAAGTGAAGTATTGTCCCCCGCAGACGATATTCACCATATTGATAAAACAAAATTTGACGTTCCCTTTGTGTGCGGAGCCAAAGACTTGGGGGAGGCGCTGCGCCGTATTCAGGAGGGCGCTTCTATGATCCGTACCAAAGGGGAACCGGGAACCGGCGATATCATTCAGGCCGTCCGTCACATGAGAAAAATCAACAGTGAAATCAGCCGTCTACAGTCTATGCGGGAAGAAGAGCTCTATCAAGCCGCAAAAGAACTGATGGTGCCCTACGAGCTGGTTCTAGCCGTCCATCAGCAGGGACGGCTGCCGGTTGTAAATTTTGCCGCAGGCGGAGTGGCCACCCCTGCGGACGCCGCCCTTATGATGCAATTAGGGGCCGAGGGGGTCTTTGTGGGCTCCGGTATCTTTAAATCTGGAAATCCCTCTAAACGCGCCGCTGCTATTGTTAAAGCAGTCACTAACTATCAGGATCCCGATATGTTGGCCCGCCTTTCGGAAGATCTGGGAGAAGCTATGGTTGGTATCAATGAGCAGGAAATTCAATTGTTGATGGCGGAACGGGGAAAATAAGCCATGAAAATTGGCGTATTAGCTTTGCAAGGGGCCTTTGCAGAGCATAGAAAAATACTGGAACTATTGGAGGCGGAATCTTTTGAGATTCGCCAAAAACGGGATTTTGAGGCGCAACCTGCGGATGGCTATATTTTACCCGGCGGCGAAAGTACCGTCATGGGAAAATTGCTGCGGGAACTGGATTTGTTTGAGCCCTTACAGTCGGTTATTTCCCAGGGCATCCCGGTATTCGGTACGTGCGCAGGGCTTTTACTGCTGGCAAAATCCATCGAAAACGATCCTTCCGTATATTTGGGAGCCATGGATATTGTGGCTCGGCGGAATGCTTATGGCCGGCAATTGGGCAGTTTTGCTGTCGACGGGACGTTTGCCGATCAAGGAATCATTCCCATGGTCTTTATCCGCGCCCCTTATATCCAAGATTGGGGAGGACAGGTGGAAATCCTCTCTCAGGTAAACGGTAAAGCAGTAGCCGCCCGTCAGCGCAATATGCTGGTAACGGCTTTCCATCCGGAATTGACTAACTGCACCACAGTCCACCAATATTTTCTCAATATGATCAAAAGGAGTCGTTGTACCCATGAATAATTACGCAGCTGGACAGAGAAACCATACCCAGCGCCTAGCGGTCATCGGTTTGCTGGCCGCTTTGGTCTTTGTATCCTCACTCATCAGTTTTGATATTCCATTGGCCGGTGGAGACAGCACCCGTATCCATTTGGGGAATACCTTCTGCCTGTTGGCCGGCCTGATCACGGGGCCTGTTGGCGGCGGGTTAGCCGCTGGAATCGGTTCTTTTTTATTTGATTTGATGAACCCCAAATATATTGCTTCCGCCCCTTTTACGTTTCTCTTTAAATTTGCTATGGGATTTTTATGCGGCCTGATCGCTTATGCCCACAATCGAAAAGGGGAACGGTTATCCCGCAACATTGTAGCGGCGCTTGTAGGTTCTTTTTCTTATGTCATTCTGTATCTGGGTAAGGGATTTATCGAAAATGTATTATACGGCCAATCGCTCCAGGCAAATCTGGCCATCATTGGTACCAAAGCGGTGGCTTCTGTTACCAATGCCTTGATTGCCGTCATCATTGTGATTCCCTTGGGGATCGCTCTTCGCACCGCCTTAAAGCGGGCTCATATTTGGGAACGCATTCATTGATGTTCTCCACGGTAGGTATAAAAAGGGAACCTTGCAATGGTTTTGCAAGGTTCCCTTTTTCTTTTTGATAGCTTCCTCCAGTATTTGATCCTTTTTTTCCTATGGCTTTGATAAAATATAGTCAATACTATTATGGATCCGGGATCATACAAGGAGGCATTTTTATGAAAAAAATCATCGATTCCTTTTTACAGCGGGGCGGCGCCTGTCTGGTTGTATGTATCCTATTGCTACTCCTCTGCCTGCCTATCTGGCCGGAGGCTTTCTCCCAGGTTTCTAAAGAGCAGCCTTTCAAAGAAGTGGAGACCCTTGCGCAACAGATTCAATTTCCCAGCCATTCTCCTGACCGGGAAATTGGCGTTACGGAATCCATTTTAAATAACGACGCGCAGAATGCCGTTAGTGTCCATTATCCAGTCATTGGGTTGAAGCAGGTAGATGCAGCAATTCAGGAAAAGATACAAAGTATTCTCTCTGAATATCAAGACGGCCTGCCTGCGGAGGCAATGGATGATTTTTCTTCTTCTCTCTGGGTAGATTATTCTTCCTACTTGGCGGGGGATTCCATTGCCTCCCTCCTGTTTCGAGTAGAAAAAAATGATTCCACCATGTCACACCCGGATGTCTATGTTTTTACTATGAATTTTGATCTCGCCCAACAAAAGCTTCTTTCCTTAGAAGACATCCTGCAAGGGGAATATCTGCTTGCTATCTGCGATTATACCCGCGAATATTTCTCCCATACACAGCCTTACCAAGCCTATGTGCATACAGATGCCTTTCAAACGGGAAGCGCCCCGGTTATGGGCAATTTCGTCTCTTTTACCATGAACGACAAAGCTTTGACTTTTTATTTTCAAAAAAATCGGATATTTCCCGGTTATTTGGGAGTGGTATCTATCAGCATCCCCTATTCGGAATTAAATGGTTATCTTAAAGTGGATACCACCGCCACCTTGCTGCAAATCGCGCAGGCTTCTGGAACTATTTCGTCCCAGTTATCTTCCCCAGTACAAAATATCTCTATCGATCCCAGCCGCCCCATGATCGCCCTCACTTTTGATGACGGCCCTCACGCCAAAGTGACCCCGCAAATCCTAGAGATCCTAAAACAAAATCAAGCAAAGGCCACCTTTTTTGTTGTGGGAAATCGAGTGGATAGCTACACCGATTTGATTCAGCGGGAATATATGGAAGGCCACGAAATTGGAAACCATACTTACAGCCATCCGTTACTCACTAACCTCAGTGCAGATGAAGTGATCTATCAGACGTCTCAAACCGATCAGCGCGTGGCCAAGCTGACCTCTTATACTCCCAAACTGCTTCGTCCTCCTTACGGCGCTATAAACACGGTGATGGAATCCAATATTCAGAAACCTTTCGTTTTGTGGTCCATTGATACATTGGATTGGAAAACGCAAAATAAAACCAAAATCTTAAATGAAGTATTGGGAAAAGTAAAAGATGGCGATATCATCCTAATGCACGACCTGTATCCTTCCACGGCAGAAGCATGCGCGGAACTCATCCCTACTCTCAAAGCGCAGGGATTCCAGTTTGTTACCGTTTCCGAACTGCTGGCACAAAAGCGGATAACCCCTGTGGCAGGCCATGCATACCATCTTGCGAGATAATTCCTACCTGTTTGAGAAAATAAAAAGGACTCCACCTGAAAAATTCTCAAGTGGAGTCCCTTTTGTATTTTGGGATAGATCAGGAAATCAGATTGCCGTCCTGGTCAAATTTCTTAAGGGTCATATTGCCGTCCTTATCCATAATGACTGTCTGATCATTCCCGTACATATACTGTTTTTGGTCTTCAATGGAACCATCCTCATTCCAGATGGTATAAGAAGCCACTTTTTCCCCTGTATTGTCAATATAAGTAAACTCTACATCATCAATGGAAATCAGCGCGCCTGTATCTGCATCATATTGGAGGGAATGCTCTTCACTGGCAATGGGGTTTTTGAAATCTTCCACAGAGATGCGGCTTAAGTTGGAGCCTTCATAAGTAAACTCACAGATACTCAACAGTTCCTTTGTTTCATCACTATACCCATTGGTGTACCGGGTCAACTTTTTCACACGGGCGTCCTCTGCCTTTTCATAGGGATAATACTCAAAGACCAGATACTCATTTCCAGCGTCCCCATATATATATGAGATCAAACCGTCGTCCGTATAATGAACGGTCTGGCTGTAACGCTCCGATATAGAAGACCGTTTCCGCATAGTCAGGCGTCCTTGATGATCAAAGGT
>CAJFUH010000154.1 GCA_904420155.1 uncultured Clostridia bacterium
CGGACGGGATCCGGACAAAGAAGTTTCGCTCCAACGGGGAAGTGACGGACTACTACTTAAATGGAAGCAATATCATTACCATGATTACCAACAACATCATAGACCCGGAAAACCCCAGTAAAGATTGCCGATACCTCATGTCTTGTGTTATACTGTTACCCATGAAGGATAGAGCCTCCTTTGCGGGTTAGTTTAGTATTGCAACTTAACTATACCTTTTGAAAGCTCTTTCCTTCTACTTTTTATTCTCTTTCTCTCTTCTTTCTGTCTGTCCAACTTGTATTGTTCTCCTACACTACAACTCTTAAAGCATAAGGGTTCTTCTTGACATTTATTGTGACTTATGATAGAATATCAAAAAACAAACGTGCTTGCCGCCGGGTAAGCTGTAAAGCATTGATTTCGTATCGTTAGGCCCTGGAAGATACGATATCAGTGCTTTTTTTCTGCCAATGTGCGGGCAGGCAAATAAGGGGGTGAATGATATATTCCGGGAAATGAGGAGAAAGAACCAGGCTTTGTCACAGGAAGAGTGTACAGCGGTTTTGCATCGAGGTACTTCCGGTGTTCTCGCCTTATTGGGCGATGATGGGTACCCCTACGCGGTACCGATGAGCTATGTGTATGATGGTGAAAAGCTTTATTTCCATAGTGCCAGAAACGGGCATAAGCTAGATGCTATCCGACGGGATCCGAGAGCGTCTTTCTGCGTCATCGATAAGGATTTGATTGTGCCGGAGAGATATACCTCCTACTTCCGAAGCGTTATTTTGTTTGGAACCATTCGGATTTTGTCGGATGAACAGGAAAAGCGGATGGCCATAGAAAAGCTGGCTGTGAAGTATGCACCGGATGATACAGTTGAAAACAGGCATAAATCTATTAAACAGGAATGGATACCCTTATGTATGCTGGAGATGACGCTGGAACATATATCGGGAAAAGAAGCGATTGAGCTTGTAAGAGAGAAAAGATAAACCAAATCACAACAAAAATCCAAAGTCTGCCGGGGCTTTGGATTGTGTAGTAGGCCCATACAGCACATCATGGGGCCTGTATTGTTAGGAGGATTTTATGGCGAAATCAAATTGTTTTCGGGATTTTGTCAAATATGCATCCCTTAATGTGATGGGGATGATTGGGTTGTCCTGCTACATATTGGCCGATACCTTCTTCGTATCGAAGGGGCTCGGTACAAACGGTTTGACAGCCTTAAACTTGGCAATTCCCATTTATAGCTTTATCCACGGAAGCGGCCTTATGATCGGTATGGGGGGTGGTACCAAATATTCCATTCAAAAAAGCCAACAAGATCACAGAGCGGCAAACCGCACATTCACCAATGCAGTATATCTTGCCGCTATTTTTGCGGCTTTCTTTGTGCTGGCAGGGATTTTCTTCTCCGGCACGATCATCTCCCTCTTAGGTGCGGACGATGCTGTATTTGACATGTCCAAAACCTATTTGCAGGTAATTTTGCTGTTTGCACCTGCTTTCTTATTGAACAATGTGCTGCTGTGCTTTGTCCGTAACGATGGTGCGCCGCAGCTTTCTATGGCGGCGATGATCGGCGGCAGCCTATCCAATGTGGTGTTGGACTGGGTATTCATATTTCCCTGCCAAATGGGAATTTTCGGCGCAGTTTTCGCCACTGGCTTAGCGCCAATTATTAGCATTCTAATTTTATCTCCCCATTTCATTCGCAAGAAAAATCAATTCCATTTTATAAAATGCAAAGCAGAACGTAAACTGTTTGGGAGGATCCTCTCCAGCGGCATTCCCTCGTTGGTAACGGAGGTGTCGTCCGGTGTGGTCATGATTGTGTTCAACGCTATTATCCTAAATCTGGAGGGAAATGTGGGTGTTGCCGCGTACGGTGTGATCGCAAACCTGTCTTTGGTGATTATCGCTATTTATACAGGAATTGCACAGGGAATCCAGCCTATCGTCAGCCGTAATTATGGATTGAAAAAGTTCGGAGATATCAACGCCACCCTGCGGTATGCATTGACAACAATGCTGGCTCTTTCAGCAGTTATATATACGGTAGTCTTTTTCGGAGCTTCACAAATTACCAGTATCTTTAACAGCGAACAGAACGCCATTCTGCAAACTATTGCTACCGAAGGTCTGCGACTGTATTTTATAGCCTGTCCGTTTGCCGGTTTTAACGTTATTATATCCATATACTTTACCTCTACCGAGAAGCCGCAGCCTGCTCATATCATTTCTATCTTGCGCGGCTTTCTTGTTATTATCCCGATGGCGTTTCTGCTGTCATGGTTTGGGAAAATTCATGGCGTGTGGTGTGCGTTTCCTGCAACAGAACTGCTGGTAGCGATTATTGGATTGCTGTTCTTTATTTCCACCCGAAAAAAACAAAACAAAATTACCAGATACGAATAAACGTATCTCCATTGACCGGGAATCGACAGCAGTAGCCGTGGGCTTGGCCGTCCACTAACAGATCATTTAGGGCTTGTTCTCTTTGATCGTGTCTGCGCTGAAATATCGATGGAAAATTCTGTAGAGAAAGACGAGCAGCAATAGGGAAAATACTAAGGCATCTGTGTGAGTGGAAAGGGAAAAATATCATCGTCTCCTATCCTATTTTTTCCATGGATGGCCATATCAGCTGATGGCGCAGAAGTTTTGATATTCTGAAGGGCGCATGCCCGTCAGCCGTTTAAAGACGGTGGAAAAATATTGACTGGAAGAAAACGATAGATGGTAGCAAATCTGCGTGACAGAGTTTTTAGGGTCTGCAAGAAGACGTTTGGCTTCCTCGATTTTTTTACGCAGTACATATTCGTGTGGGGAAATGCCCGTGTATTCTGCAAATTTTACCTTGAATCGAGATTCCGACAGATGAGAAATCTCCACTAAAGTAGTAAAAAAATCGGTTTCGCATCAAGGTATTCCCGATTTGGGAGGTGAAACGGGCCGTCAGGAAGAGATTGGAAAAGAAGAGGTTCCTTTCTTTACGCTGAGTATTGAATACCTGAGAAGGTGTCTGATGTAGCTTACAGGGAATGTTCTCTCCTTCCTCTTGGTTGAAGGCATAGCCGGAGAACAGGAAATCCTTTCAGCAATGACATTTTCACGATAATATAGTATATTAACTTTACGGCGTAAAGCTGTATACCAAAATAGAGTATTGCTCCTTCTTTTGAGAACCCCTCGCAAGAAAAGGCGATATGCACCCCTTCACGGGACGTATATCGCCTTTTTTCCATATATCCCCAGTCTCCTTGCTTTTA
This sequence comes from uncultured Clostridia bacterium, assembly GCA_904420155.1. Classification (GTDB taxonomy): domain Bacteria; phylum Bacillota; class Clostridia; order Oscillospirales; family Acutalibacteraceae; genus CAJFUH01. The sequence goes on from CAJFUH010000154.1 coordinate 3,261, forward strand.
TTTTATCTCTTGATTTCTATTAACTGTGCCTGACAGAATATATGCATGTTGGTTGCGTTTACTTGAAACATGACATACTATTGTCATGGATACTGTGTTATACTGAACGCAAAGGAGATGAGGTAGATGAAATTCACCCGCCTGACACCG
>CAJFUH010000155.1 GCA_904420155.1 uncultured Clostridia bacterium
AGGCCGGGTACAATATACCCATGTTCATTTAAGTGATCATCCAAAGCCGCGCAATAAATTTGCACATCGGGGTGCGCCTCGGTCAAAGCCTTCATTCCTTCTGGGGCGGCAATGATTCCCATAAACTTAATGCTTTTCGGATTGTGCTTTTTGATGATTGAAATGGCATCAATGGCGGAACCGCCGGTTGCCAGCATCGGATCCAAAACAATCACATCACGTTCCTGGATATCAGAAGGCAGCTTGTTATAATACTCCACCGGCTGCAGCGTCTCCGGATCACGGTACAGGCCAATATGGCCTACCTTAGCCGCTGGGACTAATTTCAACACGCCATCCACCATTCCCATGCCAGCCCGCAAAATAGGGATAAAGGCCAGCTTCCTGCCGGAAATCACCTTTGTTTTCGCAACTGCTACCGGGGTTTCAATCTCCACTTCTTTTAAAGTCAGGTCCCTGGTTGCTTCATAGCACATCAGCATGGCAATTTCGCCTACCAGTTCGCGGAACTCTTTGGAACCAGTATTTTTGTCGCGCAACAACGTAAGCTTGTGCTGTATCAGGGGATGATCCATCAGAAATACATGTGAATTCATATGCGATTCCTCCTGCTTTCTTTGTTGATATGTCTCGTCTTCAATCTCCTGGATTTCCTGAACCCGGACGGCATGCCTGCCCCCGTCAAAAGGAGTATCCAGGAAAATACCTGCAAATTCCTGCGCCTGTTGTTCATTGATAACACGCCCGCCCATACAAAGGATATTGGCGTCGTTGTGGCGGCGGGTCATTTCCACACAAAAAGCATCACTGCACACAGCGGCCCGGATCCCCCTCACTTTATTGGCCGCAATAGAAACCCCAATTCCAGTTCCACAGCAAATAAAACCTTTTTCACTCTCACCAGAGGAAACGGAGTGGGCAACTTGAGCGGCAATCGGAGCGTAGTTGACCGATTCCTCACTATAGGTACCAAAATCTTTGACTGGAATATTTCTGCTTTCTAGATACGCTTTAACCGCTTCCTTAATACGGTAGCCGCCGTGATCTGCTCCAATTGCTATCATAGATAATCCCCTTTTGCTTCTAATTAGTCAGACAGAGTTTGTTGTCCCTGCCGCCTTTTCAATTCCCGCTCTGCCTGCGGCGGGCGCAGATATACCGGCATTAACTGCGCCGCGGTCACCCATTCTTCCGGATTCTTCCGTGCGGCCGCTTTTGCCACTCCGCTAGCCCTCTGCATCCTTAGCGCTTCCGGGACAATCGAAACCAGCAGGCGGTCAATATTCATCTTATTATAACACAAGTCCGCCCCGTCTCCAACCAAAAAAACAGGTTCTTTCCGCTGGACAAGTTCCTGTTCCAACTGGTTAATGGAAAGGGCCCTGTCTTCCGTCAAACGGGTAATATTCCCATTTTCTGCCGTAAACAGCGCGTTGTATACCTGATTGCAGCGGGCGTCCATCACTGCACATATCAGGCCGTTGATATAATCTGTCTGATACGCCATGGCCTCTAAGGTGGAAACCGGAATACAAAGTTTGTTTTCCGCCATGGCCATCCCTTTTACCGCAGCTACCCCAATGCGGATTCCAGTAAAAGATCCGGGACCCACCGCCACCGCCAAACCATCCATCTCATGAAGATGATAGCAGGTATTGGTCAGCAGATCCCCCACCATCGGCATAAGGGTTTGGCTATGGGTCAATTGGGTATGGATAAAAAATTCTCCCTTCAGCACGCCGTTTTCCAGGATCGCCGAAGAAGCCGCTTTTGCGGAGGAATCTATCGCTAATAGCCTCATAAAACGTCTACTCCCTCCACTTGTATGATTCTCTGAGATTCCTGTTCCCCAGGGCGGATCGAAATACGCCAGGCGTCTTCCGGCAAAGCCGCTTCGATGTTTTCACTCCACTCCGTCACTAGAACAGCCCCTAGATCTAAATAATCAAAAAAGCCGGTGGAATACAGGTCATCCCAATTGTTTACCCGATACATATCAAAATGGTATAGCGGCAGCCGTCCATGATATTCATGAACCAGGGCGAAGGTAGGACTGGACACAGGATCCTTTACTCCCAGCCCCCTGGCCAGCCCCCGGACAAAAGCCGTCTTTCCCATTCCCATACCGCCAAACAGCGCGAGTACCTCACCGCCCTTTAACCGGACGGCCAGCTTTTCCCCAAACGCTTCTGTTTCTTCTGTAGAACAGGTGGTCAGTTCCCATACATGTCTCATTCTTTAAAATAACCCTTCTATGATCCCTTTTTCATTGACGTCGATTTTTTCCGCCGCCGGTACTTTGGGAAGCCCCGGCATCGTCATAATATTACCGGTAAGGACTACCACAAAACCAGCTCCATTGGAAAGGCGGGCTTCTCTTACGGTGATTTGGAAACCCTCCGGGCGTCCCAGCAGCGCAGGATTATCCGACAGGGAATATTGGGTCTTGGCGATGCATACCGGCAGACAGCCACCCCCAAGAGCCTCGATCTCTTTGATATTTTTCTCGGCCGCCGCCGTATATTGTACGCCGTCCGCTCCATAGATTTTCGTAGCAATGGCCTGAATTTTTTCTTTCAGGGGCAGATCCAGAGAATAAATCGGGGCAAAACGTTCCGCCCCATCGTTTTCCTCGATGACCTGTACTACTGTCTTAGCCAGCTCAACGCCGCCTTCTCCGCCTTTTCCAAACACTTCGGATAACGCGTAAGGCACGCCCAGCCCCCGGCAACAATCATCAATCACTTTCAGCTCCGCATCGGTATCGGTGTGGAACCGGTTGATTGCCACAACCACCGGAATTCCAAACTTCTGCATGTTTTCCACATGCGCTTTCAGATTAACGATCCCTTTCTGTAAAGCCGGCACGTTTTCCTGGGCCAAGTCCGCTTTAGCTACTCCGCCGTTATATTTTAGCGCCCTTACCGTGGCCACCACTACAACTGCCGAGGGCTTTAATCCCGCTAAGCGGCATTTGATGTCAAAGAATTTTTCCGCGCCCAAATCCGAACCGAACCCGGCTTCTGTAATACAGTAATCCGCTAACTTCAGCGCCAACCGGGTAGCGCGTACGGAATTGCATCCATGGGCGATATTGGCAAAGGGGCCTCCGTGCATAATAGCGGGCGTCCCTTCCAAAGTCTGTACCAGGTTGGGCAGGATGGCATCTTTCAGTAAAGCGGTCATAGCGCCGTCCGCCTTCAGATCACGGGCGAAAACCGGCTGATTATCAAAGGTGTAGGCTACCAGGATATCGCCCAGACGTTTTTTCAAATCGGATAGATCCTTGGCCAAACACAAAATGGCCATCACTTCGCTGGCCACTGTAATGATAAACCCATCTTCCCGGGGAACCCCGTTGATCTTACCGCCTAAACCCGCCACAATATTGCGCAACTCCCGGTCATTCATATCCATGCAGCGCTTAATAACAATCCGGCGCTGATCGATCCCCAGCTCGTTTCCCTGATGGATATGGTTATCCAGCATGGCGCAAAGAAGGTTGTTGGCCGCCGTTATGGCGTGCATATCTCCAGTAAAATGGAGATTGATATCCTCCATAGGCAATACCTGGGCGTAACCTCCGCCGGCCGCCCCGCCCTTGATGCCGAACACAGGGCCCAAAGAAGGTTCCCGCAGGGCGATAACGGCATTCTTTCCAATTTTCGCCATAGCCTGTCCCAGCCCAGCGGTGGTGGTGGTCTTGCCCTCTCCGGCCGGCGTGGGGTTGATGGCGGTCACCAGGATCAATTTTCCGTCCGGCTGATCCTGTAAACGTTGAAACAGGGATTCATTTAATTTCGCCTTGTACCGTCCATAGGGTTCCAGCTCTTCCTCCCGGATTCCCAACTGTCCAGCAATCTGGGCAATGGGCCGTAACGTAGCCTGTTGTGCAATTTCAATGTCGGTCAGCATATCGAGAATTCTCCTTATACAGATGATAATAGAATTATAGCACAATCCCTGAAATGTTAAAAGTATTTACTTGAACTTACTTACGAATAATAATATAATGAAACGAAAGAATACGATTTCATGCGGACTTTTTGATTTTTCGGATAGGATATTCTTACATAATGTATCTTCATGAATGATTTTTTATCCGCATTTGTACATTTAAAAAGGGGGCAAGCTATGCGAAAAGTATTGCATTCCATCGCCGACTATTTTAGCCGGACTGACAAGATCTTTTGGCTGATCAGCCTTTTGACCACCATCTACGGCCTGATTTTGATCTATAGCGTTACCCGGGCCGGAGGTAATTTCTTTAAGACGCAGGTGATGGCGGTTACATTAGGATACATCGCTGCCGTTGTGGTGTCCCTGATGAATTACGAATTTATCGCCAAACTTTGGCCTGTAATCGCTGGGGTATGTATTGGATTAATCCTTCTCACATATTTTGTCGGGCGGAATATCACCGGTACTGACGATACCGCATGGCTGACCCTGCCGGGAGGCATCAGTTTTCAGCCTGCGGAATTAGTAAAAATTGGGTTTATTGTCACTTTTGCCAAACACCTTTCCGTTTTGAAAGAACGGGAAAAACTCCATTCGTTCCCGCAGGTCTGTCTTTTGGCGGCCCATGCGTTGGTCCCCATTGTTTTAGTCCATTTCCAGGGGGACGACGGCACTGCGCTGGTATTCGTCTTCATGTTTTTGATTATGTGCTTTGCCGCCGGGATCCAGCTCCGTTATTTCTTTATTGTCTTTGCCGCCGCCGCTGCTGGGATTCCCCTGATTTGGAACATGTTTATGCACGACGAACAGCGCAGCCGTTTTCTGGCTTTGCTGGATTTGGACGCCAATTCTATGGGAAAAGGATACCAGCAATACCAGGGAAAAATCTCCATTGCTTCCGGGGAACTGACTGGAAGAGGATTATTTAACGGCCCCCGAGTGGACCGGAGTTCCGTACCCTTCCAGGAAAACGACTTTATCTTTACGGTGGCGGGCGAGGAATTAGGTTTTATCGGCTGTGTTTTAATTTTGGGCGTCCTTCTTTTGTTGATGCTTCGCGCCCTGCAAAACGCCGCCTCTTCCAAGGATGCGCTGGGAAAATACATCTGCGTAGGGTTCTTTTCTATGATCGCCACGCAAACCTGTATCAATATCGGGATGGTGCTGGGCTTAATTCCCGTTATCGGCATTACCCTCCCTTTCTTCAGCGCGGGAGGCTCTTCTGTCGCCTGCCTCTATTTGGGGGTAGGGTTGGTGGAAAGCGTATATATGCATCAATACGCTTCCGATAAGGTTTCATTAAACTTACAAGCGCGACGAAATATCTCGGTAAGTCGTGGTTGAAAAAATTAGCAAAATATGATATTATAAGAATAACTCTTATTTCTAATTTCAAAGAATCTTTTCTGAGAAAAAAGAATGAAAGAGACATGAGAAAATGGAACAACCATTCATTTTGTAATTGTCCTGATGCATAAGGGTTCGTCCCAAATGAGAAGGCGGTGAGAAAGAAAGATATTTTTCTATCCCTGCGCCTTTCAAAGCCGGCGCGGGGATTTTTTGTGGATTTAGAAAAAGGAAAGGATGGGATCGATGGAGACTCGTATCGCCTTGATCGGCATCATTGTGGAAGATCGGACGGTGACGGAAAAACTCAATAAGATCCTGCATGATTACGCAGATTACATCATAGGGCGCATGGGGATTCCTTATCACAACAAAGAGATCAGCATCATCAGCGTGGTGGTAGACGCCCCTCAACAGGATATCAGCGCTTTATCCGGAAAGTTGGGGATGCTCCCCGGCATCAATGTCAAAACGGTCTATTCAAAGGCAGGTGGCGCCGATGGTTCTTCCCATTAATCCTGATATTGATCTTTTAACGTCCTTATTGGAACAAGAAGATTTTTCAGAAATTTTCGCCTTGGCCGATCAAGTACGGTTTCAGTATAAGGGCGACGACGTGCAGGTGCGGGCTATTTTGGAATTTTCCAATTACTGCCGGCGTCAGTGCCGGTATTGTGGTTTAAATAGCCGGAATTTAAATTGCCGGCGCTTCCGTATGAAACCAGAAGAGATGGTACTAACGGCGCACGAAGCATACGAGGCGGGGTATCGCACCATTGTCCTGCAATCGGGGGAAGACCCTTGGTATACGCCGGAAATATTGGGGGAGATCGTTCGGGAAATCAAAAAGGATCCTATCGCCGTCACCGTAAGCTGCGGGGAAATGGACAAAGGCGCCTATGCCCGTCTCAAAGCCTGCGGGGCGGACCGGTACTTAATCAAACATGAGACGGCGGACGAGGCTATTTATGCCTCCCTGCACCCTTGCGGCACCTTAAAAAACCGGGTACAGTGCTTGAAGGATTTGAAAAGTTTAGGATTTGAGACCGGCAGCGGTTTTATGATAGGTTTGCCTGGCCAGACGGCCCGGACGATCGCGCGGGATTTGCTTTTGCTGAGGGAAATCCCCTGTGATATGGCGGGGATCGGCCCCTTTATCCCCCATCCTGACACAGAGCTGAAGGATCTGCCGCCTGGCAGCATTGAGATGACCAAACGGGCCGTAGCCCTGGCGCGCTTATTGCTTCCAGAGTGCAACCTGCCCGCCACCACCTCGTTGGGGGTACTGGACGCCACGGAAAAAAATCATATTTTTTC
>CAJFUH010000156.1 GCA_904420155.1 uncultured Clostridia bacterium
ACTCCCCCCTTTGCGGTCTCTTTGCCTTCTTTCTCTGGCGGCAGAGAAAGAAGGAGCCCGCGCGGCTTGAGCGCAAACAGAAATAAGCTTCTTTTGAGGAGGAAAGCGCATAACAAATCAGATAAAACCATCAATGAGAAATGGGCTAAGCTTCCTTCTTATTCCCTGGGAAATTGCGCTTTCTCTCAAGAGGAGCTAACGACGGCGGTTGACGGCTTTTGAATAGATCAATCCCCCATAACGCCTATCATTTTATGATTCAGAAAATTCTCATTTTACCGGAAAAGTTTTTATTTTCCCACGCAGAAATGATGGAATACCTGATTCACTACGGCTTCACTCACCCGTTCCCCTGTGAGTTCCAATAAGTTCTGGACCGCGTCTTCAATGGACACGGTGACGGCGTCTAAGGTCATCCCCATCTGCAAAGCAGACAGCGCTTCATCCACACATTGTTTGCACCGGTTGGCGGCGTCCCTCTGTCGTTCCGTGGCCAGCATACCGGCGGCAGGGTCAAAATCCGCCGTCCCCAGCACTTCCGCCACAGCTTGTTCCAAAGGCTTTATTCCCTCCCCGCTGGCGGCGGACATAAAGACCACACGGCCCACCTTTTCCCGGATCTCCTCCTCTTCCACACATTTTGGAAGATCCGTCTTGTTGATAATAGCCACAGCCGGCACCCCGGTCAACGAATCCAACAGGCGGCGGTCGTCTTCGTCCAAATGCTGGGATGCGTCAAACACCGCCAGCACCAAACTGGCCCGGTCCACCCGGCGGCGGGCCAAGTCCACGCCAATGCGCTCTACAGGGTCGTCAGTGGATCTCATGCCCGCCGTATCCGCCAAATGCAAGGGGATATCCCCTACCATCACTGTCTCCTCAATCACGTCCCGGGTGGTACCCGGCACATTGGTTACAATAGAGCGCTCACAGCCCGAAAGCAGGTTCATAAGGGTAGATTTTCCCACGTTGGGGCGGCCCGCAATCACGGTGTCTACCCCCTCCCGGATCGCCTTGCCCGCATCATAATGGCTGAGCAGGCTTTCCATTTCACCGCCTGCCCGTTCCAGCGTATTTTGCAGGGCGAAATGTTCCACCTGGGGAATATCCTCTTCCGGGTAGTCCGCCCAGGCGGACAGGTGGGCCGCCGCAGAAAGCAAGGATTGCTTGACCTTTTCCAGGCGACGGTGTAACACCCCTTCCCTGCCCGCCAAGGCGGCCCGCGCCGCCTGGCGGCCCTGGGCGGAAATCAGGTCCATCACCGCTTCCGCTTCCGTCAATCCCAGCTTGCCGTTTAAAAAGGCCCTCCGGGTGAATTCTCCAGGCCCCGCCGCTTTGGCTCCCGCTTCCAGTACCGCCCGCAGGACCCGTTTGGTGAGATATAATCCCCCATGGCAGGAAAGCTCTACCACATCTTCCCCGGTATAGCTTTTGGGGCCGTCAAACACCAGGGCTACCGCTTCGTCGATGGTCTCCCCTTGATCCCGCACATGGCCGTACCGGGCGGTATATCCCGGGGTATCTTTTATTTTTTTGCCCGTGGTGGAATAAAAAACTTTATCCGCTATCTCTTTGGCTTTTTCCCCAGAAATACGGATGACACCGATCCCTCCCGCGCCCTGTGCGGTGGAAATAGCGGCTATGGTATCGCTCATGGAAAAACTCCTCCTTCTTTTCCTGATCGGCAATCAAAAATCTTGGTAATTGCTAGAACCTTCCTGTCCCGGTACGGTATGCTTTTCAAGTATCCGTAACAAAAGGCTTTCCCCTCCCTTTGATACGGCAAAAGAGGTCCAGGATGCCGCGGTATGCGGCACCTGAACCTCCCCCTCAAAACATCCCGTTTCCCGGGACGCTTATCATTCGTTCTCTTTTTTCGGCAGATCGATCCGTCCATATAAGCTGGCGGAAGGCGCCTCCTTTTTGGGCTCCCGGGGCTGCTGCGATGCTGCGGCGGGCTTTCCCCCTTCTCTGGGAGGACGGCTGTTCCGGCGGTATCCGCCCTTATTGCCTCCGCGGTTCTGTCCGCCCCGCGGGTTGCGGTAAGCCGGCTTGTATTCCGGATCCGGCCCAATCACCACATGCCGGGCCAGGTCTTCCCCTTCCGACCAGGAAATCGCGCCGTTTACCTTCTGTACCGTCGTGTGGATAATCCGACGTTCATAGGGGTTCATGGGTTCTAACGAATTCTTCCTACCTGTTTTTGCCGCTTTCAAAGCCATTTTCCGCGCCAGGACTTCTAACGTCTTTTCCCGTTTTTCACGGTAATTCCCGGTATTCAAGGTAATCCGGTAATAGGAATTGTCCACATGGTTTGCCACCAGGCCGGTAAGGTACTGCAAGGCGTCCAGGGTTTCCCCCCGTCTGCCAATGACAAACCCCACATCCTCTCCAGTAAGATTGAATACCGCCCCGTTTTCATTTTCCTCTACGGTGAGTTCTACGTCAGTCACGCCCATATGATTGAGCACGTCCCGCAGATACTCTTCCGCAGCCTGGGCCGGCGTGGTTGCGATATAAGCCCTCACCTTGGCGGGGCTGCCGCCGAACAGGCCGAAAAGTTTCTTTTCCGGCATTTGCAGCACTTCAAATTCCGCTTCGTGGGTTTCCACCCCCAGCTCTCTGCACGCGGCTTCCTGGGCTGCTAATACGGTATCGCCTGTTCCAATCGCTTCTCTGACCACAATTTACACCTCCAACAAATTTATGGGGTCCGCTGCTTTTTATCCCCGTTTGCTGGTTCCCATATAAGAACCGCTGTCGTTGTTCTTTTTCTTACCGGGTTTATTCTTTTTGGAAGCAGTGGAACTGCCCTTATTCGTATTTTGGACGTTTTTGCCGGATTTGGAATCCATGGATTTCACATCCAGCTTTTTGGGACTATACGCCAGTACAGGCTTGAGGGCGGCCTCTTCCTGCTCCCTCAGCAAGACGCGCGCAGCCTCCTGTTTGGCGGTCATGATATTCACATTATAGAACCGGTGGAGCACAAGGGTCTGTACAAAACTCAGCACCGTGGAAACAATCCAGTAGAAACCAACTGCGGCTGGCACCTGCCAGGCAATGACCGCGCTGATGATGGGCATCAGGTACATCATCCATTTCATGCATCCCTGCATATTATTGGCGTTGCCCTGGATACGCAGGGTGAGGTACTGGGTGCCCAAAGACGAAACCAGGCACAGCAGCGGGATCAGCCATACCATAGAGGAGAACGGGCTGCTGTTCGGCGAACTCAGCAGATTCAATCCCAGGAAATTAAATCCCTTGCTGAAGAATTCGATGCTGGCCATATCTGTCGAGGAGAAAGGCAGGAAATTACGGAAATCATTAAAATGGTTGACGATCTCCAATTCCCCATAATAGGAGTTATACCCGCCGAAACCGCCGGGCACCTGCGCCAGCATCCCTGTGGCGGCCTGTACGCTGCCGCTGTCCAGGTGCAGGGTGTTTGTCAGCGGCCAGATTACCGCATAATACACGCCCATCAGCAAGATCAGCGGCAAAATCATCGTCAGACATCCGTTCATGGGGCTGACATTCTCTTTTGCGTATAGCTTCTGGGTCTCTTCGCTGAGCTTTACCTTATCATTGCCGTACTTTTCCTTGAGTTCCCGTTGCTTATTGGCCAGCCTGGCGTTTTGCGCCATGGACTTTTGCTGTTTGACGGAAAAAGGGAAGGTAATGATTTTTAGGACGATGGTAAACAGGATAATTGCAATTCCATAATTCTTGGTGAGCTCGTAAAAAGCCCACAACAGGTAACCGAATACGTAACCGATCCAACTGAAAATTTGCATGAAGCAGCCTCCGTTATGAGTTTTAGTACATAGGGAATAGGAAAAAAGCAAGAAACTAAATATGAGCTGCTTGTCCTAAAGGAACCGCGGGCTTGCCTCTTTCCTATTTCCTATCTTTACCGCATACCGCGGTCTTTTATCCTTTCTTTTTGCCTTTCCGATGGAAAGGATCCTTCTCCGGCACCGGGTCGTATCCCCCTTTGGAAAAAGGGTTGCAGCGCAGGATACGCCACACCGCCAACAATCCGCCCTTGAGCGCACCAAACCGCTCGATAGCCTCCAGCCCGTAGGAAGAACAGGTGGGGTAATACTTGCAGCAGGGTTTCTTTAATGGGGAAATCCCCTTCTGATAAGCCCGGATCAGCCAGACCAGCAGGCGTTTCATAACAGGACCCCCGCTTTTTTAAGATGCGCTTCCAACGCGTCTTTTACTTCCCCGCATTTTACATAAGGGGTTTTTCCCCGGGCCACAAATACAAAATCGTATCCCGGCTTGACCTGGGGGGACAGCTGGCGGAACGCTTCCCGGATCACCCTGCGGGACCGGTTCCTCTGTACGGCTTTCCCAATCTTTTTGCTGGTAGTGATGCCGTAACGCACCTGCCTGCACCGGTTTTTCATGATATAGGTGACTACAACGGGAGAGACAAAAGATTTTCCCTTCCCGTACAGGCGGCGGAAGTCCCTATTTTCTTTTAATGAAATCATATCCGCCATGTTGCCATCCTGTCTTTCCGGTTTCACAAAACTCTTTTTCCTTTCCTTCCTGCAATGATACGGTATAAAAGGTCACAAAACAATGGTAAGAAAAGGTAGATAGAAAAAACGGCCACATCATTTCGTATGAAGTGGCCATTCTCTCCAGAGTGGGCATACAAACCATGGGAAATTGTTTTTCAGGAAGATGTTCCGAAGCTCAAAATCAAAACACACCGATTCTAAGTGTAAACAAGTGTAAACAACGCGCTGTGTTGGGAAGGCGCGATTGGTATGGAAAGAATCAAAATTGGGGATACAAAGGATCCGAACCAATCAAATATGTTTTTGATTTTTAGAAAAGTTGAAACGCATCACTAACGGTAGCCTTTTCATTCTCGTGCTTTACATTCCAAGACCAAATCAGCCTAGGAGAAACCAAAGCATTGCCAAATAAATCTTAAGCTATCATGATTTTATCGCTGATGAAACGTGTTCCCATTGCCTGCAGCGCGCTCTAATTAATAAGATAAACGCTTTCTGCCCTTAGCTCTGCGACGTGAAAGTACCTTCCGACCATTGCGGTCAGACATTCTCTTCCGGAACCCATGCTCCTTCTTTCTGTGAAGCTTCTTGGGTTGATATGTTCTTAGCATGTAGTAAAACCCTCCTTTCGGGGCGTAAAACCTTGCAATTTAGCATTATATAGGAAAACACACCCATCTGTCAACCTTTATTTCTTGGGCTTTTCCGGCTGTTTGATTCTTTCTTTTCCTGGATCGTGGCAAATAGCCCAAAAGCTAGTGGCGGCGGGGCTTCCAAATCACAAAATAACCGGAAAATCCCTCAAATTTTTACCAAAAAATACGGACGATTTTTTCGTATATTTTTCCCTGATTCCAAGCCGGGGTTTTTATACTTCCCGCCGCTTCCTTTTCCCAATACTTCCCCTCCCCATCCATCCGCCAAATTCCCCCATTTTTCACCGTGGAAAACAGTGATATTTTTCCACCGCTTATAACAGTATCACAAGTTATTGTTTTCTCCACACCAGTTTTCCACTATATATGCGATGTTTTCCCCCGACTTAGAAAAATCTGCGGATTTCCTGGTTTTTCATTGTGGAAAACATTTGAAAACCATAGGGGTTTATGTTAAAATGTTAAATGTATATTAGCCGGTACTGATCGGCGCAGTCATTTTTCCCTATGATTCCACCAAAAACAAGATAGGGTTTTCGCCCGCTTTTCCACCGGATTTTTTGCCGTTCCATTGGCGAAAAAAGGGGAATCCGGTCTTTTTGCGTCTAATGTTTCGTATCACTAATGCTTTCGGAGGTTAATTATGGAGTCCTTTAACGAAGCGTGGGACCTTATCTGTGATTTTTGCAAAACCCGCATCACGGATGTGGCCTACAAAACCTGGATCAGCCGGATTGAACCGGTGAAACTGGATTTTAACGCCGGTGACGCCATCCTGATGGTCCCCAATGAATTCCACCGGCAGACCCTAAACCGGTGTTACCTCAGCCTGCTGAATTCCGCCTTTAACGAGGTATTCGGATCCGGGATCAATATTTGCTTTACCATTCCGGACGAAGTCAATTCGGAAAAACACCAGCCCAATGACAGTCTAGCCATTGATTCAGAATACGAATTTACTTTTGACACCTTTATTGTGGGGTCTTCCAACAAATTCGCCCATGCGGCTTCCCTGGCGGTGGCCGCGAATCCCGCCGGGGCGTACAACCCCCTATTTATTTACGGCAACTCGGGACTGGGGAAAACCCACCTGTTGTACGCGATCAGCAACGACATCAAGAAGAATCACCCGGAAATGACCACCTTATACATCAAGGGCGACGATTTCACCAACGAACTGATCGAATCCATCCGCCGGGGCACCACCAGCGAATTCCATCAGAAATACCGCAAAACCGATATCCTGCTGGTGGACGACATCCAATTTATCGCGGGCAAGGATTCCACCCAGGAAGAGTTTTTCCATACCTTCAATACCCTATATGAAGCCAATAAACAGATTGTGCTGACATCCGACCGGCCTCCCAAGGATATCCAGACCTTGGAGGACCGTTTGCGCACCCGGTTTGAGTGGGGCCTGATCGCGGATATCCAGCCGCCGGATTTTGAAACCCGGATCGCCATTATCAAACGCAAGGCGGAGCTGCTCAACATCGACTTGCCGGACGACGTGGCGGAATACATCGCCACCCGGTTAAAAACCAATATTCGACAGCTGGAAGGCGCTGTCAAAAAAATGAAGGCCTACTATCTGCTGGCAGGGGAAAACCCGGGACTGTCCACGGCCCAGGCCGCCATTTCGGACATCCTCAACAACGACCAGCCGCCGCCGCTGACGGTGGAGAAGATCATCGAGGAAGTGGCCCGCACGTTCGGGGTTTCCGCGGCGGATATCCGTTCCGCCAAGCGCAGCGCCAACATTTCCAACGCCCGCCAAGTGGCGGTATATGTGGTGCGTGAAATCACCCAGCTTTCCATGACCAATATCGGGGAAGAATTCGGAGGCCGGGACCATTCCACCATTGTATACGCCATCCAGCAGGTAGAGAAGAATATGAAGAAAGATTCCAAAGTAAAGGCCATGGTGGAAGATATCATTAA
>CAJFUH010000157.1 GCA_904420155.1 uncultured Clostridia bacterium
CTTTCTATTGCTTGAACCTTTTCCCCCTAATTATTGTCTAACTTTTTGGGTGCACTTCACATGACTCCCCCCTTTGCGCTCTCTTTGCCTCCTTTCTCTGGCGGCAGAGAAAGGAGGCGCCCCCGCGGCTTGAGCGCAACTACAATTAAGCTTCTTATGAGGAAGAAAACCTTCTAACAAACAAAAAGGTTGTTATTTCAATATGGCGGGACTTTAGTCTTTTGCCTATATCGATTAGTTAGTTGTTTTTAACCGATATCTCTATCCCTGCCGGTTTTTTCCTCGCATCAAACCTGGGATATCATGTCTTATTGCAGAACAGATATCGTATCAAAATAGAGAAATCCTCGCATTTAAAAATAAACAAAAACCGGAATTCTATCTTCTAAAGTTCATTCTAGAAAGTTAAAATCCCGGTCTTTTTCTATTTTATTTTTTAATTCTCTGTCCGTTCGGAATACATGCTATAGAGGCCGTAATAAATGCCTTTTTTCTTCATCAGTTGTTGGTGGCTTCCCTGTTCGGCAATACCGTTTTCCGTCAAAACCAGAATGGTATCCGCATTGCGGATGGTGGTAAGCCTATGGGCAATGGTAAACGTGGTGCGACCCTTGGCAAGTTTCTCCAGGGATTGCTGTACCAGTCTTTCGCTTTCATTATCTAAGGCGGAAGTGGCTTCATCTAAAATCAGTACCGGCGGATTTTTTAGAAATACTCTGGCAATGCTGATACGCTGTTTTTGCCCTCCGGATAGTTTCACACCGCGCTCTCCCACATAGGTGTCATATCCGTCGGATAATTGCATGATAAACTCATGGGCCCCCGCCTGTTTGGCTGCGGCTATGATCTCCTCGCGGCTGGCCCCGGGACGTCCATACTCGATATTTTCGTAAATGGAACCCGAAAAAAGGTATACTTCCTGCTGTACCACGCCGATATGGGAACGAAGGGAATGTAATTGTATATGCCGGATATCCTGACCGTCCAACAAGATCCGTCCGGCGGTTACCTCGTAAAAACGGGGGATTAAGCTGCAAAGTGTGGTTTTTCCTCCTCCCGACGGGCCCACCAAAGCGATATTCTCTCCAGGTTTTACATGAAGATTGATCCCGGAAAGTACATAACTATGTTCATCGGAATATCGGAAACTCACATGGTCAAACTGGATATCTCCTTTTACATTACCCAGCTCCTTTGCGTCCGGCTCATCCTGAATCTCAATAGGCGCCTCCATGATTTCCATAAAACGTTCAATCCCGGTCATCCCCCGTTGGAACTGTTCCGTGAATTCTACAATCCGCCGGATAGAAGTAAGCAGCGTGGTGACATATAGTAAATAGGCCATCAAATCTGCGGGGGTAATCTGCCGGTAAATCATGAACGACGCTCCCGCCACCACCACAGCGATATACATAATACCGTCAAAAATACGGGTACTGCTCTGGAATCCTGCCATATAACGGTAAGCAGTCTTTTTAATGCCCAAAAAGCCGTCGTTCCCCTTCCGGAATTTCTCCTCTTCCCGCTCCTCATTGGCAAAGGATTTGACCACACGCACTCCCAATAGGCTGTCTTCTACTTGGGCGTTGAGTTCCCCCAGCTGATCCCGTTGCTTCTTAAATGCCTTGCGCATCTTCTTATTGAATAGAATAGCAAAAAACAGCATGAAGGGCAGCATGGAAAAAATGATAATCGTGAGCCAGATGTTGAACTGTCCTAAAATGGCAAAGGAAGCCACAATTTTGATCCCCGCGATAAAGAATTCTTCCGGGCAGTGATGGGCAAACTCTGTCACGTCGAACAAATCACTGGTGACGCGCGCCATAATCTGGCCGATCTTGGTATTATCATAATAGGAATAGGACAGTTTCTGCAAATGGGAAAAGAGGTCTTTTCTCATATCAGTCTCTATCTTCGCCCCCATAATATGTCCGGTATAGGCCATAAAATAATTGGCCATGGTGTCGATAACCCGCAGAACCAGGTAAAAAACTCCCACTGAAAGGACCAGCTGTACGGTCAATCTTTCCAGGTCGTTCATTCCAAGATCCGTGATAAAACGCACAATCAGCGGAAACACCAATTCACAAACGGTGGTAAAGGCGGCGCACAACAAATCCAGCACCAATACCACCCAATACTTTTTAAAATAGGGAAGAAAACTCTTCATCAACCCTAGATTTCCGGCCTTTTGTCCTGCCGCTTTCCGTCTCATAAGCTCCTCCTATGCTAATTCTTGTTTTCCCATATCAAATGGATTCCAGCATCATACAGTCCATATAATATTGATGAAAGGATGGATTTTGGGAAAGTTCCACCGTTTTCATGCGGTTTGCCAGATCCTCGCTTACCCGGCGCAGGGTTTGGCTCTGTAACAACATACACGCCCCCATGCCCGCCGCGTTTCCAATCGCTTTGGCCTTGTCCATAAACGCCTGGGGAATCAATCCGATTTCCACCGCGCTTGAAATCTTGATATAACTTCCAAATCCTCCCGCCAAATAAAAAGTCCCGATATCCTCCGGCCGCAATCCCGCTTGGGAAAGAAGGGTCAGTATCCCAGCGCAGATCGCCCCTTTCGCCAGCTGTACATTGCGGATATCCCGCTGTGTCAGCACAACCTGGCTGTCGGGGAAACGAAACGCCGGGAAATCTTCCACTTCACACAGGCAGGAGGTCCAAGTGTGCCCCTCTTCCTGTATGGCCCCTGTATCATCCAGAATTCCGCTCTTTTTCAGGGCGGCTATGGCGTCCAGTAA
>CAJFUH010000158.1 GCA_904420155.1 uncultured Clostridia bacterium
AGGTCGTTTTTGACCGCGGCGGCTATATTTTCCACGGCCGCGTCAAAGAGCTGGCCGAAGGCGCCCGCGAGGGCGGCCTCAAGTTCTAAGAAGGAGGAATACTTTTGGCTAGAATTGACGCTTCAACAATGGATCTCAAAGAGCGCGTGGTAGCTATCAACCGCGTTTCTAAGACGGTAAAGGGCGGCCGTATCTTTAAGTTTGCCGCGCTGGTCGTCGTGGGCGACGGCAACGGCACCATCGGCTTTGGTATCGGTAAGGCCGGCGAAGTTCCGGACGCTATCCGCAAGGGAATTGAGGATGCCAAGAAAAACCTGATGAAGATTTCTCTGCGCGGCTCCACCATTCCTCACGAAGTGATGGGTATTTACGGCGCAGGTAAAGTTCTGATGAAACCCGCTGCACCCGGTACCGGTGTAATCGCCGGCGGCCCTGTGCGTGCGGTCGTGGAAGCAGCTGGTATTAAGGATATTCGTACCAAGGCTTTGCGTTCCAACAATCCGTGCAACGTAGTGCGCGCCACCCTGCAGGGTCTGGCAAGCCTGCGTACCGCAGAGGAAGTTGCGGCAATCCGCGGCAAATCTGTGAAAGATATTCTATAAGATAAGGGGGTAGCAATATGGCACAGCTCAAAGTAACGCTGGTAAAAAGTCTTATCGGCAGCAAGAAGGACCAGATTGCAACCGCCCAGGCTCTTGGTCTGCGTAAGATCGGCGACTGCACCCTGCAGCCCGACAACGCCCAGACCAAAGGCAAGGTGGCCAAGATAATCCACCTCATCGAGGTAAGCGAAGCGTAAGCAAGGAGGTGCGAGTACAATGAAGTTGCATGAACTTTCTCCCGCCGCTGGTTCCACCAAGGAAGCCAAGCGTATTGGAAGAGGACATGGTTCAGGACAAGGGAAAACCGCTGGGAAAGGCCACAAGGGCCAGAAAGCCAGAGCGGGCAGAGGAATGCGTCCCGGCTTTGAAGGCGGCCAGATGCCGTTGCAGAGACGTATCCCGAAGAGAGGTTTCAACAACATTTTTGCCAAGGAAATCGTTGCCATCAATGTTGGTTCCCTCAATGCATTTGAAGACGGCGCTGTGGTCAACAACGATGCGTTGATCGAGGCAGGTATCATCAAAAAGGTCTGTGACGGCGTCAAAGTGTTAGGTAATGGAGAAATCACCAAGAAGTTGACCGTCCAGGTTGCAGCTTTTTCCGAATCTGCAAAGCAGAAGATTGAAGCGGCCGGCGGAAAGGCCGAGGTGATCTAATTGTTCAAAACAATACGGAATGCCTGGATGATCCCGGATTTAAGAAAAAAGATTCTCTTTACTCTTGTGGTGATCGTCATATTCCGAATCGGATCGGTGATTCCGGCCCCGTTTCTGAATATGGACGCTTTGGCGGGAGCAATGCACGCGGTAGATGAAGGCGGCACCATGCTGGCTTATCTGAATACATTATCCGGCGGCGCGTTTTCCAACGCCACCATGTTTGCGATGTCCATTACTCCGTATATTAACGCCTCCATCATTATACAGCTGCTCACTGTGGCTATTCCTCCGCTGGAGAGATTGGCCAAAGAAGGGGAAGAGGGCCGGAAAAAGATCGGCGCGATTACCCGTTATGTGACAGTGGCGTTAGGTCTCATCCAAGGTACCGCCTATTATTTCTATCTCAGAGGTACCTCTTATAACGGGACCCCTATCACCATGTATAATGAAGGATTTTCCCAGGTGTTTGCCGCCATCGTCATCGTGTTAGTCTTTACCGCCGGTACGGCTATGATGATGTGGCTGGGCGAGCAGATCAACCAAAAGGGCATTGGCAATGGTATTTCCATCCTGTTGTTTGCCGGTATCGTGGCTAGATTGCCGTTTACCATTGCGCAGCTGGGTGAATATCTCAAATCTGCCAATGAGAATCCGGAAACTTTCGGCCAGTATTATTTCCTGGTACCGCTGTTTGTGATTATTTTCCTGGCGGTCATCTGGGTGATCGTATTTATGAACGACGCGGAGCGCCGCATTCCCGTCCAATATGCGAAACGTGTAGTGGGCAGAAAGATGTATGGCGGCCAGAGCAGCCATATCCCGATTAAGGTCAGCCTATCTGGCGTTATGCCTATCATTTTTGCAAGCTCTATTCTGTCGATTCCTAGCACGATCAACTTATTTGTCAGCCCCGCAGAAGGATCCTTCTGGAAAGGTTTCCTGGATGCGTTCTCTTCCGGAGGCTGGGTCTATTCTATTATTTATTTCCTCTTGATTATCATGTTTGCGTATTTTTATGTTACCATTCAGTATAATCCGGTGGAAATGGCCAATAATCTTCGTCAGAGCAACGGCACCATTCCGGGTATCCGTCCCGGCAAGCCTACTTCTGATTTTATCGCGAAGATCCTTTCCAAAATTACATTGATTGGTGCATTGTTCCTTGCTGTTATCGCGCTTTTGCCCATCGTATTTGGTGCAGTGACCGGTATGCATAACATGCAGCTGGGCGGTACTTCGGTCATCATCCTCGTGGGTGTTGCCCTGGATACTGTGAAGCAGATGGAATCTCAGATGATGATGCGCCATTACAAGGGCTTTCTCGACTAAGCCGGCTGGGGGGTTCCAGTTCGGCGCGCAGCTCAAGGCTTCCCGTATAGGGGAGATCGGTTTCCTGTGGAGTTTTCCACAGGATTGCAGGTCTGGAAGGAGTTTTGGCATATGAATATTATTCTACTCGGCGCGCCAGGCGCCGGAAAAGGCACGCAGGCTGAAAAGATCTGCGAGCATTTGAACATCCCCACCATTTCTACAGGCAATATCATTCGTGAAGCGCTAAGAAGCGGCACTGAGATGGGGAAAAAAGCACAATCCTATTTGGATGAAGGCAAGCTGGTACCCGATGAAGTTGTGATCGGCATTGTACAGGAACGGCTTGCTCAGGACGATTGCAAAAACGGATTCGTTCTGGATGGATTCCCCCGCACAATTCCTCAGGCTGAGGCTCTGGACCATATGGGCGTTGTCATCGACAAGGTGATCGATATTCAGGTCGCCGACGAAGACGTCATCCAAAGGATGTCCGGACGCCGTATCTGCGAAAAATGCGGCGCAAGCTACCATATGCAGTATAACAAACCGCAGGTGGAAGGCGTTTGCGACAAATGCGCAGGTACCCTTGTTCAGCGCAAGGATGACCACCCAGATACAGTAAAAGAACGCCTCAAGGTTTATCATGAACAGACAGAACCTTTGGAAGAGTATTATCAGAAGAAGGGAAAGCTGGTTATTGTAAAAGGACAGGAGGATGTCAAAGACACCACCCGTCTGACCCTTGCGGCTCTGGAGGTATAGCATGATCGTGCTCAAAACGAGCCGGGAACTCTCAAAAATGAGGGAAGCCGGCAGAATATCGTCTCGAGCGCTACGCTTAGCCGGCGAAGCTGTCGAGCCTGGCGTAACCACGGCGGAAATTGACCGTTTGGTTCGCCAATATATAGAAAAGGAAGGGGCTACCCCGTCTTTTCTGGGTTACGGCGGATTCCCGGCCAGCGCATGCATATCTGTAAATAATCAGGTCATCCACGGCATACCAAGCAAAAAGCACGTGCTCAAAGAAGGAGACATCGTCAGCATCGACATTGGTGCCTATTATAACGGGTACCACGGGGATAACGCGTGGACGTTTCCCTGCGGAGAAATCTCCAAAGAAGCGCAGGCTCTTTTGGATGCCACCCGGGAAAGCCTTTTTGAAGGAATCAAAATGGCAAAAGCGGGCAACCGGATCGGCGATATCGCCAGCGCGGTGCAGCAGTATGTCGAGGCGCGCAACTACTCGGTGGTACGAGATTTTGTCGGTCACGGAGTAGGTGCGAAGCTGCATGAAGATCCCAGTGTACCAAACTTCGGCACACCCGGACGGGGTGTGCGCCTGTTACCCGGAATGACTATAGCCATCGAACCGATGATCAACGCCGGTACGCATGAGGTCCGCGTCCTGGAAGACCAATGGACCACTGTGACGGCCGACGGTAAAATTTCGGCGCATTTTGAACATACCATTGCAATCACCCCGGAGGGTCCCCAGATCCTGACGTTGCCCGATTGACGCAGGAGGGACCGATGGAATTTGTAAGAGGGATGGTCGTCCGGGCCACTGCCGGACGGGACCAGGGAGGATTCTTTACCGTGCTTTCTGTGGAAGAGGGCTATGCCATGATTTGCAATGGCAAGCGCCGTCCGCTGGAGCATCCCAAAAAGAAAAAACTCAAGCATCTGGCCCCCACACATACAGTGGTTCCGGAACAATCGATGGGAACCAATCGTGAAATTCGCAAGGCGCTGGCGGCATTTCAAGGATAAGCCGCCCGTGCAGATTTCCAAGGAGGTACTTATTTTGTCGAAACAGGACGTAATCGAAGTGGAAGGTATCATTAAAGAGGCTCTGCCAAACGCAATGTTTCAGGTAGAATTAGCCAATGGCCATATGGTACTGGCCCATATTTCCGGCAAACTCCGGATGAACTTTATCCGGATCCTGCCCGGGGACAAGGTCACATTGGAGCTTTCTCCTTATGATCTGAACAAGGGCCGTATTACATGGCGTTCCAAATAAGGAGGCAAACAAATGAAAGTCAGACCTTCTGTCAAGAAAATTTGCGAAAAATGCAAAGTGATTAAGCGTAAGGGTAAAGTCATGGTAATCTGTGAAAACCCGAAGCACAAACAGCGCCAGGGCTGATTTGGCGCGAACCTATTTAACATGGAGGTGCAACCAGTATGGCGCGTATTGCAGGTGTAGACTTGCCCAGAGATAAGCGAATCGAAATCGGTTTATCTTATATTTATGGTATCGGACGTAAAACCGCCAGTGATATTCTTGCTGCAACAGGTGTGAATCCGGATACCCGAGTAAGAGATCTGAGCGAGGACGATGTTTCCAAGCTGAGAGAATATATCGACCATAACTGCCGCGTGGAAGGCGACCTTCGCCGTGACGTAGCATTTGACATCAAGAGACTTATTGAAATCGGTTGCTATCGTGGTGTTCGTCACCGCAAGGGCCTGCCCGTAAGAGGTCAGCGTTCCAAGACAAACGCTCGTACCCGCAAGGGCCCCAGAAAAACGATGGCCAACAAGAAGAAATAAGTAGGGAGGGATTCACAAGATGGCAGTACAGAAGGGCGGTAAAAAAGCCACCGCCGTACGCAGACGCCGCGACCGCAAGAACGTTGAACGCGGAGCTGCACATATCCAGTCCACTTTTAATAACACAATCGTTACCATCACCGACGTTCAGGGCAACGCGATCTCCTGGGCCAGCGCTGGTGAATTAGGTTTTAGAGGTTCCAGAAAGTCCACTCCTTTTGCCGCTCAGACCGCAGCGGAAACCGCCGCTAAAATTGCGATGGAGCATGGAATGAAGTCGGTTGAAGTGTTCGTAAAGGGTCCTGGCGCCGGCCGTGAAGCCGCAATCCGCGCTTTGCAGGCCGCTGGTCTCGAAGTGAACATGATTAAGGACGTTACCCCCATCCCCCACAACGGATGCCGTCCGCCGAAACGCCGTCGAGTTTAATCGAAAGGAGAAAAGGATATTATGGCTAAGAATATGCAGCCGATTGCCAAGCGTTGCCACGCTCTGGGCATTTCTCCTGCCGTTATGGGTTATGCGAAGAAGACCACCAATCGCAATCCCGGCGGCCAGATGAGAAAGAAGAAGAGCGAGTATGCTCTTCAGCTGAACGAGAAACAGAAGGTCAAATTTGTATATGGCATCATGGAGCGCCAGTTCCGTGCTTATTATGACAAGGCGACCCGTATGACCGGTAAGACCGGTGAAAACCTGTTGATTTTGATTGAGCGCCGTTTGGATAACGTGGTATACCGCCTGGGCTTTGCCGCTACCCGCCGTGAAGCCCGTCAGCTGGTAAGCCATGCTCATTTCACGGTCAATGGCAAGAAGGTCAACATCCCGTCCTATCTGGTAAAGCCGGGCGATGTGGTGGAAGTTGCTTCTTCCAGCCGTTCTTCTGTAAAGTTCAGCAAACTGACCGGCGAGGACGCCCCCATGGTAACCCTGCCCCAGTGGCTGGAGCGCGAGAAAAATACATTAAAGGGCACTGTCACCAAAATGCCTGTCCGCGAGGACATTGATCTGCCCGTTGAAGAGCATCTCATCGTCGAGTTGTACTCCAAGTAATGCCGGGGTTTGATGGCATAGTATACATCACGGTAAGCTTTACAGCCTGCCTAAATGTCAAGGAGGGTCGCTAATGATCGAGATAGAAAAACCAAGAATTGAAACCGAGGTGCTATCTGCCGACGGAACCTACGGAAAGTTTACGGTGGAACCGCTGGAGCGCGGTTTTGGGATAACTCTGGGAAATAGCTTGAGAAGAGTTTTGCTCTCCTCTCTTCCCGGCGTCGCTGTTACTTCCCTCAAGATCGACGGGGTTCTTCATGAGTTTTCCACCATCCCCGGTGTGAAAGAGGACGTGACGGAAATCGTCCTCAACATGAAAGGCCTCACTGCGAAACTGCATTGCGATGGTCCCAAGACGGTCGAGATCAATGCGGAAGGCCCCTGTGTGGTTACGGCTGATTCCGTTAAATGCGACAGCGAGGTTGAGATTCTAAACCCGGATATGCACATTGCCACGTTGGGCGACGGCGCAAAGCTGTATATGGAAATTACATTGGACAAGGGACGCGGCTATGTTTCCGCAGATCGCAACAAGGCCGCGATGGCCGCCAATGTGATCGGTATCTTGCCGGTTGATTCCATCTATACACCCGTGCTGAAGGTCAATTACGGCGTTGAGAATACACGTGTAGGTCAGATTACCGACTACGATAAGCTGACCCTGGAGGTATGGACGAACGGCGTGATCAACGCGCAGGAAGCCGTTTCCCTGGCCGCGAAAGTCCTGACCGAACACCTGAACCTCTTTGTTGATTTGTCCGATAAGGGCTATAATACAGAGATCATGGTGGAGAAGGACGATAAGGGCAAGGAAAAGGTTCTGGAGATGACCATTGAGGAATTGGATCTTTCCGTTCGTTCCTTTAACTGCCTGAAACGTGCAGGCATCAATACGGTGGAAGACCTCATCAGCAAGTCTGAGGACGATATGATGAAGGTGAGAAACCTGGGACGCAAATCCCTCGAGGAAGTTGTGTATAAACTCAATTCCCTCGGCTTTAGTCTTCGCAAGGATGACGAATAAGTCGTCCGGTAACCAAAGGTAAAGGAGTGAATTTCGATGCCCGGAACAAGAAAGCTCGGAAGAGACACTGCTCATAGAACTGCAATGCTCAGGGCTATGGTCACTTTCCTGTTGGAAAAGGGAAAGATTGAGACCACATTAACTCGCGCCAAGGAAGTACGTTCCCTGACCGAGAAAATGATTACCCTGGCAAAGGTAAACGATCTGCATCATAAGCGTTTGGCCATGGCCTTCATCACCAAGGAGGACGTTACCAAGAAGCTGTTTGATGAGATCGCCCCCAAATACGCGGATAAAAACGGCGGATATACCCGGATCACCAAACTGGGGCCGCGCCGCGGCGATGCAGCAGAAATGGCGATTATTGAGCTGTTATAAGATAGAAACATAAGAAAACACCGTGCTGATTATGATTGATCGGCACGGTGTTTTTTAATCAAAGATTCTTTCTTAAAAAATCATGGCTATTATTAAGGAAATCCGTAGAGATCTCCACGGTAACCTTCCATTCTATTATTCAGATTTTTTGAAAGCCTTCTTTCTCAAGGGAAGCTTAATTTTGA
>CAJFUH010000159.1 GCA_904420155.1 uncultured Clostridia bacterium
CCGGTGGCCGGACTCGAACCGGCACGGTGTCGCCACCGGTGGATTTTGAGTCCACTACGTCTGCCAATTCCATCACACCGGCATTTTCAAATACCATAGTCAATTATCCCGACCGGGCTAACTGACTAGCTCATTATATCTCATGTAATCAGAAAAATCAAGCTTTTTTTTAATAATTTTTTTGCTTTTTGAATTCTAGTTTCTAAATATGGGCAAAACCCTCTATGGCCTTTTCTATTGGTCTTATCCCTTGTTATCTGTTATAGATTTTTGTATAATAAATTTACTTTATTTTATTTTTAATAATTTTTTATCTGTTGTGCAATAAACAGCCTTTCTCGTACATTACTTGGATGACAGGAGCAAACGATATGATACTGATATGGGAAGCAATGGCCGCAGAAGCCCGTTTGGTACAGGAGCCGGATATCCTGGACTCCTTGCTAAAAAGAGTAGCTGCGGGAGAGCAGGAGGCCCTGAGTGATCTATACAGCCGAACCCGGGTGGCTGTATACGGATTCTCTCTTTCCTATTTAAAAAACGGTCATGATGCGGAAGATATCACACAGGACACTTTTGTACAGATATGGAATCATTCCTCCCATTATGTATCGCAAGGGAAACCGATGGCCTGGATACTCACCATTGCCCGCAATTTATCTTTGGAAAAATTGAGGAAACAGAGCCGAATACAAGGTTTATCCGACAATCAGTGGGAAAGTTTTTCCATAGAAAATCCAGCCTTTACCACAGAGGACCGCGTAGTATTGCATGCCGCTTTCTATTCTTTGTCAGAAGAAGAGCAGAGAGTTCTCTTATTACATGCGGTTGCTGGGCTAAAGCATCGGGAAATCGCACAAATTTTGGATTTGGCTCTTCCTACAGTCCTATCAAAGTATCATCGTGCCCTGAAAAAATTAAGATTGATTCTGGAAGGAGATGACGCGTTATGAAAAACAGGCAGATTGAGCAGCGCTTAAAGAAGGCCCTGGAACACGCTGCGCCTTGTGATATCGATGCCGTCCTCTCCCGCTGTGATGAACGGAAAGGAACTGTGATCCCTATGACAATAAAAAAGAAAAAAATGGGCGTGGCGGCCCTGATTGTTGCAGCTTGTTTTGTTTTGGTAGTGATCGGAGGGGGAATCGGTTTAGGCTTTGGTTATCATCAGGCCAACGCGGTAGCCTCTGTGGTGATGTTGGATGTCAACCCCAGTATTGAATTGAAGGTTAATAAAGATGAACGGGTATTGCAGGCGGTCCCCCTCAATGAGGATGCCCAGGTTATTCTGGATGGAATGGATCTCAAGGATACCCAGCTGGAAGTGGCGGTAAACGCCATTATGGGATCCCTGTTAAAAAATGGATACATTGATGAATTGGCCAATTCTATTTTGCTTACGGTAGAGGACAGCGACCCCGCCCGTGCTTCTCAGCTCCAATCGTCGCTGGCCCAGACGATCCATGCGATGATGGAATCCAGTTCAGTCAACGGCGCCATTCTCAGCCAAACGATGGAACAAAACCAGCAGTTGCAGCAAAAAGCGGATCAATATGGGATTTCTTTGGGGAAAGCGAGACTGATTGACCAGCTGATCGCTAAGAATCCTTCCCTGACCTTTGAAAGCTTGGCAGGGCGGACGGTCAATGAATTAAACCTGTTGGCCTCCAATGAAAATATTCAGCTCACTGCGGTTCATTCCATGGGTTCTGCCAGCGATAGCGCTTATATCGGTTCTGAAGCCGCCGAAGCGGCTGCGTTATCCCATGCAGGGGTAGATTCCAGCAAGGCTACGGTCACAAAAACAGACTTTGATTTGGAAAATGGGCGCATGGTATATGAAATAGAGTTCTGGGTAGGCAGTGTGGAATACGAATACGATGTAGACGCCCAGTCCGGCGAGATTGTGAAAAGTGAGAAAAAAGACCGGATCCAGTCGTCCGGGCAATCAGGCTCCGATATTGGCGCAGATGCAGCGAAAAACGCGGCTTTATCCCGTGCCAACTTATCCGCCCAGAATGTATCGGGATTGACCGCAAAGCCTGACTATGAAGACGGCCGTATGGTATATGAAGTAGAATTTTGGGTGGACAGCACCAAGTACCAGTATGAGATCAACGCTGCGGACGGACAGGTATTGAAAGAAGAAGTAAAATCCCACAATACGGGCGGACAGTCCGGAGCCAGCCAGGGAGACATAGGGGAAGAGGCCGCCAAATCTGCGGCACTGGCCCACGCTGGTAAATCAGCCGATCAGGTGACCGGTATGAAGGTGAAACTGGACTGGGAAGATGGAGAACGGGTCTACGAAGTGGAGTTTTGGGTACAATCCACGGAATATGATTATGAGGTGGCCAGCGATGGAACGATCAGGAAGGCCGAACAAAAGGGACACGCCAGCGCGGGTTCCTCCTCTCAGGCGATTGGGAGAGATAGCGCGTTACAGGCCGCGCTCAATCATGCCGGAGTGTCGCAATCGGATGTATATGATCTGAAAATTGAGCAGGAATTGGATGACCGCACTCCCCACTATGAGATTGAATTTAAGGCAGGCCGTGTGGAATATGATTATGAGATCGATGCCGCCAACGGCAATGTGCTGAAATTCGATCAAGAACATGACGATTAAAGATAATAAGAGAAGAGAGTGTTCTATTAGGGAAAATTTCATCGATGCGCGCATTTTGTAGTTAGAAAATAGATATCAATACGTTCGGGGATCTTGCCAGGAATCCAAGTGCTTGGCAGGATCCCTTTTTATAAAGGATTTTTTAAGGAAAAGAAAACTTTTTCCGGCATTCCAATAAAAGTAACCGGATATCTCGACAAAGAAAAGGGTGTTGTGTTATAATAACTGCCAGACACTTTTCAATCGATCAATAAATAAGGGAGAATCCTTATGAATCGGCAAAAAGTGGAGGAGATTTTCTACCGGAGGAAAGAGGAATCGATAGGACGGAAATGCGGTGTAATATCGATCCTGGACAGGGCTCAACGGCCAGAAATCTGGGACTAGGAAATGGAGATTGTGTGAATGAATTGGCTTCGGAACTTTATGGCGGGAAGATATGGCGGGGATCAGTTGAATATCGCGCTGATCATTCTCTATCTGATACTAGCTATGATTGCGCAGATCACACAGCTTTGGGTCATCTGGATTTTGGAGATTCTATTGTTGGCCTTTTGCGTATTCCGCATCTTGTCCCGCAATGTGGAGAGACGTTATAAGGAAAATCTTCAATTTTTGAAATTGTGGAATCCGATTAAGGGATGGTTCCAAAATCGGATCATAAGGGCGAAGGATAAGACCCACCGGTATTATCACTGTCCTAAATGCAAAAATACGCTCCGGGTTCCCAAAGGAAAAGGGAAGATTTGCATTACTTGCCCAGTTTGCAAAACAGAGTTTATTAAAAAGACCTGAAAAAGGTCTTTTTCTTTGTAGTGAGAAAGAAAAACAACGGGGAAATCAGCTGACATAGAAAAGGAGATCGAATAGAATGGATATCAGAGAAAAATCCCTGCAAAAGCATTATGAATGGAAAGGAAAAATAGAAGTAATCTCCCGGGCTCCGATTGAAACCCGGGAAGATTTATCTCTCGCCTATACCCCGGGGGTGGCGCAGCCCTGCTTGGAGATTCAGAAAGATTATGAAAAGTCCTTCCAGCTTACCCGCCGGAGTAACTTGGTAGCGGTAATTACCGACGGTACGGCAGTGCTGGGATTGGGGGACATTGGACCGGAAGCCGGGATGCCCGTGATGGAGGGCAAGTGCGCCTTATTTAAAGAATTCGCTGGGGTAGACGCGTTTCCCCTTTGTATCCGTTCCAAAGATGTTGACGAATTGGTGCGCGCCATTTATTTGATCTCCGGCAGTTTCGGCGGGATTAACCTGGAAGATATTTCCGCTCCACGCTGTTTTGAAGTAGAAAGAAAGCTCAAGGAACTGTGCGATATTCCAGTGTTTCACGATGACCAGCATGGAACGGCCATTGTAGTGGCGGCCGCCCTATTGAATGCCTTGAAGGTGGTAAAAAAGGATATTTCTCAAATCAAAGCGGTGGTCAACGGCGCGGGTTCCGCCGGTATTGCCATTACCAAGCATTTGATCCATATGGGATTGAAACATGTGACGATGGTAGACCGCTGCGGCATTCTGTGCGAAGGGATGCAGGAGCTCAACAGAGAACAGGCTTATATGGCGACGATCACGAACCGCGACCATATGCGCGGCACCTTAGCGGATGCCATGAAGGGGGCCGACCTGTTTTTAGGGGTTTCCGCGCCTCGTATTGTCAGCCGTGAGATGGTAGCTTCCATGGCGGAGAACCCGGTGGTGTTTGCCATGGCCAACCCCACCCCGGAGATCATGCCGGACGAAGCCAAAGCGGCGGGAGCTAAAGTCGTCGGTACCGGGCGCAGTGATTTCCCCAACCAAATCAACAATGTTCTGGCTTTCCCGGGCATTTTCCGCGGGGCGCTGGACTGCCGGGCCAAAGAGATTAACGAAGAGATGAAAGTGGCGGCGTCTTACGCCATAGCCAATCTGGTATCTGAGGGAGAATTAAACGAAGAATACATCCTCCCCAACGCGCTGGACAAACGCATTGGCCGGATGGTAGCCCAGGCTGTGATGCAGGCTGCCCGGGAGACAGGAGTTGCCCGGATCTGATTTGACCATGATTACCCCCGTCTGAAAAGGACGGGGGTTTTTGCATATGGGAGGCAAGTCCCTAAAAGATGAAGGAAATGTGATATAGAAAAATATAAATCCCTTGACGCAAAAGAAATAAACATGATAAAATTAGTCTATAAACAGACTAATTGGAGGCCGAATATGAAGGATAAAGCCGCGGCGCAACTTCAGCAATATATGGAACTGTGGAGGGAAAGTAATGTTGCTTACGAAGAGTGGGCGAAGAGGAAGGGGTTATCTTATTTTGAACTGCTGACCTTATTATCTTTGGTGGAAGCGCAAGAGGATTGTACCCAGACGGATATTTGCAGACAGTGGCTTTTTCCCAAACAAACGGTTCATTGTATTTTGAAAAACTTTCAAAAAAGGGAATGGATTGTCTTACTTCCTTTGGAAAGGGACCGAAGAAATAAACGGATCCTTTTTACGGACCAAGGAAGGGCGTTTGCGGAAAAAGTGATAGGGGAGCTTCAGCGGCATGAGCAAGTTGTGTGGAAGAAATTAGGGGAACAACGGGCGGAGGCGTTGTTGGAGAATACAGACTTATTTAATCAATATTTTAAAGAAGGTGACGGGATCCATGCACATTCATAAAGAGTTTTTCCGCTATGTCATCCCATCCATGCTGGCTTTCGCCCTTTCCGGCGTATATGCCATTGCGGATGGATTTTTTGTGGGCAACGCTTTGGGGGATAACGCGCTGGCCGCCATTAATATCGCTTATCCCCTCACCGCTTTTATACAGGCTGTTGGGACAGGATTAGGAATGGGGGGTGCCATTCAATACGCCATCTGTATGGGGAATAAGGAACAGAGGCGCAGCAGCCAATATTTTGGAATGGCTGTTCTGCTGTTGATCGTCTTTTCCCTAGGACTAACGGTTGTTTTATCGCTAGAGGGGCGCCCGGTTTTGCAGTTATTTGGCGCGTCTGGAGAGATTTTAAGGCTGGGAGAGGAATACATCCGCTTTATCGCCTATGGAGCCGTTTTTCAGGTGCTGGGAACAGGCTTGGTCCCTTTTATCCGGAATATGGGCGGCGCAGTGGCGGCTATGGTGGCCATGATAGCCGGATTTGCCACCAACATCGGATTGGATTATCTTTTCGTCTGGCATTTTCCATATGGGATGATGGGCGCCGCGATTGCCACCGTGATTGGCCAAGCGGTTACTTTTTTGGTGTGCCTGGTATTTTTGGTGAAGAAACGGGAAAAACCTCTGTTCCGTCGGGCAGGGGATGCCCAATATATATGCAAGCGGGTGCTGGCGGTGGGGCTGTCCCCCTTTGGCCTTACTTTTTCTCCCAACATTACGCTGATTTTGGTAAATAAAAGCGCTGTATTATACGGCGGGGATCTGGCGGTAACCTGTTATGCTACGGTCAGTTATATTTCCTGTATTATTTTGCTGCTGCTGCAAGGGGTCAGCGATGGAAGCCAGCCCTTGATCAGCCTGTCTTATGGAGAAGGGAACTTGGCAAAAGCAAAAGAAGTGCGGAATATTTCCTATCGTTTTTCCGCCGTTGTTGCGGCGGTTTGCATGATGGTGCTGTTTTTGTGCCGGGGTTATATTGCGGCGCTGTTTGGCGCGTCGGAACAGGTGGCTGCCAGCGTATCTAATATTCTTCCGATCTTTTTGATAGGCTATTTATTTATCAGTTTTTCCCGTACTACTACTTCTTATTTTTATGCTACGAGGGAAAATCTGAAGGCTTACCTTTTAATTTATGGAGAACCTGTCTGCCTGCTGTTATTGTTATTATTTTTACCGCCTCTTATGGGGATACAGGGCACATGGCTGTCGGTTCCCCTCTCGCAGATTTGCGTAATGGTAGCAAGCGCTTTTTTAGTGAGAAAAGCGGGAAGGAAAAAATCTGAAAAAATGGGTTGACAAAAATAGAGGGATCGCCGTATAATAACAGTAAATTTGATAAGAAAAATCCAAAGAGCAAAAGTAAGTAGCCTGTCACACGGCGCGGCAGAGAGCTGGCGGTTGGTGGAAAGTCAGTGTGTACGCGGCAGGGGAATGGGTTTGTGAGGAGCGCAGCGAAAGGGAAATTGAGTAGCTGTTGCCGTCTTCCCACGTTACGGGAAAGGGTATTGATGCGGAAAAGATGCGGCGTACCTGTATATTTTTCGTTGCGTACCTGTGAGAGTAGGATTATATGATAATCCTAGAAATTGGGTGGCACCACGAAGTCTATCGTCCCATGGATGATAGGCTTTTTTTGTTGCCTAAAATCAGGCAATCGTCAATAAAGGAGTTGTGCGTTATGTTGTATCCCACCATCGAAGAAGTAAAAGGCTTGCTGGAAGATTATCAAGAAGTACCCGTGTTTTACGAGGTGCTGGCGGACTGCTGTACCCCGATCCATATTTTCAGCGCTCTTCAGGATCTGAGCGAGAATTGTTTTATTTTGGAAAGCGTGGACAACACCCAATGGGGCCGCTATTCTTTTATCGGAATTCATCCGGAAATGGAGATTGCCATCAAGAATGGAAAGGCCAGCGTGAAACAAGGGGAAGCGACGGAAATCTCAGAGGTATCCAATCCGGTGCAATTCCTTTCCCGGATTTTGGAACAGCACAGATCCCCAAGCTTTCCCAACCGTCCCAAACTCACCGGCGGGTTGGTGGGGTATTTTGGATACGATACCATCCGTTATATCGAGAAAACCCTTTGCCATCCGCCCAAAGATGATCTGGATATCCCGGATTGCCATTTGTTCCTTTACCGGGAAATTGTTGCCTTTGACCATTTATCCAATAAAACGGTGATTATTCAAAATATCCGCAAGGGGCAGGATCCGGATTCCCAAATGGAGAGATGCCGGAAGAGAGCCGAGGAACTTGCCCAGCGTCTGAATACTTATTTCCCGAGAACCAGGGAGAAAAAAGAAAAACAGCCTATGTCCATCGCCACGAATATCACCAAGGAACAGTATCTCGCCAATGTAGAACAGGCGAAGGGGTATATCAAAGAGGGGGATATTTTCCAGGTGGTCCTTTCCCGCCGGATGGAAGTGAGCAATCCGCCGGAGCCCTTTGAGGTGTATCGGTGCTTGCGTTCCTCCAATCCGTCCCCTTATCTGTATTATTTCAAATGCAGGGATTACCAGATCGTAGGGGCTTCTCCGGAGATGCTGGTCAATGTTACCCAGGGGATTGTGTCCACGAAGCCCATCGCCGGTACGGCTCCCAGGGGAATCACGATGGAAGAGGATAAAAAATTGGAACAGGCTTTAAAAAACGATCCCAAGGAACGGGCGGAACACACCATGCTGGTGGATTTGGGACGCAATGATGTAGGGAAGGTTTCCAAGTTTGGTACGGTAGAAGTCACAGAGTTCATGAAAGTGGAGCGGTATTCCAAAGTGATGCATTTGGTCAGTGATGTCAAAGGAATCTTGCGGGAAGATAAAACGGCATTGGACGCTTTGGTTTCCATTTTACCGGCCGGCACGCTATCCGGCGCCCCGAAAGTGCGCGCTATGGAAATTATCGATGAGCTGGAAAACACCCAGCGCGGGCTGTATGGAGGCACGGTGGGATACCTGGGATTTGATGGAAATATCGATACCTGTATTGCCATCCGTACGGTGCTGTTCCGCCATGGGAAAGCCTATGTACAGGCGGGCGGCGGTATTGTAGCGGACTCCGTTCCGGAAAAGGAATATCAGGAATCGGAAAACAAGGCCCGGGCGGTTATCCAGGCGATGGAACAAGCGGATCTCTTATAAGTTCTGAGGCGGAAAGGTATGGTGCAATTATGATTCTTCTCATCGATAACTACGATTCGTTTACTTATAATCTGTATCAATATATTGGAAAATTGTATGAAGATATCCAGGTAAAGAGAAATGATGAAATAACGCTGGAGGAAATCGAAGCTCTTTCTCCGCAGGCAATCATTCTGTCTCCCGGCCCAGGATATCCGGAAAAAGCGGGGATTTGCGAGGAGACGGTGCGTCGTTTCAGCGGACGGATTCCCATATTGGGTGTGTGTTTGGGACACCAGGCGATCCAGGAAGCCTTTGGAGGACGGATTGTCCACGCCAAACACCTGATGCATGGCAAATCCAGCGAGATTATTCTGAGAAAATCCCCTTTATTTTCGGGATTGCCGGAAAAAGTTCTGGTAGGGCGCTATCATTCTTTGATTGCAGAACGTGCGTCTCTGCCGGATTGCCTGGAAGTAATTGCAGAGGACGAAGAAGGGGAGATCATGGCTTTTTGTCATAAGGAACACCCCACCTACGGGGTACAGTTCCACCCGGAATCCATTCTCACCCGCTGCGGGATGCGGCTATTGGAAAATTTTTGCGGACAGATTGCCCGCCTGCCCATCACCCCGTCCAATACCCCCTCCGAGTCCATTCCGCCGGCCCAGCGAAACGCGTTAAAACCTTATATTTTCCAGGTGATTGAAGGAAAGGACCTGACAGAACAGGAAGCGATAGAGGCGATGGACTGTATCATGTCCGGCGGCGCTACCGACGCCCAGATCGGGTCTTTTGTTACCGCTCTGCGTATGAAAGGGGAGACAATCCCGGAAATTACCGGATTTGCCCGGGTCATGCGGCAAAAGGCGGTTCCTATGCCGGGATGTTCCGCTTCCATCGATATTGTAGGCACTGGCGGGGATATGGTGGGGACCTTTAATATTTCCACCACCTCCGCGTTTGTAGGGGCCGGCGCGGGGCTAAAGGTGGCGAAACATGGAAACCGCAGCGTATCCAGCAAAAGTGGGGCTGCCGACGTGTTAGAAGCGTTGGGGGTAAAAATTGGCCTGACGCCTGCGCAGGCTTCTCAGTGCCTGAATACCTGCGGCGTATCGTTCCTGTTTGCGCCGTCCTTTCATGGGTCCATGCGGTTTGCAGCGGCGCCCCGGAAAGAAATTGGGGTGCGTTCCGTTTTTAATATTTTGGGGCCTCTGGCCAATCCCGCTTTGGCGGATTATATCCTGCTGGGCGTATATGAAGAGGACCTGATGGAACCCATGGCCCGTGTGTTGATGAACCTGGGAATCAAAGGAGCCATGATTGTCCATGGCAGCGACGGGTTGGATGAAGTGACCATCTCCGGGGTTACAGAGGTATGCGAGATACGGGACGGCAAACTGATCAAATATCAATTGGATCCTGCGGATTACGGGTTTTCTTATGCGCCTTTGGAGGAAATTTTGGGAGGGACCGCCCAGGAGAACGCCCAGATCACCAGGGATATTTTAGACGGAAAGCCTGGACCCAAGCGCGACATTGTTGTGCTGAATACCGCCTGCGCCCTGTATATCGCTCAGAAGGCGGACAGCATTGCCGAGGGCGTGCGCATGGCGGCCCAGTCTATCGATTCCGGCGAGGCGAAAAAGAAACTGGATCAGCTTAAAAGCCTGACCAATTTGTTTTAGGGGTGCGTTATGATACTGGATGCTATTGTAGAACAGAGAAAGATACAGTTAGAGCGGGAACAAGCGGCGGTGGGGCTGGCCCAGCAGAAAAGGCAGGCGGAACGACGGTCTGTTCCGGCAAAGGATTTTGCGGGAGCTCTGCGGCAAGACCGGCTTTCCGTCATTGCCGAGGTCAAAAAGGCGTCCCCATCCAAAGGGCTGATCGCCCCGAATTTTCGTCCGGTAGAAACGGCGGTAGCTTACCGAAACGGCGGGGCGGCGGCCGTCTCCGTGTTGACGGAGGAGTATTATTTCAAGGGAAGCGGCAGGGTGCTTCAGGAAGTCCGGCAGGCCGTGGATATTCCCATCCTGCGCAAGGATTTTATTATCGATCCGTACCAGATTTACGAAGCAAGGGTTCTGGATGCCGACGCGGTTTTGTTGATCGCCGCTTTGTTGGACACCTATACCCTGCGGGAATTTGCAAAAATTGCCCATAGTTTAAGTTTGCACTGTTTAACAGAGGTGCACGACCAAAGGGAACTGGAATCCGCGTTAGAGGCGGGAAGCGATTTAGTGGGCATTAACAATCGCAATTTAAAAACGTTCCAGGTAGATTTGGAAGTTACCCGGCGTTTGGCTTCTTCTGTCACGAAGGATCGGGTTCTTGTATCGGAGAGCGGTATCCGGTCTTGGGAGGATATGAAGGCCGTGCGCAGCTGGGGAGCGGACGCCGTGCTGATAGGGGAAACCCTAATGCGCAGCGGAAATCCCCAGCAGACGCTGGAACAGCTGAGGGAAGGCCTATGAGTATCCAGGTGAAATTTTGCGGAATGCGCCGGCAGGAGGATATCTCTTACGCCAACGAATGCCAGCCGGATTATATCGGATTGGTATTTGCCGAAAGCCGCCGGCAAGTGACGGCGGAACAGGCGATAAGATTGCTCAAACGGCTCGACCCGCAAATCTTGTCAGTGGGCGTGTTTGTCAACGAGCCCCTGGATCAAATCCTCCGGATCCAAGAAAAGGCGGGGTTGTCCGTACTTCAGCTCCATGGAGACGAAGATAGGCGGTATATCTGCGAGCTGCGCCGGAGGTGCCCAGCGTCGGTTTGGAAAGCGGTCCGGGTCAGGGAAGTGCAAGATATCAAAAGGGCGGAAAGCCTGGAGGTGGACGCTCTGCTGCTGGACAGTTTTACGTCAGGGGCCTATGGAGGTACCGGACAGACGGCGGATTGGACAGAAATACAAAAAGCAAATATCTCCAAAAGGTTTTTCTTAGCCGGCGGGCTGCGGGAAGGAAATCTGGCCGATGCCATCCAGACGGTGCATCCTTTTGGTGTGGATCTCTCCGGTGGAATTGAAAATGACGGGATGAAAGACTTGGCCAAAATGAAAGCGGTTATAGAAATCGTGAGAAATTTGTCATAAGAAGAGTAAGGATGAGAGAGGCAGGGAATTTCCATCATGGGTAAAATTGGACGTTATGGAGAATTCGGGGGACAATATGTCCCGGAAACGGTGATGAATGCCGTTCATGAGCTGGAAGAGGCTTATCTTCGCTATCGGGAAGATCCGGATTTTCAGAAAGAATTATCGGATTACTATCACAACTATGCAGGGCGTCCCTCTATGTTATATCGGGCGGACAAAATGACCGCAGATTTGGGGGGCGCGCGCATTTATATTAAGCGGGAAGACCTAAACCACACAGGTTCCCATAAAATCAATAATGTACTGGGACAAATCCTGTTGGCGAAACGCATGGGAAAGACCCGTATCATTGCGGAAACCGGGGCGGGACAGCATGGGGTGGCCACTGCCACCGCCGCCGCCCTGTTTGGCATGCAATGCGAAATTTATATGGGTTCTAAAGATGTAGAGCGCCAATCCCTAAATGTATACCGCATGGAATTGCTGGGAGCCAAAGTGCACAGCGTATCCACAGGCACCTGTACCCTGAAAGACGCCATCAACGAGGCCATGAGGGATTGGGCGACCAATATAGACACCACCTTTTATCTCATCGGTTCTGTCATGGGGCCTCACCCGTACCCGCAAATGGTGCGAGATTTCCAGAAGATCATTGGAGAAGAAACCAAGCGCCAGCTTCAGGAAGTAGAGGGGCGTCTGCCGGACGCTGTGGTGGCCTGCGTAGGCGGAGGCTCCAACGCTATGGGGATGTTCTATGATTTTATCCAAAATCCTTCAGTGCGTTTGCTGGGGGCGGAAGCCGCTGGAAGAGGCGTAGATACCAAAGAGACGGCCGCCACCATCGCCAAGGGGCGGATAGGTATTTTCCATGGGATGAAGTCTATCTTTTTGCAGGATGAAGAGGGGCAGATCGCCCCGGTGTATTCCCTTTCTGCGGGACTGGATTATCCCGGGATCGGGCCTGAACACGCCCAGCTGCACGCCACAGGCCGGGCGGAATATTATCATATCACGGATGAAGAGGCCGTTTGCGCCTTTGAATACCTTTCCAGGATGGAAGGGATCATACCGGCCATTGAATCCGCCCATGCGGTGGCTTTGGCCCGAAAGGTTGCCCCTCAGATGCAGCCAGACCAAATTTTGGTGATCTGTTTATCCGGGAGAGGGGACAAGGATGTCTATCAAGTAGCAAGATACCGGGGGGTAGAGATCAGTGAATAGGATCGATCAGACATTTGAAGCGTTAAAACAACAGGGAAAAAAGGCCCTGATTACCTTCGTAACCGCAGGGGATGCCGGGTTGGAAACAACAGAATCGTTGGTCTTGGCCATGGAAAAGGCTGGAGCGGATATCATAGAGCTGGGAATCCCCTTTTCCGATCCCATAGCGGAGGGGCCGGTAATTCAGGAAGCCAGCGTGCGGTCGCTTAAAAATGGCACGCATTTATTGGATGTTTTTCAAATGGTACGGCGATTGCGGGAAAAGACGCAAATCCCATTGGTAATGATGATGTATTTAAACAGCATTTTTGGTTTTGGAACCGAGCGCTTTTTTACCTTATGCCAGGAAACAGGGATCGACGCGGTTATCGTGCCGGACATGCCTTTTGAAGAAAAGGACGAAATACAAGGGTTTGCGGATCGCCACGGCGTTTATTCCATCAGTTTGGTGGCTCCCACTTCCCATGACCGTATCGCCATGATCGCCAAAGAAAGCCAAGGTTTTTTGTATTGCGTATCTTCTACCGGCGTTACCGGCATGAGGAATCAATATACCACGGATTTTCAGGAATTTTTTGGAACTATAAAAAAATATGCAAAAGTACCCTGCGCGGTAGG
The DNA here is from genome assembly GCA_904420155.1 of uncultured Clostridia bacterium. GTDB lineage: Bacteria > Bacillota > Clostridia > Oscillospirales > Acutalibacteraceae > CAJFUH01. The sequence goes on from CAJFUH010000159.1 coordinate 13,353, forward strand.
GTTTGGGATCTCCGGACCAAAACAGGCCGCTCAAATGAAAGATTATTGCGATGGAGTCATTGTGGGCAGCGCTATTGTAAATTTGGTGGGGAAATATGGGAAAGAATCTCCTAAGCCAGTGGAGGAATTTGTTTCCTCATTGCGCAATGCTTTGGACGAAAGCATTGCCTAATAAAAAAATCCTGCTGAAAATTTTTCAGCAGGATTTTTTTATCCATTTTTATAGACGAATTATCATATAGTGAAGAGAGCAAACAGGAAAATCAGATGATACAAGACGGAAAAACATAAAAAGATAATGCTGAGGATCAATCCAGCCGTAGCGCAGTTTTTACTGGTTGATTTCATTCCCCGGGGAGCGCTGGCCACTCCGATAATGGGGATAGCCAGCCCAATAATAGGGATAAAAAAGGTAATGATGCTTATCAGGCCCATGACTAGAGAAAGAATAGCAGGCCCCGTAGGATTATGTACGGCTACTGGATAACCCACAGGGGGCTGGTTTCCTGTAAAAGTCCCCGGCATAGGTGTAGGGGGCTGGATCGGTTGCTGCGCATATCCTGGCCCTGTATAGCCTGGCATACCGGACTGTGGGTCCGCAGGAGGGACAGGAGAATTCGTGTAGACCGGAGAAGGAGGGACGGGGGCTGCCTGTACAGGAGGGACGGAGGGCGGCGTCACAGGAATATTTGTGACATCGGGGGCTGCCGAAGGTACAGGTTGCGTTTTCTCCTCAGGCGTTGGGGAAGCGTTTTCCGGCGCCTGGGGAGCGGTTATCTCTTCTTTTTTCATTTCCTTTTCCTGAACAGGCGTCGAAACAGCAAAAGAAGAAGCGGGAGGCTGCTGTTGGACAGCAGGCTGGCAAAGCAAGGAAATGAGTGTATTTACTTTGCCGCGCAAAGCGTCTTTCACGGCAAATCCCCAAAAGCCATCTAACCCCATTTCTCCACAGTAAACACCGGGAAGAATGGCAAATTTGATCCAGGCTTCCAGATGAATCCAACCGTTTTGATAGGATAGTTTGATAAATTGTGGGGCGGCTATCATACCCACCCCTTTTTTCCACACGGCCTCTCCCTGATAATCGATGAGTTTAAATCCCTCTTTGCCAAAGAAGTCTTCCGCAATAAATTTCACCAGGTCGGCGGAATGCGGTACCGCAAAATCAGTGACAAAACGTTTTCCCATAAAAAATCCTCCTCTATCATTGTAATCATAGTTCCTTCAGTTATTTAGAAAAGAGCCGAACCATTGATTTCTATGAAACTATAAGATATCTTATTCTAACATAGAAAGCGCTGTATTTCAATTTCCTGGTGATATCGCTAGAAAAAAAGATTTTATTTTCTTTTTTTTAACAATATTGTTGTAATATTGAGGAGATATAGGATCAAGAGATATGGATAGGAAAAATAGGAACGTTTGGCTGATATCGGCATATATATTCATAAAAAATTTTCATAGAGAGGGAAAGAGGGCGGGCTCTGAAAAAATGCAAAACAAAAGAAATAGAACAATAACTTGGTAATTCTTCACAAAACAATAAAAACTTTTTCAAAGTAGTTTCCCTCCTTTTGGTGGAAGAAACAAAATGGAAAAGGAAAACTTCTTATACAAATAATACAAATAATTACACTTGCATTTTACTGATATATCATATATAATAACTTCTGTTGTTTCTTAAACTTTCTTTAAGCTATTTTTCTTTTGTTTTTATTATTTTGATGTAAAAATAAGAAGTTAGTCATTACGCTCGATTTTTAGAAAATTTTCTTTTAGATTACAGAAAAGGGTGGAAAAGATTAAATAATTTTGAGACCCTGCTGGAACTTTGTATGATTTTATACGGATTTGCGGAAGAGAACTTTGTGATGATTTTCTAGGTGGAACAAAAAAAGTACAAAAAAATTAAAAAATATATTGAATTGTTGGTCAAAGTAGTCTATACTATAGGTGTTAACCAACGGGTCTCTGGAAAGCGTAGCAGATACATTTGGAGTACATTGACAAGAAAATGATTCTGTATGGAAAGTAAGGGGGCTGGAAGTAGGGAATCATATGTTCTTTTGTCGATGAAATGTGTTTGCTTAGCGCTAAAAGGAAACTCGCTTGAGTACTAAGAAAAGAGAGTGATTTCATGGCGGAGCAAGCAATCAAAAAAAAGTATAAGCGCAGCCGCTGGACAAGAGACGACACAGAGCTTAGTTTATTGGCATTGCCAACTGTAGTATGGTTCGCATTGTTCAGCTTCCTACCAATGTTTGGTCTTATCATTGCATTTAAAAATGTAAAGATTACCAATGGTAGCAAAGGTTTCTTGTACAATCTTTTTACTAGCGAATGGGCTGGATTTGAAAATTTTGAATTTATGTTTAAATCCAGTGATTTGTACAAAATCGTGCGCAATACCTTGGGTTACAATATTCTGTTTTTAGTTATCAATATTGTTTTCCCGGTTATTCTGGCAATTTTAATCAATCAACTGTATAGTAAGCGTGCGGCAAAGGTATACCAGACGGCTATGTTTTTACCTTATTTCATGTCTTGGCTGGTAGTTAGTTATTTTGTAACCGCTTTCTTGGACAACGATAAAGGTTTAGTTAATCACATGCTGATGAACATGGGTGCAGAGCCTATCCAGTGGTATCAGAGAAAAGAGGTCTGGCCTTATCTGTTGATTTTCCTCAATACATGGAAAAACATGGGCTACAGCATGGTGGTATATTTGGCTACCATTACCGGTATCGACAGTACTTATTATGAGGCTGCAATCATTGATGGAGCTACCAAATGGCAGCAGGCCAAATACATAACGATCCCGATCATGAGAACTATCATCATTATCATGTTCATTATGAACGTTGGTAAGATTTTCTATTCCGACTTCGGTCTGTTCTATCAGGTGCCAAAAGGCTCTAGTTCTCTGTTTGATGTAACCATTGTAGTTGACGTTTACTTGTATAATGCGTTGACTACCGGTACGGTTGGTATGGCCTCTGCAATCGCTTTCCTCCAGTCTATATTGGGTTGTCTGACGATTTTAGCTGCAAACGGTATCGTACGTAAGATTGATCCGGATAGCGCAATGATTTAAAGGAGGGAGAAAGAGCAATGGCGAAGAAAAAAGTATATCTAGAGGGTTTAGAGAAATTTAACCGGGTAAGCAAGCCCACCAATGTAATTCTTAATATTTTATTTTTCTTTCTTGCTTTTATCTGCGTAGTGCCGGTCATTTTCTTGATCATTATATCCTTTAGTAGTGAAGATTCTATCGCGGCGATTGGTTATTCTTTTTGGCCGCAGTCCTGGTCGTTGGACGCTTATAACGAGATTTGGAAAATGAGAAGCGCCGTATTGAATGCGGTAGGTATTTCTCTTGTTGTTACCATTGTCGGTACCATTATCGGTGTGTTTTTGACCACTACGATGGGATATGTTATGTCCCGTCCCGTTTACAAGCTAAAAACACTCTTGACATGGATTGTATTTATCCCCATGATCTTTAATGGCGGTCTGGTTGCCATTTACTTTGTCAATACCCAGGCGCTTCATTTAAAAGATACCATTTGGGCGTTGATTTTAACTTTGTTGATCACTCCCTTCAATGTTATTATTGCCAAAACGTTCTTCCGTACAACAATTCCGGATGCGTTGATAGAATCCGCTAAGATTGACGGCGCTTCTCAGCTGAAAATTTATTTCCAGATTGTTTTGCCGATTTCTTTGCCGGTATTGGCTACCATCGCATTGTTCTTGGCCTTTGGTTACTGGAATGACTGGTATCAGTCTTTGCTGTATATCACAAAAGATAATTTGTATTCCTTGCAGGCATTGCTGCAACAGATGCAGAAAAATATTGAATACATGGCTAAGAATGCGGCACTGGTGGGTGTCAATGCTAGTGAATATGCGGCCAGTATGCCTAAGGAATCCTTCCGTATGGCGATCGCCGTTATCATCGTAGTTCCGATCGCTTGCGCTTATCCTTTCTTCCAAAGATATTTTATCTCCGGTTTAACGGTAGGCGCAGTAAAGGGTTAATGCCAAAAACTTTTAGTAATGGAATAAACTTGTGTAATACAGGTTTATCATATAACACAAAGACGAAAGTCGAAATTTTTAAGGAGGTCATTTATTATGAAGAAGTCTCTGAGGGCTGCATCTATTGTGTGCGCCCTGACACTGCTGGCGTCTGTAACTACTGCCTGCCAGAACAATACCGGCAGCACTACAGATAACAGCTCTACTGGTGCCGATAATACCAGCTCTACTGGAAAGGTTGATCCTGCAAATGCAGTAGAAGTTTCCTGGTGGGTAGTAGGTAACGGTCAGCCGAGCAATTATGACGAGGCAAAAAAAGTATTGGATGAGTATTCCGCAGAGAAGATTGGCGTAAAGCTGGATCTGCACTGCATTGCTTGGGGCGAATGGGATCAGAGAAGAACTTCCATGCTTAACTCCAACGAGCAGTTCGATATCATGTTTGAAAACCAGGTTGACTATGTAAAATATGCCAACTATGGTTCCTTCGAAGACATCACCGATATGGTGAAGAATGAAACCCCTGACCTGTATGCAGCTACCGATGAGTTGCTGTGGAAAGGCGTTAGCGTTAACGGCAAAATCTATGGCGTTCCCAGTGTAAAGGATAACGCGCAGGTTCAGATGTTTGCGTTTGATGCCTCTTTGGTTGATAAGCTGGGTCTGAAGGACGCTGTTGACAATTGCGATTCCATCCAGGATCTGGAGCCCATTCTGAGCGCTATGAAGCCGGAATTGGAAGCTCAAGGCAAGGATCCGTATCCGCTTCCCTTAAACCAGAATGAAGGTCTCCCGGGCTTGATCGGCACGCTGTATGATGGTTTGGCCATGGGTCTGCCTCCGGTTGGCGTTAGCTTGAAAGATCACAGCACAAAGGTTGTCAGCGTATTCGAGCAGGAAGATATCAAACAAGATTTGGCCACTCTGCATGATTATTATCAGAAGGGCTATATCAATTCCAACGCAAATACCCTGACCGAGTCTCCCAAATATAAGGCAGTTATGACTGCCCAAGGTTGGGAAGGCGCAGAAGTTGGCTGGGCGTTCAACAACGGTGTAGACGAGTACTATGCCAAGAGATACAGAGGACCGTTCATGACCAGTGAAACCATTCAAGGTTCTATCAACTGCATTGGTTCTGGTTCCGATAAGAAAGCCGAAGCTTTGAAGTATCTGGAATTGATCAACACCGATTCTACCTTCAGAAATATGTTAGCTTATGGTATTGAAGGAACCAACTGGGAATATGTGGATGATGAGAAAGATACTGTTGTTAAGCTGAACGACGAGTGGGGCTTGGCTTCTTATACCCAGGGTAGCTACATGATTTTGGCTCCGCAGCTGGCTGACGCTTCCATGAAGGAAACTCATCCGGAGCTGGGCAAACAGTACAGCGAGACTGTTGCAAACTACAACGAGCAGGCTCTGTCCGATCCTTCTCCGTTGCTGGGCTTTGTATTTGATTCTTCCAACTATGCTACTCAGGTTGCTAACTGCAATAACGTATGGATGAAATACAGAAACGACCTGTGGACTGGCGCTTCTGATCCTGACGAGATTCTGCCTCAGATGATCGCTGAATTGAAGCAGAATGGTATGGATGACCTGATCGCCGCAGCTCAGGAGCAGATTGATACTTTCTTGCAGCAGAACAGCTAAGTCATTGATTTTCTGTTAAGATTTTCTAATTAAAAAAGGGATAGGAATCCGAAAGGGTTTCTATCCCTTTTTGTATATCAGAAAAAGAATGGTGAAAACTAAATCAGGCGGAGTATTATATCCGTGCTTTATTTCTTATGAAATGTTTTGCCCTTATGGGCAAAACAAAATAAAGGAGTGAAAAATATGCTTGATAAGCTAGCCCTGATTTTGACCATTATAGGAGGCATCAACTGGGGATCTATCGGAATTTTCCAATTTGACATTGTTGCGTGGATTTTTGGAGGACAAGACGCGATTGTCAGCCGTATCATCTATACGTTGGTAGGATTAGCAGCTATTTGGTGCATTTCTCTCTTGTTCCGCAACAATGATGTGGTAAGGCATTCCGAATCATAAATTTAAAATCGAGAGAGAAAACAACGGAAATATCAATATTTACTAAACAGGTATTCTTTTAGAATCATAAGAGGGATTGCAATCTGAGAAACAGAAAGCAAACCCTCTTATTCTTTTCAAAGAAATTTTTTGCTAGACGTTTGAAAAGTTTACAGCGGGATATTTAAGAGAGCGTTATAAAAGATTCTTTTGCTCTAGACAATAGTTTTTGCAGATTGAAAGGAAGGAACGCGCCGATTTTGTGAGATATTTATTTTTATGATAGATGATAAAAAATTTTCTTTTGAAATCTATTTCTTCCAAATAAAATCGATGCAGTTGCTGTGTCTGTAAATAATTTTTTACCAAGGGATAGGGAAGAGCGGAAATCCCTAACCCTTGAATAACTGCCTGTATAATCGCAGTAGTACTTATGCTTTCCCATTCGGGTTCTATAGAAACGCCATAGGTCAAAAGAGTACTGTCAAATAATTCCCTGGTTCCGCTTTCCGGCTCTCGTAACAAAAAGGATTGTTGCTGTAACTCTTGTAAAGGAACTTTTTCCTGTTGTGCAAAAGGATGATTTTGTCCGCAAATTAGGGCCAATTCATCTTCCATCAAAGTCTCTGATATCAGGTGCTTATTATGGAGGACGCCTTCTATAAGCGCAAAATCTAAGTCGTTTTGTAAGACAAGATTTTCAATCTGTTTAGAATTTTGGATAATCACTTTTATTTTGATCTCAGGAAATAGAGAAGAAAAATTCCGCACAAAATTAGGCATAAAATGGGTCCCTATCGTAATACTGGAACCGATTCGCAAAGAACCCAAGGAATCTGCATTTTTTATTTCTGTTTCCATCTCTTGAAAAAGAGAGGTGATATGGAGGGCATATTCTAGCAAATGTTTTCCAGCTTCTGTAATATAAAGTTTGCGGGAAATTCGGTCAAATAAGGGAACCCCATAGTATTTTTCTAACTCACTGATTGCGACACTGACTGCAGGCTGCGCCAAAAAGAGATGTTCCGCAGCATGGGTGATACTGCCGTATTCGCAAACAGCGACAAAAATTTTGAGATGTCTTAATGTCATAAGGATCCTCTTTTCCAAGTCGATATATAATAAAATATTTATATATTATATAATATAATAATATTTTACTTATGAAAAGGCAAGAGGTACAATAATAACATAAAGAATCGAGGGGGAGCTTATGAAACGAGAAAAACGGACAGAGAAATATTTTTATGGAAAATTATTTTTATCCACTTTTTACTTGAGCGCTTTTACCTTTGGTGGGGGATATGTCATCATTCCACTGATGAAAAAAAAATTTGTGGATCAATTTAAGTGGATTGAAGAGAGGGAAATGTTAGATATAGCCGCTATTGCGCAATCATCTCCGGGAGCGATTGCCGTCAATGCCTCTATCTTGATCGGTTATCGTTTGGCGGGATTTTTAGGGGCCTGTATCACCATTCTAGGTACTGTGTTGCCACCCATGATTACCCTTTCTGTCATTTCTCTATTTTATACCGCTTTTCGGGACAGTGCGGCTGTCAGCGCGGTTTTAAATGGAATGCAGGCGGCTGTGGCTGCTGTTATTGTGGATGTAGTCATTAGCATGGGTGTAGGCATTGTAAAAAGTAAGAGTATTCTTTCTATCTTTATTATGGCGGCTGCATTTATAGCCACGTATTTTTTTGAAATTAATATTATCCTGATCATTTTAGTGTGCGGTATATTAGGAGCCCTTTCTACATTGGTTCAGCAGAGAAAGAAAAAGAAAGGGGAGCAGAGACAATGATTTATTTAGAGCTCTTTTGGAGCTTTTTTCAAATAGGACTGTGTAGTATTGGCGGAGGTTATGCTGCCATGCCATTGATTCAAAGTCAGGTGGTAGATACTCACCACTGGATGACGATGACGCAGTTTGTAGATATTATCACGATTTCCCAAATGACGCCAGGCCCTATTGCGATCAATTCTGCTACTTTTGTAGGAATCCAGATTGCAGGAATCCCGGGAGCTATTATAGCCACTATCGGTTGTATCGTTCCTTCTTGCATTATTGTGTTGACTATTGCCTATTTTTACTATAAATATCAAAAATTGACGATGGTACAAGGGATCTTAGGGGGCCTCCGCCCAGCGGTAGTAGCTATGATTGCATCAGCGGGCATTTCTATTTTATTGTTGTCTTTTTTTGGTAATGAGCCCGTTTCCTATCAGCTGTCTCAAATTGATGTTTTTTCCGTCATTCTATTTGCTGCGAGTTTGCTGGTATTACGCATTTGGAAAGTAAACCCTATTTATGTAATGTTAGGTGCCGGTGCTATTGGTTTGGGTTATTTCTTGTTATTTTAGCTAGCACAAGCAAAAGGAATTCACCTTACAGAAAAAGGACTTGCACAGATTTTCCCAGGTTTGCATATCATGAAAGGAAGTTCATTTATTAGGGAGGATCTGTTTATGTTATCAGCTTTCTTCGGACTTGTGTTAAGCCACCTTCTCTTTTTTGTTCTGCATGTTACCGGATCTGGTTCTTTTCCCCGTCCCTTATCTGCTCAAGAGGAAAAGGAATACCTAGAACGTTTTAAGCAGGGAGACTTAGAGGCCAGAAGTCAGCTGATCGAACATAATCTTCGCTTAGTAGCACATGTTATAAAAAAGTATTATTCTAATATAAACGATCAAGACGATTTGGTTTCCATTGGCACTATTGGCCTAATCAAGGCAATTAATACATTTGATTCCTCTAAGGGGATCCGCCTCTCCAGCTATGCTGCTAGATGTATTGAAAA
>CAJFUH010000160.1 GCA_904420155.1 uncultured Clostridia bacterium
CCTTTCTATTGCTTGAACCTTTTCCCCCTAATTATTGTCTAACTTTTTGGGTGCACTTCACATGATTCCCCCCTTTGCGGTCTCTTTCCACCCTTTCTCTGGCGGCAGAGAAAGGGTGAGCCCGCGCGGCTTGAGCGCAGTCAAAATTAATCTTCCTTTGAGAAAGTAGGCTTTCCAAAAATCTAAAAGACCAAAGCGCTGAAAACAAGGGATTCTCATCCCCTTTGAGGGTCAGGATTCCCCGAAAAAATAAGGATTCCCCTTGACAGAAACGCCTTTTTGGGTATACTAAAAGACGCAATATAGAGATCAAGAGGATCTGTAGTGAGATAAGGAGTGAAAAGATGCGTTTATTTTCCTGCTAAGTTATGAAAATATCTGGGTGTAGAAAGGGGAATTTAGATTCCTCTCTTTGGTTACGCCTACGCAGGAAAGCAGCATCATTTCATCCGTGCCTTTTTTGGAAACATGGACGCGGCAGGGACCTACGCAGAAAAGTAGTTGGGCCTGCCAAACAACGGGGGGAATCCCCGTAAAAACCAAGTCCGCCTTTGTTTTTCTATGGGCCGCAGGAAAGAAGCTTTCCTGCGGCCTTTTTGATTGCGTTGGAGGTGGATGTATTATGTCTTTGATTCAAGTATCCCATTTGACCTTTTGTTATGAGGGAAGTTACGACCCGGTGTTTGAGGAAGTGTCCTTTGAGCTGGACACCGATTGGAAACTGGGGTTTATTGGCCGCAACGGCCAGGGAAAGACCACATTTTTACAGTTATTGATGGGGAGGTATGAATACCAGGGGACCATATCGGCCAGTGTGGATTTTGATTATTTTCCTTTCCAGGTGCCGGATCCGGAAGAGATGGCCATAGAGGTGGCCCAGAGGCACAGCCCGGACCTGGAACTGTGGAAGTTCAAACGGGAGCTGGGATTGCTCCAAGTACCGGAAGACGTGCTCTACCGGCCGTTTTTTACCCTGAGCAACGGGGAACAGACCAAAGTCCTGCTGGCCCTGCTATTTTTAAAAGAGAACCAGTTCCTGCTGCTGGACGAACCTACCAATCATCTGGATCAGAAGGCGAAAGGGGAGATTGTGCGCTATCTGAAAGGGAAAAAGGGATTTATCCTGGTATCCCACGACCGGATGCTGCTGGATCAGTGTGTGGATCATATCCTATCCATCAACCGGGCCGATATTGAGGTACAGAAGGGAAATTTTTCTTCCTGGCGGCATAATAAAGAACTTCAGGACCGGTACGAACAGGAAAAGGACGCCAGGCTGAAAAAGGAAATCAAGCGGATGGATACGGCGGCACGCCGGACAGCGAACTGGTCCGATCAGGTGGAAAAGAGTAAAAAGGGCGCAGCAGACAAGGGATATGTAGGCCATAAGGCTGCTAAGATGATGCAGAGGGCCAAGAACGCGGAACGCCGCCGGGAACAGGCCGTGGAAGAGAAAAAGGCATTGCTGCGAAATTTAGATGAGGAAGAAAGCTTGAAATTACACCCGTTATCCCATCGCGCCCGCCGGCTCGTGGAAGTATCCCAGGTATCCATTGCTTACGGGGGAAGGACGGTTTGCCGGATCCCGGATTTTACGGTGGAATCCGGGGAACGGGTGGCGCTGGTGGGCCGCAACGGCAGCGGGAAATCAAGCTTGCTCAAACTGATTGCAGGGGAAGAACTGTCCCATACGGGGACGGTTCGCCTGGCGTCGGGGTTAACCCTTTCGGTAGTTCCCCAGGATACCGATTTTTTACAGGGGTCCCTGAAAGGGTACGCCCGGGAACAGCGTCTGGAAGAACCGTTGTTTTTCGCCATCCTGCGCAAGATGGGATTCCCCCGGGTACAACTGGAAAAAGAGATGCAGTCTTACAGCGCGGGACAAAAGAAAAAAGTATTGCTGGCTTCCAGCCTGTGCCGTCCAGCACATTTATACCTATGGGACGAGCCGCTGAATTTTATCGACGTGCTGTCCCGGATCCAGATCGAGCAATTGATTTTGCAGTATCAGCCCACCCTGCTGTTTGTGGAGCACGACGCCGCCTTTTTACAGAACATCGCCACCAAAACCGTGGAGGTTCAGAGGCTGGATCCCCAAGATTCCCAATGACGACAGGATGGAAAAAGATAACCATGGGCCGCCAAAGCCGCGGGGAAAGACTTTCGCCAGAAGATAGGCGGCGCATGGAGCTGCTCCTGTCCGATTGTGCCCTTGCCCACTGAGGGCATGAACAGGGCGGAAAACAGCAATGGCCTATTTGATTGGAGTATGGTATAATAAAAAACAGCGGGACCAAACAAAGGGCCGCTGAAAAATGGTGACATCATTAGGAAAGGAATCCAATCACATGATTATTGTTATGAAACCCACAGCCAAAGAACAGGATGTGGAACAAATAGCGGACGTGCTGAAACAACATGGTTTAGGCGTGCATATTTCCAATGGATCGGCCGCTACCATTATCGGCGTCATTGGTGATAAGGCAAAACTTGGCGACGCCAACCTGGAATTGATGGACGGCGTAGAAAAATGCGTGCCCATCATGCACAGCTATAAGCTTGCCAGCCGGGACATCTGCCCGGAAGGGCGCATCGTACATGTGGGAAAAGAGGAAATCGGTGGGAAAAAGCTGGTGATGATGGCCGGCCCCTGCGCGGTGGAAAGCGAGGAACAGGTGCGCAAAGCGGCCATCGGCGTAAAGAAAGCCGGCGCGACGTTCCTGCGGGGCGGCGCTTACAAACCCCGCACCTCCCCCTATTCCTTCCAGGGGTTGGAGGATGAAGGCTTTAAAATCCTGCGCAAAGTGGCGGATGAAACCGGCTTAAAGGTAGTCAGCGAAGTGGTGGCGGTAGACCAATTGGACGTGGCCGCCAAATATTGCGATATGTTCCAGATTGGGGCCCGCAATATGCAGAA
>CAJFUH010000161.1 GCA_904420155.1 uncultured Clostridia bacterium
AATGGATGAGGCTGTACAAACCGCTTTTGAAAAGACTTCTTCTGGGGATATTGTTGCCTTGTCTCCTGCCTGTGCTAGTTTCGATCTGTATCCCAACTTTGAAGCACGGGGGAAACATTTTAAACAATTGGTAAATGCGTTAAAATGAGAGGAAGGGACTTTAATGATTGATTTACTTCGTCGTCTGTGTTCTGCGCCAGGGGTATCTGGGGACGAACAGACGGTTGCTCAGGTAATTTGTAATGAATTTGCTCCTTACGCAAATCATGTAGGTATCGATCAAAATGGGAACGTTATCGCGGAGATGGGAAATACTGAAGCAGAACGCCATATCCTTTTGGACGCCCACTTGGATCAGATTGGTCTGATTGTTACAAAGATAGATAAGCAAGGATTTCTTCGGATTGCGCCCTGTGGAGGAGTCGATCGGAGAGTATTAATGGGAGCTCGGGTTCTTGTTTGCGGGACCCGACAAATTACGGGGGTTATCAGCTGCCTTCCGCCCCATTTGATAAAGGGAGGAGAGGATCAAGTACCATTAATTGATCAACTGGCCGTTGACACAGGATTTTCAAAAAGCGAAATTGAGAATATTGTAAAACCAGGGGATCGGGTCTTATTTGATACTTCTTTGAAAGTATTAATTGGAAAGAGAGTTTCTGCTCCTGGCTTGGATAACCGCGCCGGTGTGGCTTCTTTGATCCGCTGTGCAGAATTGCTATCTAAAAAGAAATTTTATGATAAAATCTCTTTTGTATGTAGCGTTCAGGAAGAAACCGGTGGTACTGGGGCAAAAACCGCTTCCTATTCTCTTGATCCTGTGGAAGCCATTATGGTTGACGTTAGTTATGCGGAACAGCCGGAGGTATCTTCTGAGAAATCTGGAAAAATGGGAGAAGGCCCTATGATTGGTATTTCGCCTACCTTATCAAAAACTGTCTTCAATAGCTTGATACAAACAGCCCAAGAAAATAGAATTCCGTATCAATTGGAAGTGATGGGAGGGAATACCGGAACCAATGCTGATGAGGTTACCAATACTCGCAGAGGAATCCCCAGCGGGCTGATTTCTATACCATTGCGTAATATGCATACACAAGCGGAAGTGATCGATTGGCAGGATATAGAGGATACAGCACAGCTATTAGCCAGTTATGTAGAGAATGGAGGAAACTTCCATGCCTAATCTTTCTTTATTAAAGGACTTATGTCTTCTACCCGGTGTTTCTGGCCGGGAAGATGCGGTACGTAATCGTATTTTACAAGAAATTCAACCCTATATCGACCAATGGCAGGTGGACGGGTTAGGGAACCTTATTGTTTTTAAAAAAGGAAAACAACGCCCTAAAGTCAATATTATGCTGTCTGCCCATATGGATGAAGTGGGCTTTATTGTCACCCATATTACTTCCGAAGGATACCTTAAATTTGCTACAGTGGGCGGAATTGATCAGCGAGTGATTGCAGGGCGAAGCGTTATCGTAGGATCAAAAAGAATTCCAGGGATTATTGGCGTAAAACCCATTCATTTATTAAATGGTGATGAACGGGAAAAAGCGGTTCCGCTCGACCACTTATGCATTGATATTGGGGCGAAAGACCGAGAGCAAGCATTACAGTATGTACAACTAGGTGATGAAGTATGCTTTGAACCTTTTTTTGAGGCATCCAATGGGTGTATCAAAGCTAAGGCATTAGATGACCGGGCGGGGTGTATGGTATTGATCTCCCTGCTGCAATCAGAGCTGCCCTACGATGTAACAGCCACCTTCGTAGTCCAAGAGGAAGTCGGATTGCGAGGATCTGCCACAGCAGCTTATTCAGTCAATCCAGAAGCGGCTATTGTAGTTGAATCTACTACCGCCGCTGATATTGCCGGTGTAGAGGAAGAAAAAAAAGTTTGCTATGTTGGCAAAGGTGCCGTCCTTTCCTTTATGGATCGTCGGACAATCTATGATAGGGAATATTACCAATTTGCTTTTCAGCTTGCACAATCTCAACAGATCCCCTGTCAGGTCAAGCAGGCGGTAGCAGGAGGAAATGATGCAGGCGCTATCCACACATCTCGTGGTGGAGTAAGAACTCTGGCTGTTTCTTTGCCTTGCCGTTATCTACACTCTGCGGTAAGCTTGGTCAGCCAAGAAGATTTAGATTCTGTTGAAAAGCTGGTTTATTGTCTTTTTGAAGGAATTGCAGGAGGAATATGTAACAATAAGGAATCCATTTTATGATTCAATATATAACTTTAGATACAATTTCTTCCCTTTTTTCTTTTTGCCATGGAAATCCTTTTGGATGTAAAATTTTATCTTTAATCCGTGCCTATGGTTTAGAAACCCCTTTTGCAGGTTTCTGGATACAAAAGG
>CAJFUH010000162.1 GCA_904420155.1 uncultured Clostridia bacterium
CGCCTTCTGGGGATCGTTTACCTGGAATACAAAACGTTGCTTGCCTCCCATGGCGCTGTCGATCATTTCTTCTACTGTCTGGACCCCAATGACTTTTCCTTGGACGATAATTCCCACGCGGTCGCACATCATCTCCATCTCCGACATCAGATGGCTGGACACCATCACGCTGATATTCTCCTGATGCGCCAGGTTCTTTAAGATATCCCGCAAATCCTTGATGCCCGCCGGGTCCAGCCCGTTGGTAGGTTCATCCAAAATCAACACCTTGGGATGATGCAGAATAGCCTGCGCCACGCCCAGACGTTGCCTCATACCCAGGGAATATTTTTTCACTTTATCCTGTATCCGGTTGCTCAACCCCACCAGTTCCACCACTTCCTGGATGCGCTGTTGGGTCACTCCCTGCCGCATTCTAGCGTATTGCTGTAGATTCTGCATCCCGGTCAGGGTGGCATACATTTCAGGGTTTTCCACAATGCCTCCGATGTGGCGCATTGCTCTCTCAAAATTCTTTCTGACATTGTATCCAGCTACTTCAATGGTTCCCTCATCGGTACTGAGCAGTCCCACAATCATCTTGATGGTGGTAGTTTTTCCCGCTCCATTGGGACCCAGGAATCCAAATACCTCGCCGGCGTAAGTTTCCAGATTGATATCGTGCAGGATCTCCCGTTTTCCCATCCGTTTATAAACGTGTTCCAATTTTAATGCTGTCTCCATGCTTCTCTTCCCCCTTTCCTACTCGGCCAACACAGCGGAGCTTACAGAGTGATAAGGCGCTTCCGAAAACTTCCAGGTCCCGTCTACCTGGATGAGATCCGCCTGAAATTCCCCAGTGGCGGAATATTTACGGATCTTCTGCTTTTCTTCTTCCGAAATCTCTGTAGAAGCGCCTCCGTGATCCGTATACAATATCCCTGTCAGGCTATTGCTGTTGGCCATCCCGTGTATCTCTACCACGATAGAATAAGGAAATACCACCCTGGCGCACCCGGGGCCCGTCTTGGTCACTTTGACATTGCCCAAAGCCATACCCGACCATTCGGATACAAAACCGTTTCCCCTGCTATTTTCGTCGATCATGACTTCCCATTCTGCGGATATCCATTCCCGATCCATATAGTTGCTGGAATCCGCCCGCTTGACCCAATACTGATTGAGGATGTCTTCTATCTCCTTTTTCTTCTCTTCCACCGCTTCGGTAGGCACCTCTTCCCCTATTTTTTGGTACTGCTCCGGAAAGATGGAAATTTCTGAGACGTCCTGTAAATACTGTTCCACCATCCTTTGGATCTCCGGCTGTTGCTTCTGGAAATTCTGGTCGTCGATCACCAGAAAAATAACCAGGCCAATCAGCAGAATAATTCCCAAAACGATGCCGCGGTTCACCTTTCGCAATACAGTTTTCCCTTTCACAACTTAGAACCTCCTTTTACTCTAATTGTATTACAACAAATAGTACAATTGTAGTATAGAGCAAACCACTTCATTTGTCAATTAGAAAGAATCGTGTTTTTTCCCTTTTTTCTGCATATATTCCCTACCAGTTGGTTACATTCCATACAAGAAAACAATTAATTTCCTAAAAAAGAAGAATAGATTTTTCACGCAAATGATCGTATAATAATTTTTACATACCAACTGCCTCTTTGGGGAAGGAGATTGTATATGAGATTACTGTTAACAGATACGCCGCTTCCGTTTCATTTTTCGGAAGAGGCCGGAAATTATCTGATTGATTTGTCCAGCCAGAAGATTGCCCATTGCGTGGGCTGTTTCGGCTGCTGGGTGAAAACCCCTGGGAAATGCGTCATCCGAGACGACGCCATCAAAATTTATCCCTTGATCGCTAAAAGCGAAGAAGTCCTTTATGTGAGCCGCATCAGATATGGGTGTTACGACACCCCGATGAAAACCATGCTGGAACGCGCGATTCCCATCCAGCAGGCGTTTATCCGGATCCATCACGGAGAAACCCACCATGTACAGCGGGCCGTAAAGCCCAAAAAAGCTACTATTATTGGATATGGCAATCTGAGCCCCGAAGAAAAAGAGGTCTTTACGCAACTGGTTCACCGGAATATTCATAATATGTGTTTTGATACCGTAACACTGCGATTTACTGCCAAAGACCAATTAAACGAGGTAGTTGGCCGGGAGGTTTTATCATGGGAAACATGCTGATTATTAACGGAAGCCCCCGGGCCCCTAAGTCCAATTCCAAACAATATATTGAACTTTTCCAAATGTATTCCAAACAGCCTGGAACCCGCGTTTCCATCACCCCTAAAAACCATAGGGATATCTGGGATTCCGCAGATAACGCATCGGATATTCTGTTTGTCTTTCCTTTATATGCGGACGGTCTTCCTTCTACTTTGCTGAATTTCTTAAAATCCTATGATGCGTTTCCCTATCGTTATACCGCTGCCGTCCATATGATCGTCAATTGTGGATTTTTAGAGCCAGAGCAAAACGCCGTGGCCGTAAAAATGATGCAACTGTTTTGTAAAGAAAATGGTTTTTCTTTTGGTTCTTCCCTTTGTATCGGCAGCGGCGAGGCCATTTTGGGCACCCCCTTCCGTTTTTTAGTAAAAAGGAAGATAAAAAAATTGGCCAGGGCGATTGATTCCCGGCAGACCAAAAATTTATCCGTTACCATGCCGCTCTCTCCCAAAACATTTGTCAAAGCATCCACCAACTACTGGATCAATCTGGCGGAACAAAATGGCGTCACCCCGGAAGAAATGGCTACCATGGATATCGAAAATTAGCGGTACCATAACTGCAATGGAAGGCTGTGGTAAATTTCCTCCTATGGTGGTTTTCTTTTTCGGGAAAATTGGTATCAAAAAAGACAGGCAGTTCTTGCGAGACCGCCTGTCTTTTTTACTGTCTTTAAATCTTAGAATATCCGTAGCTGTTCACCATTGCGTCAATCTTGATCTTATCTTTGCACAAAGGGCATTCATGATAAGAATAGGTATGGTAATTTTGCAAATCAGACGTGTCAAAAATGGTATTGATCTCTAAATCATTTACCTGGTCCACTGCACTGAACAGGGAACTGATTCCTACTACCTCACCGCCGTAATAACGGATGCATTCCAAAGCACGGTTGATGGTCTTTCCTGTGGTTACCGACGCTACCAAGAGAACAACATGCTTGTTCCACACCATGCGCTGCACATTGTCCCGGAACAGCATTTGGTTATTGGGGTTAATCTCCGGAGTGATGACCGCCAGATCCGCATCCTTGTTGATTCCGGCCTGGGACAATTCCTCCGCCAAAAAAGCCCCCACAATGCGGGTGCCTTCCAGGCAAACCAGGGTGTCTACTGCTGTGCTAATATAAGACTGAGCCAGTTCTCTGGCCGCCCGCCTGGCCATACGATGCTGGGACTTAATCTCCGTCATATCCACATAATAGTTTACATGGGAATGGCTGGTGGCAAAATGGCCGGGTACTACTTTGATGACAATCTTTTTATTTCGCTTAGATTGGATTTCCATTGCTCTTCCATCCATGACAGCAACCCCTTTCGGTACAGTTATCTATCTAAAATTTAAGATAACTATTTGTTTTTTTTATATATTACCACAAAAACTGGTGGTTGTCTATCCCTAAAGGATTTTTTATTTCCACTCTTTCCCAGCTGTCAAAATTATGAAAGTCGTTTTTTACGCCTATTTGGAAATCTTATCCAGCAAATTTAAAATTTCATCAATTTTTTTCTGGCCGTCCCCTTCCTCAAAAGCTTGCTTTACACAGGAGTTCATGTGGGCGTGAAGAATCTCCCGGTTGGCTTTTTTCAGCACCGATTGAATGGCCAACAGCTGGTTGGAAATATCCATGCAATACCGGTCCTCTTCCACCATCTTGAGTACTCCGTCCATCTGGCCTCTAGCTGTACGCAGAAGCCGGACGATGCTTTCCTTATCCGCCTGCATGCTGTTTCTCCTTTTTACTGAATGGATACCACTTCGTAACCGGCGTCTTCCACCGCCTTTTTCAGCTGATCGTCGGATACCGGCTGGCTCAGCTGGATGGCTGCGGTCTTTGTTTCCAGATTAACCTGTGCCGTTACGCCTTCCAGCTGGTTCAATGCTTTCTCAACGCGTCCAGAACAATGAGAACAGCTCATGCCTTCAATAACCATTGTCTTTTCCATGTGATCGTCTCCTTTTCTTTCCTTTATTGATATATCAGACGGCGGGGATTGCTTTCCCGGCGCCGGATGGGACACCGCTGCAAATTTGGGCCGGAACCCTTTTAACCGCAGCGCGTTGCTCACCACGCACACAGAACTCAAGCTCATAGCCGCCGCTGCAAACATGGGGTTTAAAGTCCATCCCAGCGCCCCGAAAAATACGCCGGCCGCCAGGGGGATACCGATGGAATTGTAAAAGAGCGCCCAGAATAGATTCTCCCGGATATTGCGGATCACTTTTCTGCTTAGCTGTATAGCGCCCACCGCGTCCAGCAAATCACTTTTCATCAGCACAATATCAGCGGATTCAATGGCGATATCCGTGCCGGCGCCAATGGCAATCCCCACATCCGCACGGGTAAGGGCTGGGGCGTCGTTGATGCCGTCTCCTACCATAGCCACACGTTTCCCCTGTTGCTGCAGGTCTCGTACCGCTTTTTCCTTGTCCTGAGGAAGCACTTCCGCCACCACGGAAGAAATTCCCACCTGTTTCTGGATCGCCGCCGCAGTGTTTCGATTGTCCCCGGTAAGCATGACCACTTCAATTCCCATGTGCCTTAATTCCTGCACCGCCTGGCGGCTGGTAGGTTTAATCACGTCAGCCACAGCGATCATTCCAAGGATATGGGAGCTTCCCTGTTCCTGTTTGGCAAAAAACAGCGGGGTTTTTCCATCCTGAGAAAACTTTTCCGCCTGTTCTTCATATAATTCCATAGGAACCCCATAAGCCTTCATCATCTTGGCGTTGCCCGCTAGATAAGAGGCCCCCTGAATGACGCCGGTAATCCCCTGTCCAGCTATGGACTGGAAGTGTTCTACCGGCAGCAATGTTAAATGCTCCGCCGCCGTAACGATAGCCTCCGCCAGCGGATGCTCCGAAGCCTTTTCCAAAGAGGCGGCAATCCGCAGCAGCTCGTCTTGATCCCCTTGGGTTAAGATATCCGTCACCCTGGGTTTTCCCTCTGTAATCGTTCCGGTCTTATCCAACACCACGGTATCCACAGTATGGGCAATTTCCAGCGCCTCGGCGGATTTAATCAAAATTCCATTTTCCGCCCCTTTTCCGGTCCCCACCATAATGGCGGTAGGGGTAGCCAGGCCCAAGGCGCACGGGCAAGAGATCACCAGTACGGAAATACCGATGGAAAGGGCAAACTCCGCCGAATACCCCAACAACAGCCAGACAATACTGGCTGCCACTGCAATGGAAATCACAATCGGAACAAACACGCCGCTCACTTTATCGGCCAGTTTCGCAATAGGGGCCTTAGAAGAGCTTGCCTCTTCCACCAGTTTGATGATCTGGGCCAAGGCGGTATCGTCCCCTACCTGCGTCGCCCGGAATTTAATATATCCGGACTTATTGATGCCTGCCCCAGTCACCCGGTCGCCCGGCTGTTTCTCCACAGGGATACTTTCTCCCGTAAGGGCTGATTCATCTACCGAGGTAGTCCCTTCCACAACCACGCCGTCCACCGGGATGCTCTGGCCGGGCTTTACTATTACGGTATCCCCCACGATCACATCCTCCACCGGGATTTCCTGCTCCTGCCCATTACGGACCACTAAGGCCGTCTTGGGAGCCAGATTGATGAGCTTTGTGATGGCGTCCGAAGTCCTGCCTTTGGCGCGGGCCTCCAGATATTTTCCCAGTGTAATCAGGGTGAGGATCATACCGGCGGATTCAAAATACAGATCCATGGAGTAGTGATGAACCGTCTCCATATCACCATGTCCCAATCCCCATCCGATCTGATAGATGGCGAAGATTCCATACACCAAAGCGGCGGCGGAACCAATGGCAATCAGGGAATCCATATTAGGGGAACGCTTCCACAACGAACGGAATCCCACCTTAAAATATTTGATATTTACCCCAACAATGGGAATACATAACAATAGTTGGGTAAACGCAAAAGCCAGAGCATTTTCTGTCCCTTGTAAAAAGCTAGGAATGGGAGCTCCCAGCATATGTCCCATAGAAAGATAAAACAGAGGAATGAGAAAGATCAGGGAAACAATCAGCCGTTTTTTCATGTGGGCCAGTTCCTGCAGCGCGGTACTTTGCGCCGGAACCTGTTGTTTTTTTCCTTCTTTCTGGTAAACTCGGGCATCGTAACCGCCGTCTTGTACCGCCCGGATGATAGCCTGGGAATCGGTGACGGCTTCATCAAATTGTACAGACATGCTGTTGCTGAGCAGATTTACATTAACCCCTTCCACGCCAGGCACTTTTTTAACGCTTTTTTCCACGTGGGCGGAACAGGCCGAACAGGTCATGCCCATCACATCAAACTTTTGACTTTTCATATATTCCCTCCTAACACCCCCACAGGGGTGGGGGTGTTATTAGTATAGTCCACCGATTTTACTTTGTCAATAGCATCATTTATTGAAATAAAAAACATACCCTTTTATAAATGTTTTTATGAAATGGAATCCCAGATTCCTACGATAGAAATGGGGGACCCTCTTGGAAGATTCTATTTTGTTACTGTATGTCCTTTTATTCACTGGGATCTTTCTATTATTTTTTTCGGTTTGCCTAGGGAGTATCCTAAATAAAAGGAAATAATTCTTGGGCTGGATGATCTGACGGCCGGTTTTGCCTTGGCAAGCTGCCATAAGAAAAAGCTTTCCGTTTATTTTGGGCGTAAACGAGAAATACTATATCTGTTTCCACTCATTTTAGGAAACAGCAGCTGTGTACAAAGGCAAGCAAAAGGAGAGTCTACGGATCATGAACGAAAGCCAACAAAAAGTAAAATCTTTTATGAACAACCAAATCAGCCAGCTGGAATGCGGTTTTGCACGGTTGCAGAACCGGGATGAACAGCCTGATGAAATGGGCAACCTTTACAATGGAATGCTGAAACACTCAGTCGATTTCGAAATCAAGCATATGCGCCATTTGCGCGATGAGTTAATCGAAGTGCTGAGATAATGCAGTCCAAATGAGAAACCTGTGGTAATCTTCTGGTTACACTTTTTACCGCAGGTTTCTTTTTGTTATATTTTTCTATAAAATTCCTATAAATTTTCTCTCTCCCTCCATTGACAAGTGTTGCCTAGAACACTACAATGGAGCTGGATCCTGTGGTATTCAGCGCTTTGGGAATGTTCCTTCGGAACACATCCAACCGGTAGCTTGCAACTCCGCCTGAATTTTTCCCATCTGGTTGCCGTCAGGATGATTTACCAACGTTTCGAAAGGAGTTTATTTCGTTGAGAGTTTTATTCGTAGATGTGGATACCTTGCGCCCCGACCATCTGGGTTGTTACGGTTATCAAAGGGATACCTCCCCTTGTGTAGATAGTATTGCAAAAGAAGGAATCGTTTTCGACAATTATTACACCACCAACGCCCCCTGCCTCCCCTCCCGGGCCGCCCTGGTGACAGGCCGGTACGGCATACATACCGGTGTAGTCGGGCATGGCGGCACCGCCGCAGATATGCGTTTGGGCGGCGCAAAACGCGGCTTTTCTGATGAGGTTGGCATCCACAATCTTTTTAACCTGTTCCGCAAAGCCGGAATCCGTACCGCTTCCGTCAGCACTTTTGCCGAACGCCATGCCGCCTGGTGGTTTAACGCCGGGTTTGATGAAACCTGCAATGTAGGCGGATGCGGCATGGAAACTGCCGACAAGGTGACTCCTGCGGCTTTAGATTGGCTTTCCCGCCACGCGGATGAAGATAATTGGTGCCTGCATGTCCATTATTGGGATCCTCATACGCCTTACCGCGCTCCCGCCTCGTTTGGCGAACCTTTTGCCGACCAGCCTCTGTGCGATCCTTGGATTACAGAAGAGATTTTTGATCAGCATTATCATCATGTGGGCCCTCACAGCGCCCAGGAAGTCAATATGTGGACCGATAAGACCAACCCGGCTTTCCCCCGCCACTTGGGCCGTTTGGAAAACCTAAAGGATGTCAAGTATTTTATGGATGAATATGACTGCGGCGTCCGGTATACTGACGATAATATTAAGAAAATGGTAGACCTGCTCAAGGATAAGGGTCTGTACGAAGATATGGTTATCATCGTTACTTCCGATCATGGGGAAAACCTGGGAGAGTTAGGGCTTTATGGAGAACATGGGACAGCGGATAATCCTACCTGCCGCATTCCTATGATTATCAAGTGGCCTGGCGGCAAACAGGGAATCCGGGATGGCGCGTTGCATGCCAATCTGGATTTGGCTCCCACCATAGAGCAGCTGTTGGGACAAACCAGCAACGCACGTTGGGATGGAAAAAGTTATGCCAGCACCATCACCGATGGCGTAGAAGACGGCCACAAGGATATTGTTATCAACCAATGCGCCCATGTTTGCCAGCGTTCTGTACGTTTTGATAAGTATATCTATATCCGTACGGTACATGACGGGTATCATTTGTTTGACGACGAAATGTTGTTTGATTTGGAACAGGATCCCCATGAAATCCATAATTTAGCCAGCGAACTTCCGGATATATGCGCCAAAGGAGCTAAGCTGATTCTGGACTGGGAATATCAAATGATGAAAACATCGGATTCCGATGTAGATCCCATGTGGACGGTCTTCCGGGAGGGCGGCCCTTACCACGCACAGGAAGGTAATATCGATGAATATATCGAGCGTCTGCGCGCTACCGACCGTGCAGAAGGCGCTGAAAAATTGATCGCAAGAATCAAGAGCGGCTATTATAACCCGTAATAGAAAATAACTTTTTCATAAAAAGGAAACCAGGTTGGAAAGGATTTTTCCACCTGGTTTCCTTTTTGGTTTTAATTGTCTCCACGCGTTAAATTTTCCGCGCAATCCCGAAGGCTGGAAAAGGAATTCACCCGGCTGGCACGTTGGTCAATCTCCTCCTGCACATAGTCAGGCAATTTGGAAAAATATTCGTGGGCGCGTTCCTCTTCCGCAATCAGTTGATAGAGGTCACTATATTTTTTATCCATTCATGATCACCCCTTCTTATCCTGCCCTCTCTTTTCCCGGTCATACCTGGCAGGATTCCCCACCTCACTTTACCGGTCAGCGGCATTGTTCCGCCTTTTCTGTCCAGTTATTTTCACAGTATCAAACACTTATGAGAACCTTAAAAAGGGGAATTCTATTGTTGGAGGTGATAAAATGGCAAAAGAACATGCATACTTTCTTGCAGAAAACACACAAAAACGGCACAACCGAACAGAGGTTCAACAAACGTTAAATCATCTTCCTGGTATTTCTCTAGTCCGCATTCATTCCAATAACCATCTGATCTCCGTAGACTATGACAGCTCCCGTGTTTCTTATGATCAGATTGAAAATTGCCTCAACCATATGGGATATGAAATCGCGGCAGACGCCAGCCTGATTGATACTCGATAATCCCCTTTTATCATTCCTTGCCATAGCCAAACTATACAGAAAAACATGCAAAGGGCCTTTTTCTTGAAAAAGGTCCTCTGCTTTTGCAACGATTGTTTCCTGAAAGGAGAGCCCAGATTTTCTCATCTAATAAACGGAAATCTATACTATCTCAGATTTTTCTCCATGTTTTTCTTTTTTCTTCCATCCTAGTAAAAAAGCTGAATGCACAATAACCAACACCGAACCGGAATTATGTACCAAAGCCCCTACAACCGGATTGAGGATCCCCAGGATAGAAAGGATAATAGAGAGAAAATTTAACGCCATGGAAAAACTCAAATTGATTTTGATGGTGGTCATCATGCGCTTGGACAAGGATAACAGATGGGGAATGGCGGAAATATCATCCCGCACCAGGGCCATGTCCGCCGCATCTACGGCAATATCACTGCCAATCCCTCCCATGGCAATGCCTACATGGGCCTTTTTCAGTGCTGGAGCGTCGTTGATTCCGTCGCCTACCATACAGACAAATTGTTTCGCTTGTTGAAAGGAATCAATCGCGCTTAATTTGTCTTCTGGCAGACACTCCGCCTGTACTTCTGTAATGCCCGCCTGCGAGGCAATCCGTTCTGCGGCCTGCTTATGATCCCCTGTCAATAGAACCGGTACAATCCCTTGTTCTTTGATTTTTGCGATCGTTGTCTGTGCGTTCTCCCGCATTTGGTCAGAAAGAGCAGCAAAGCCCGCTGTTTTTCCGTCCGCCACAATGTGGACAATCGTACATCCTTTGTCTCTATATGCTGTGATCTCTTCCTGTTGCTCTTTGCTCATGGAATATCCTTCTAGCCAGTCCAGGTTGCCCGCCAGAATTTTCTTCCCCTCTATCACAGCCGACACCCCTCGTCCAGGGTTCATTTGAAAATCAGTGGGGATAGGAAGTTTTTCTCCATACTTTTTTCGATACCCCGCCGTGATTGCCTTTCCTAATGGATGTTCGCTTAGACTTTCCGCTGCGGCAACCCAGCTATATAATCTCTGGTCGGTCACTTGGGGGATGTAACTGGTTACCTGAACCACTTCCGGTTTTCCATAAGTAAGTGTTCCTGTCTTGTCAAAGGTAATCCTTCTTACTTGGGAAAGGCGCTCCAAAGCGTCTCCTTCCCGCACCAAAATCCCGTGTTTGGTCACATTGCCAATGGCCGCCATAATGGCGGTGGGAGTTGCCAGCACCAAAGCGCAGGGACAAAATACTACTAAAATCGTAACCGCACGAATGACTTCCCCAGAAATCGCCCAGGTGAGCGCCGCTGCCACCAGAGCTATTACAACGATCCATGTGGCCCATCGATCTGCCAGACCTACAATTTTGGCTTTGCTGGCATCGGCAGATTGGACTAGGCGAATCATCCGCTGTAAAGAGCTATTCTCCCCTACCTGCACTGCACGCATTTCAAAGGCCCCAAATTGATTGACTGTTCCGCTTTTGACTTCATCCCCTGCTGATTTATCCACCGGAATGGATTCTCCCGTCATTACCGATTGGTCGATAGAAGTTTGCCCTTGTACAATAACCCCATCTACTGGAATTGATTCTCCGGGCAGTACCCGTAAGATATCACCTACGGCCACTTGATCTGCCGGAACGATTTGTTCTGCCCCATTGCGCAACACCCTGGCAGTGCGGGGGGTAAGCTTTACCAAATTTTCCATACCGGCCCGGGCTTTTTTTACGGTCAAATCTTCCAGCAGCGCCCCCAGCTGCATAATAAAAGCTACTTCTCCAGCGGCAAAATCTTCCCCAATAATTACAGAGGCAATCAAAGCGATAGAAACCAATACATCCGCCTTGATATCAAACTCCGTTACCAAAGCAATAACAGCTTCCAAGATAATTGGTATGCCACAAAGCACAATGGCAACCCACGCAATATCAAAAGGCAAAAGCAATATACGAAAAAAACTAAAGATCAAAGAAATTCCAGATAATACAAGGAATACGATATCCCTTTTTAGACCTCCCCATTCCAACAGAGCCTCTAAGCGTTTCATAATTTTCCTCCTTTCTTATACCTATAGGGGTATATGTATATTATAAAATCCGCTTTTTTATCCGTCAATAGAAAATGGAAATTTTTAGATCTTCAAGAAGAGGGCCGTCACACATGACAAAGGGCAGCTGTCTTGAAATACAGCTGCCCTTTGATATCGATTAAATTTTAATTTCTACGGATTACGCTTTCCCGTTTGATTTCCCCAATCCATCAATTCATATTGGCAAAGCGCTCCACTGCCTTTGTAAAGTTTTCAATGGTCTTATCCGCGTCCCCATGCTCGATTCCATCCCGGACACAGTGTTTGATATGCCCTTCTAAAACCACCTGACCTACTTTATGCAAAGCCGATTTTGCTGCATTGATTTGAGAAAGGATATCCTCGCAAGGAACGTCCTCATCTACCATCCGATTAATTGCCTGTACCTGTCCAATAATTTTTTTGAGACGACGATGTAAATTCTCCGCATCCATGCACTGTTTCATCCGTCAGCACCTCGTTTTTTATCACAGTTTAACTTTTATTATGCGATAAGAATATTGGGCTGTCAATAGAAAAGAATCCCTCTGCACTTTTTTAAAAGTACAGAGGGATTCACTATTTATTCTTCAAAAAGAGAATACAGAAGATAATTTAAACTTTATCCTTATCTCTCTTTTTTCCTCAGCATCCATAGAGCACCTGCCGCGCTGAGCACTGCCAAACTTGCAATGCCCGCTGCGCCCGCGTCGCCGGTCTTGGTGGGAGCTGTGCCCTCGCCTACCGGGGTAGTGGTATCTGTGGTGCCATTGTCTGTCGCCGTATTGTCGGCATCGGTGGTGTTGTCCTCAGCGGCGTTATTCTCGTCGCCGTTTACAAATACCAGTCCGCTCATGGCAGCTTGCAGGGTGTTGGCCGCTGCGTCTACTTCCGCCTGGGTGGCGTTGGCATTCGCCGCTACCGCCTGGGCTTCCGCCAGGGCGTTGGTCAGGGCCGCCGCGCTGTCTGCGGTGTATACGCTCAGGTCAATGGCGCCCGCCTGGGCGATCATCTCGTTGAGGACGTCCTTATTCGGAGCCATCCGCAAATTGCTCATGGCTTCGATCAGCGCGTCGGTGGCCGCCTTGATCTCGTCGTCCCAGGCGTTGCCGCTGGCCAGCAGTTCTTCGCCCTTGGACAGAGCGTCCAGGAACTCCTGCTTGCCGGCTTCCACATACAGGTCTAAGTCGGGCTTAATAGCGTTGGCGATATCCACCGCTACCTGCAAGGCCGTCTTGTCTCCCTGCTTCCAATCCACCTTGGCCATGACTTTCAACAGGCGTTCGGTGGCCTTGTTGATTTCCTGCTGGGTTGCGCCGTCTTTGACTACGATCTCCTTGGCGTTGGCCAGGGCCGCGTTGAACTCATTGACTACCGCTTCCATGGTGTTGTCCAGGGATCCGTTGGCCAGCAGTTCTTCTGCATTGGCGATGATGGCTTCCAGTACTGTGGTAATGCCGCGTACATACACCGTCTGGGTGGCTACGGTTCTCACTTGATAAGCCGCATCTTGATAGGTGAGGTACTCTACTGTGTAGGTGCCGTCCTGATCCAGGCTGATTTCATTGGTCAGCTGGCTTCCGTCTTTACCTGTCACACGCATATACTGTACCTTATTCTGGGCTGCCGCATCCAGATCGTAATCCGGATCGATAAAATCAGCACCTTTTAAGGAGGCGATATCATTTCCATGGATGGTAACATTGTTTTCCAACTGATTCCACAGGTCGTAAGAAGCGCCTGCCTGCTGCTCCAGCCGGACGGTTTCCGACATTTCCTTTTCATAGGCAACCGGGCGCTGGTTATCATACTGTACGCCGGCGGTAAAGGTGACGTCGCCATATCCGGTCATCTCCAGCTCGATCAGCTTGGCGGGTCCGGTCTCTGGAATCTTGCCGTCTATCTGGAAACGGTAATACGTGTATGCCTGCGGGTTTTCTACCGTAATCGTGCAGGATTCTCCAGTATGTCCGGTTATTA
>CAJFUH010000163.1 GCA_904420155.1 uncultured Clostridia bacterium
GGGATTTCCTATCCGGATATCACATTGGTTTCCAATATTTGCGAAATCCTGCATGTCACCGAACATGAACTGATTACCGCCAGCGAAGATTTGCACCAGCGGGAAATAGAAAAACAGGCCCGTGGGTACCGGACCATCAGAAAAACTTATTTATGGACCTTTTATTTATGCTATGGGATTTCCCTGATCGCCTGTTTTATCTGTAATCTGGCCATCCAGCATACCTTGTCTTGGTTTTTCATCGTCCTGGCCTCGGAAGCAACGGCCTTTACCCTCACCTGTGTGCCCGTCCTCTTTGAGAAAAAGAGAGGATTATGGACATTGGGGCTATTTTATCTTTCCCTCAACCTGCTGCTGTTTGTCTGCTGGCTGTATACCGGGGGCGGGGTTTGGCTTCCCATTTCCCTCGTCTCTCTTTTCTTTGGATTTTCTGTGGTATTTCTCCCTCTGATCCTGCAAACCGTCCCCCTGCCTTCTCCATTATCTTCCCAAAAAACGCTGATCTGTTTTGTGGTTGATACGTTGCTCCTGTTTCTGGTGGTGACGGTTGCCACCTTATTAGCCGGGGAACCATCCCTTTTGTTTTCTTCCTATTACCTCAACACTTTATGGGCTATTCTTTTACCATGGGTTGGTATGGTTATCATCCGTTACCTGAAAATCAATGCCTTTTTCAAGACGTCCCTCTGCTTAATCGCTGCTGGGATATATACCTTTTTTACAGACAGCGTGTTACATTCATTCGCAGAACACGTCCCGTTGACGATCACGCCAATTGACTTTCAAAACTGGACGGACAATGCTGTATACAACGCCAATATCCTGTTTCTGGTCTTAATAGGTTGCCTGGCAGCCGCTTTTCTGTTCCTGATCGGGGGAATTCTTTTTTCCATCAAAAAAATCAGACCGGAAGCCATCTAAACTCATTCCGCAGTAATCCTTTCCCAAATTTTTAAAGAAAAAGGCACAGCTTATCTTTCCGATAGGCTGTGCCTTTTTGTCCAAACAAAAATCCTACATCAGATATGAAAAAATGAAGAGGTTATCATTGAAAAAGCCAAACTATGATAATACAAATTGTATATTTAATAAAACCTTCTACACAAAACAGACTTTAATATTCTGCACTCAAGGGATTCATAGCCCCTAAGCCTTCACTATCCAAGTCGTCCACATATTTTAACGCTTTCCCCGCGCCCAAGACCACGCAGGTGTCAGGCTCTTCCGCCACGCGCACCGGCAAGCGGGTCTTTTTGGAAATCAGGGTATCAAATCCATAAAGCTGGGCGCTTCCTCCCGTCAGCACAATGCCGTCGGTATAGATATCCCCCACCAGTTCCGGAGGGGTCTCCTCCAGCATCTCCTGGATCTCCCGGGCAATCTGCATCGCCTGGTCGATCAAAGCTTCCAGCATTTCGTCGGAACTAAAATCAATCCCTTGGGGCAAGCCTGTCAGGGCATTGCGCCCTTTAATCCGATAGGTCGCCTGCTCTTCCTTTGGATAGACGCATCCAATGGCGATTTTCGCCGCTTCCGCCATGCGTTTTCCGATAATGAGGTTGTACTTCTTTTTGATATATTTGATGATAGATTCATCAAAATTGTTTCCCGCCACTTTCAGAGAACGCATCGTCGCCACGCCGCTGAGAGAAACCACCGCCATATCCGTGGTCCCCCCTCCAATATCCACTACCAGGCTGCCGTGGGGGCTGGAAATATCAATCCCCGCGCCAATGGCCGCCGCTACCGGCTCTTCAATTAAGCAGATTTTCCGCACGCCGGTAGTGCTGATAGCGTTGACTACCGCTTTCTTTTCCACTTCCGTGACTTCTCCCGGGATACAAGCCACCACCCGGGACATAAACAGCTTGCTGGAACTCACCTTTTTCATAAAGGTGCCCACCAGCTGTTCCACCAATAAATAGTCGGAGATTACCCCGCTGCATAAAGGGCATACTACAGATACCTTATCAGAGGTACGGCCTATCATCTGATACGCCTCTTCCCCCACCGCGATCAATTCATCGGTCTCCCGGTTAATTGCCACTACC
Organism: uncultured Clostridia bacterium; assembly: GCA_904420155.1. Lineage (GTDB taxonomy): Bacteria > Bacillota > Clostridia > Oscillospirales > Acutalibacteraceae > CAJFUH01. Next base: position 2,052 of record CAJFUH010000163.1, read on the forward strand.
GAGGGCTCATTCACCACGATCCCTTTCCCATGTACATATATCATAATCTTGGAGGTTCCAAGATCAATAGCAGCATCCGTTCCCAGCGCCACCGACAACGCCTCCTATCCTTGTGTTCTTCATGTATTTTACATCTAATCCATGTTATACTGGTTCCATCCCATTTTTCCTTCTGTGGGCCTAAAAAGGATTTTTGTCCTCGAAACGTCCATCAAAATAGTCCTGTCTAAACACTTTCTAAGACAGTTATCCTTATCCTTACTTTTAGGATATCTCCATCGTCCTATAAATACCCCCGCCTGTCAAGAGATATTTTCTCACATTGAAAGTTGGGAAAGAAAGCCTAAAGCAAATTCTCTTATTATTTACTGAAAAAGTATCGGAATCGACTTATTTTCTATCTTTTAATTATAATATAATCTCAAAAGAATTACAACCGGTTAGGCAAGCTTTTCTTAGCAGACGCCAAAGTACAGCAAGTGACCGAGGCGGCGCCTCCCTCCAGCAGCACCCGGCTGCATTCCCGCAGGGTAGCCCCTGTGGTAACGATATCGTCACACAACAAAATTTGTTTTCCTACTATTGAGGCTTTTTCTTTGACCCTGTATACGCCCGCCACATTTTGTTCCCGCATATTCTTTCCCAATGTGTGCTGCGCCGGGGTCTCTTTCCATTTTTCCAGCAGATCTCGATAGGGAATACTTAAATCTTTGCCCACCCGGCGCGCCAACAGCTCCGACTGGTTGTATCCCCGTTCCCGAAACCGGCTTCGTGCCAGCGGCAC
>CAJFUH010000164.1 GCA_904420155.1 uncultured Clostridia bacterium
CGGCTGATGGGTTCGCTGAGGGATTCCCCCAATTCCCGCAGGGACATTTCCGGATTTTCCAGCCTCAGCTGGGCCAGTTCCCGCAGGTCTTCCGGCAAGCTGTCCAGCCCCATTTTCTGTTCAATCTTCTGAATGGCGCGGATCTGCTGCGCTGCCGCCGAAGCCGTCTTTCCTATATTCGCAGTGGTAAAATTCGTGGTGCGGTTGACGTAGTTGCGTACCTCTTTGAGCATCTTGACTTGGATCAATTCCATAGACGCCTGCTGCGCCCCCAGATAAGTGAGCAGGTCGGCGATCTGTTCGCTTCCCTTAAGATAAACCACAAAATCCCCTTTTCTGGAGATCATCCCCGGTTCCAGGTCCAGCCCGCTTTTCTGATGCAATAGCAAAACCAGATCCTGGGCCAGCCTTTGGGTGGGACACACAAACTCCAAATGATAGTCTTTCTTAGGGTCTGTCACCGTGCCGCAAGCCAAAAACGCCCCGCGCAGAAACGCTTCCACCCCGCCGGCGCCCGGCAGGCTATTCCCCGGGATATAAGGCCGCCCATCTTTTCCAGAACAAGCACAGAGCTTTATCAACGCACGCCGGTCATCTTCATCGGGCACGGAAACCGTATACACCTGATTCCTGGCCTTTTTCCGGGAAAGGGAACTCACCCGCTCCACCATAACCCCCTGGCTGGAGAGGAGCTGACAAAAAATATCGGAAACCGCTCTATTTTCGGTAATCAGTGAGATGCACTGAGGGCAAAATTGGTGGCCAAACAGCAACAACCCGCAGGTTTCCGCCCGCAGGCATCCCATATCCGCCGGAATATGACGGCACAGTTCTTTTTTCGCGTCTGAGGAAAACGACATGGATCTCCCGCCTTTTCTTTCCTTGCATAGCAAGCGCACATCGTTATTTAAACCGGTTTCAGCCAGCTTTTCTATCTTGTTTCGGGCTTGTCCTACTTTTGGATATCCCGGTGATGGACGCTGGCGCGCTTGCCGATTTCCAACAGATGATTATAAAGCAGCTGGGTCAGCGCTACGGAACGGTGCTTCCCTCCCGTACAGCCGATCGCCACCACCAGCTGACTTTTCCCTTCATTGCAATATAAGGGAAGCATATAGTCGATCAACGGAAGGAAACGTTCCACAAACCCTTTGGTCTCCGGCCATTTCATCACGTAATCCCGCACAGGGTCGTCCAAACCGGTTAAATATTTTAGCTCTTCTATATAGTAAGGGTTGGGTAAACATCTCACGTCAAAGACCAGGTCCGCTTCCTCCGGGATGCCGTACTTAAACCCAAAGGACATACAGTTGACCATCAGGGCTTCCTCCGAATGGTCCAAAAACAGCCCGGAAATCCTTTCTTTCAGCTGGGCAGGGGAAAGATAGGAAGTATCAATGATGTAATCCGCCTTTTCCCGCACCGGCTTTAAAATTTCCCGCTCCAAGGTCACCGCCATTTCCACCGATCCCTGGTGGTCGTTCATCAAGGGATGGCGGCGGCGCGTCTCTTTATATCGGCGCACCAGCACTTCTTTACGGGCGTCTAAAAACAGGATCTTATACGCCTTGTTTTCGTTGTGCAGCTTCTCCAAAGCTTCAAATAAGCTGTTGAACATACCGCCGCCGCGGATATCCGTGACAATTGCTACCCGGCGGGACATGCCTTCTTTGGCCTGTTCGCAAAGTTCATAAAATACGGGGATCAAAGTGGGGGGCAGATTATCCACACAATAAAATCCGATATCCTCCAGGGAATCCACCGCACGGGATTTTCCCGCGCCGGATAGCCCTGTCACAATGATAAATTCCATAAACCTCTCCCCATTTATATAAATTCCAGGGTATCTGCGTCCAATATCTTCAGTTCCCTTTCCAAAGGCACCCCGGTTTCCTGCAAGACTTTCTCCTGGATCAAAGCAATCAACTGTTTTACATCTTCACAGGTAGCTTTGTCATAATTGATGATAAACCCCGCATGCTTCTCACTGACCATAGCGCCGCCTACCCGTTTTCCTTTCAGCCCGCACTGTTCAATCAAACCGCCGGCAAAATAGCCGACAGGGCGCTTAAAGACGCTTCCTGCGCTGGGATATTCCAAAGGCTGTTTGCTTTTGCGGCGGTTCATATAATCGTCCATGCGTTGGCGAATGCAATCCGGATCATCTTTTTCAAGCTTGATTGTCACGTCGGTGATAACGTCTTTGGTGTCGGTATAGGCGCTGCGGCGGTAGGATAAGCGCAATGCTTCCCCTTTCCGCTCGCCCCAGATCCCTTCCGGCGTCAGATGGCGGCAGGAAAGCAAAACGTCTTTCATCTCCCCCTGGTAAGCTCCGGCATTCATATAGGCGGCCCCTCCCACCGAACCGGGGATCCCCCATGCGAATTCCAGTCCGGAAAGCCCCTGTTCCTGGGCAAATTTGCAAAGCTTCATCAAAGAGGCGGCCGCCCCGCATCGGATCACGCCGGGCTCCTGCATACGGATCGTCTCAAACTCCCCGCACAAATGCAGCACTACGCCGCGCACCCCTTCATCGGGTATCAGGAGGTTAGAACCCTTTCCCAATACCATCCAAGGCAGGCCCTGTTCTTCACAAAGGTACACGATCTGGGCCAACGCCTGGGAGCCGGGCACTTCGATCCATACATCCGCCGGTCCGCCGATATGAAAAGAGGTATACCGGCTGAGCTCTTCCTGTTTTTTGACGGTACAGCCGGCATTTTGGGCAATTTGTTGGATTTTTTCGTATTGATCCATGAATTCCTCCTATGAAAATAGATTCTGCCGCCGATTGGGCGGCAGAACATCGGGACAATATGTGCGCTCCGCTTAAAAATCTTCTCCGAGCTTCTTTTGCCTTTCGGACAAACACTTAAGCCCTTACAGAAGCCCGCATTTCTCGAGATAACCTTCAAACCGTTCCCGGCTGCTGTTGATCACCAGCTCTTCCGGAAAATCGATTTCTTCCAGCATGCGCAACGCCTGCTCCGCCTTTCCTACCTGGGTGCAAAAGTGGGCGTCGGAATTGACGATCACCGGCACCTCAAAACGTTTGCACAACTTGGCGATTTCCCGGCAGTTTGCCACGGCGCTTTTGCGCACCCGGAAAGAATTGTTATTGATCTCCACCAATTTCCCATGCTTTCCAAATTCCGGGATCACCCTTTCATAGTCAAATCGGAAAGACTGCATCCCGCAATGGCCGATCACCCGCACCCGGGGATCCTCCGCCACCTTCAGCCAGGCCTGGGTACACATGTCCTCGTCCCGGGGGCCGGGAAGGGTTGCTTCATGCATGGAGGCGATCACCCATTCCAAACAGTTGGGCATGGGATCGCAGAAATCCAGGTTCCCCTGATAGTCAATGACATTGGCCTCCATTCCCTTGAGCACACGGATCCCCTGCACTGTCTTGGGGATACAGGTCATATTCTGGAAATACCACTTTCCCGGCGATCCGGGCATAGCGCTGGCGTGGTCCGTGACGGCCAAAGCGCACAACTCCATCCGGACCGCCTCCTGAACCAGTTCCATCCAGGTACTATAGGCGTGGGTGGACGCGATGGTGTGACAATGGGTATCTGCTACAATTCTCATCAATATATGCTCCTATGTTCCGCTGTTATGCACGACGTTAAATCAAATTCCAATTGATTTTCTGGTTTTCTCCCGTTTCTTCTTGGGAGACATCCATTCCCAGGCTCTGAAGCAACTCTTTCGCCGCATTAAAGCCCATCTTTTTCTGTCTGTTATTCATAGCCGCCACTTCAATGATGATGGCCAGATTCCGTCCTGGTTTTACAGGGATAGTGAGCACCGGCACTTTTAACCCTAAAATCTCCGTATACTCGTTGTCGATGCCCATCCGGTCATACACCTTCGAGCTGTCCCACAGCTCTAGGTTGATGACCATATCAATTTTCTCCGTCAGTTTTACCGCGCCCATACCAAAGATCCGGCGGGCATTGATGATGCCGATGCCGCGCAGCTCGATAAAATGGCGGATATTCTCCGGAGCAGAACCCACCAGGGATTTTTTGGAGACCCGGCGGATCTCCACGGCGTCGTCTGCTATCAGCCGGTGGCCGCGCTTAATGAGTTCAATGGCGGTTTCGCTTTTGCCCACGCCGCTGTCCCCCACCAGCAGCAAACCTTCGCCGTATACCTCTACCAAGACCCCATGGCGGGTGATACGGGGGGCTAATTCCACGTTCATATAGGAAACCAAAGCCGCCACCAAACTGGAAGTGGTATCCGCCGTACGCAGGATGGGGACGTCGTTTTCTTTCGCCGTGGACATCAGTTCTTCAAAGGGCTCCAGGTTGCGGGAAATGATGATGGCCGGGGGGCGGCGGGATAAAAGCTCCGACAGGGCGTGGTACCGTTCTTCCGGGGTGAACCGGGCCAAAAAGGCGTGTTCGGTATTTCCAATAATCAGCACGCGGGTATTGTCGTAGTATTCAAAAAATCCCGTGAATTCCAAGCCGGGACGGCTGACGTCCCGGGAGGAGATCAACACCTCGTCGGGGCTGCCGGGCATATACAGGGTTTCCAACGCCAATTCTTTGATGACGTTCGCCAGGGAAACGGTGAAAGTAACGGCCATAATGTGACACACCTACTTCAAAAAGATTTGTTATTATTATATCGCACAATTAAAAAACTTTAAAGACAATATTCAAATATTTCGCCTCTATTCGGATTGAACCCCTGTCAGAATGTGGTATAATAATTCAATATATGGAACATTCTCCCTTTTCTGGAAATTGATTTTATTGATCTATATACTGCGGAGTTTTTGGTATTTCTTGTTATTCTGCCGGGATCTTCCGCTTTATTCTTTACTAAAGTAAGGATGGATAGCATGCGCATTGTACTGTTTACCGAAGCCTATCTTCCCCATGTGGGAGGGGTCATTTCCCACGTCTCTTTTTTGGCCGAGCAGCTTTCTTCTTTGGGGCATGAAGTCTTGATCGCCGCTTCTGATTTAACCGCCCGGGATTTTCACCTGGACCACGGGGTTCTCCGGTGTCCCGCTAAATCCGCCCGGAACGCCTATGGGTTCTCCATCGCCAATCCTGGAAGCAATGAATTTTCCAGGATCTTGGAACGGTTTAAACCGGATCTTCTGCATGTCCACACCGCCTCTCCCATTGGACAAGCCGCTGTCAAATTTGCCAACCGTTACGACCTTCCCCTGGTGTTTACCATTCATGAATATTTTGAATCCCAGCTTCATTACCTGTGTTCCCGCATCGGGGAACCTTTTACAAAAATCAAATACCGTGGGCTATTCCGTGATATGGTGGACAACGCGGATATTGTCACCGCTCCTTCCAAAAAGGCTGAGGAATATCTCCACGCCTCTAAAAGTAAAGTTCCCCTTACCATCATTCCCAATCAAGTGGATTCTTATTTCTTCCATTATCAGAATATCCCGGAATCTAAAATACAGCACCTGCGCCGTAATCTGAACCTTCCCCCCGATAGTACCGTGGCCATTTATGCCGGACGGCTTACCATTGACAAAAGCGTGGAACTCCTTCTGGAGCAATGGGCCGCCCAAATTAAGCCTTCGGACAACCTGCATTTGTTGGTAGTTGGGGACGGCCCGGAGGCGGAGCCGCTGTCCGTATGGGCTCACGATTTAAAAATCGGCAGCCAGGTCAGCTTTGTGGGGGCGGTACCTCACGAGAAAATGCCGGAATATTACGCTGTCAGCGATGTATTTGTCACCGCCGCTCATCATGACCTGATGTCCATGGCGGCTCTGGAAGCGGTAGCCTGCGGCCTTCCCACCCTGCTGCCCCACGACAAATGGGATTCCAGCCAGGTGCGGGAAGGCGTCAGCGGCTTTTCCTATCGCTCTGCCCGGGAGTTTGGGGAATATTTAAAAAAATTCGCCTCCCTCTCCCCCCACCGCAAACAAATCTTAAAACGGGTCGTGCGCAGCAGTATTCAAGATATCCCTCAGCACGCCTTTGCCACACAGATACTGGACGTCTATAACGAGGCTGTCCGGTTGCATTCCTATGACGGCGATAAAGAGGAATAATGCATTTATCTATGGAAAAAAAGCGCCCCCACGAATAGATAGTATGGAAAAAGATGTAAGTTTTCAAAAACCGGAAACTTACATCTTTTCTTTTGGTACTGCCACTTTTCCTTTTATTTTTTAGATTCTTCACAAGTATTTCTTTTCTAAAAAAGCCAGAACGGTTACATGGGATTGACTTCCTGTCCCACGCGCCTGATCTCCGCCTTTACTTCTACGTGGAAATTACAATGCGCCATTTCCTCATCCCATTGTTCCGCAACTTGCCGGTAATAGTCCGGCTGCTGCTGCCAAAGGAGGTTTCCCAGGTGGAAAATATCGCTGTGATACTTGACAACGGCGGTTTGGAGGGCCTGCTCGCACAACTGCTTGATCCTCTGTTCCAACGCTGCCTGGATCACGTCAAACGTATCGGAGGGAAGCTTATCTTCAATCGCATGGTCAATCTCAAATAGATTTGCCTGAGCGGAAATCCGGAACGTGACGTCCGGCTTTTGGTCTTGGATCTTGATTTCCACCTCACTGTCAACGCCCTGGAAAGAATACGTCACTGTCCCAATATCCGGCAGGGACACCACCTGGGTCCCGTTGGTGGTGCTTCCCTGCAACATCATGGCCCCCTGGGTCTCATCCAACCCCAGATACCCTACCAATTGATCCTGTTGAAACAGCGCGGTTCCATCCGCAGAAACCAAAAAGCCCTCCCCCCGTTCCGTCATTTTCAACGCCAGCATGTGGGGATCCGACGTATCATTTTGCAGCATGGCCACCACCTGCCGTACCGTGGACTGCATGGCGTTAGCGTTGAGTTCCCCGCTGTCTGCCAGGCTGGAAAGATCCTGGGCCTTGATGAGTTTCCCATCCTCCCCTTTGCTGCGCAGCAGCTTGAGGGCCGTATCTTTGACCACAAAAATGTCCACTTCCGGCCGCGCTTCATAAAAACGGATAAAGAAATCCAGCACCTGGTAAATCCCCTGTCGGGCCGTTTCCTCCCCTATGACAACCGCCATATTCTGGGAATATAAGGGTTCTTTTCCCGTCTGTAACGTGATATTGGTAAAGGCGTCCAGCACTGATTTTCCCTGTGCGCTCACCACCAGCGACTCTTCCCCTTCGTTTCCCCCACTGTTGATGGCGTCAAAGACTTGCATGGTCACTACATACTGCCCGTCCACTATATCTATCCCAACCCCCTGCACAATCAGGCGTTCATGAAGCTGAGTCATATTGGAACATCCTGTAAAAAGCACCATGCTCACGCATAAAAAGGCCGCGATCCACTTACGCATGGCTTTCTTCCCTCCCTGTCCGCCTTTTGATGGAATCGATGATCAGCAAAATGATGGGGATAACCAAACTTACCAGTAACGTAATGGGGAGCAATACTCTCCAATCATATATGATCTGGGAGAGCGCACGGGACTCTGACAGCACTACGCTGCCAATTACCACCACAGCGCCGCCGACGGCGATAGACCATCTTCCCGCTTTCCTGCCCCAGATCCGTTGGATACATAAAGAGATCAAATACAAAAACAGCGCCATTTTGGCAAATAACCCGGTGGTCCAAATCCCCAAAAATAAAGCGTCTAATCGTTTGAACATGCCTATTTCCGCAATGCTCGTGGCTGCATAGATAGGGAACACCTGGGTCTTGAGGTAGTCCCCCAGGCTGCCGATGATGATAAAAAGCATGAGGAAAATAACAAAATGGACCGACGTGTTCCAGACCAAGATACCTTTTTTCACGCTTCCCTTGACAAAGGGCAGCAGCATGGCCAGGACGGAAATACACGAGGTACGGGAAATCATAAA
>CAJFUH010000165.1 GCA_904420155.1 uncultured Clostridia bacterium
GAAGGCATAAAAAACGCAAGGCTGTTGTATATGCATACAAAGCATGTACAACAGCCTTTATAAATATCTCTGATGGTGGATGATGACTTGAGAGCCCAAAAACAAAAATTCTATGCAAATGATGAATCCATTCGCATAGAATTTTTGTTTCCTGTTTTCTACTGTCGACATAACACATATCCCACCGAATAGACGGGAAGAGAACTTTCTGGACAAACAAAAAGGAACCGAAACTTTCCGGTTCCTTCCAGTTTCAAGCTCTATCGTTCATTAAACGGCGCGGTTAACCTTGCCGGAACGCAAGCAACGAGTGCAGGCATAAATACGCTTCGGGGTACCATTTACCACTGCCTTAACACGCTTAATATTGGGTTTCCAAGTCCGGTTAGAACGTCTGTGAGAGTGAGAAACTTTGATACCAAAAGAGATATCCTTACCACATACATCACACTTTGCCATGAATCCGCACCTCCTTCAGCGCTCATGATATAACGTACTTAATAGTAGCAGATTTACGCAATAAATGCAAGCATTTTTTACGGATAGATGAAAATATCCACTTTTTTTGTTGGAAAAGGATGGCACACTTGTAATTTTTAAGGCAAGGCTTTATAATAGAAATCAATACAAAAGGAGTGATTTATTTTCATGCTGTATAGCGTCCTGTTATCTCTGATCCGGGGATATCCTGTCGATTTTTCAAGCCTTCTCGCCACGATTTTGGCATCTTTGGTAGTTGTTTTTTTAATTTTGCCTTTACATGAATTAGCCCACGGCTGGGTGGCCTATCAATTAGGAGACCGCACAGCGAAATATAACGGGCGTTTAACCCTCAACCCTTTGGCACACTTAGATCCCATGGGCGCGCTTAGCCTTCTGTTGTTTGGTATAGGCTGGGCTAAGCCAGTTCCTGTGGATTCCCGTAATTTTAAAAATCCAAAAACCGGTATGGCCATTACGGCTGCGGCCGGCCCTCTTTCCAACCTATTGGCGGCGCTGATAGGTGCTGTTTTGTGGTATGCAGCCAATCTAGGGTTTGGATTTCCGATAGAAGGATTTGGATATCTTATCACTCAATTTTTGGGATATTATATCACTATTAATATCAGCCTGGCGATCTTTAATTTAATCCCGATTCCTCCTTTTGATGGATTCCGCATTGTATCGATGTTTTTAAGCAACCGATTTCTTTATAAAATTAGCCAGTATGAGCGGTATGGGATGCTCTTGGTATTTGTACTGCTTCTTACCGGCGTACTGGATACGCCTTTGAACATCTGTAATTCGTATGTTACCCGCGGCATTCTCTGGCTGGCAGGATTGCCGTTTCGACCTTTTCTGTAAAAGTTTTTGTGAGTAAATGGGAGATATATGGAAAAGATATCCTATAAGCTGCCTTCTTTTGAAGGGCCGCTTGATCTGCTTCTTTATTTGATATCCAAAAATAAGTTGAATATTTATGATATCCAAATTTCCACACTACTGGATCAGTATATGGAACACATCAAAGCCATGCAGGAACAAGATATGGATGTGGCCAGTGAATTTTTGGAGATGGCCGCCCGTTTGGTACACATCAAAACGGTTTCCTTACTCCCTAAGCACCAGGAAGCGGAGGAACTCAAGCAGGATCTGACCGGCCAATTGCTGGAATACCAGGAATGTAAACGGGTCGCCCAAGTGATGGCGCAGGAGATGAGTTTTGACATCTTTACCCGGGCTCCCATGGAGCTGGAAGTGGATATGACCTATCAGCGCCAGCATACATTTCAGGAATTAATAGAGGCGTATTTAAGTGCCGCTGGGCGGGGCAAGCGGAAGCTGCCTCCTCCTCCGGAGGCGTTTTCTGAGTTGGTTACCCGAAAAGTAGTTTCGGTGGCCTCTCGTATTATTCATGTACTGCGTAGCTTATGGAAGAGAAAGGAAATTCCTTTTGACGTTCTATTTGAACACAGTGAAGGAAAATCTGATCTGGTGGCCACCTTTTTGGCAGTTCTGGAATTGGTAAAAGGCAAGCGGATCCGCGTTGAGGAAGAGCACGGGGGGACAACGGTAAAATTGATAAACGGCGGTGGAAAACATTGGAAATCAGAGAACTCCAGGCAACCATAGAGGCAGTTTTGTTTGCCAGCGGGGAGCCTGTGGCTATCGATAAATTAGCGGATGTATTGGAGATCGATAAGGCGACGGCGATAAAATTAGCGGATAATTTAATGGAACGCCTTGACCAGGAGGAGCGGGGGGTATGTATCCTCAAGCTAGAGGATAAGTACCAGATGTGTTCGAAACCGCAGTATGGGGAACCCATCCGGAAGATGATGGATATTCGCAGAAATGTGCCGCTTTCCCCAGCTTCCATGGAAGTGCTGGCCATTGTGGCGTATAACCAGCCTGTGACCAAATCTTTTGTAGAACAAATCCGCGGGGTGGATTGTTCTGGAGTATTGAGCAGTTTGGTAACCAAAGGGCTGTTAGAAGAGAAGGGAAGGTTGGAACTCCCCGGCAGGCCCCTGCTGTATGGGACGACTGCTAATTTTTTAAGATGCTTCGGCATCTCTTCGCTGGACGACCTTCCCCCTTTACCAGAAAAGGAATCCATGGATGCCAAAAAGGAAGAAGCTCCTCCCTCGATAGAGGAGATTTCCTAAACAAAGATACCGTATCAAGTAGGGAGGCAAGCAGATGACAGGTTGGATCGTCGTGTTGGCGGTTATTGCATTTCTTTTACTGCTGCTTCTTTGCCCGCTCTGTTTATCAGTCTCTTATGAAGGGGAGTGGAAGGTAAAAGTTCGTTATCTTTTTGTCCGTTACCCTCTTTATCCTCGCAAACCTTCCAAAAAGAAGAAAAAAAAAGGCAAAATACAAAAAGATTCTTTAGAAAAACAAAAACCGAAAGAAAAATCTTCCCCGTGGAGGGATATACTAAAAGAAAAAGGTGTGAAAGGACTGCTCTCTTTGCTAAAACAGTTGGCAAACGCAGGATCCGGAGGGGCCAAAAAGCTGTTCCGCCATCTGGTAATTCGGGAGTGTTCTCTTCACGTAAGCGCTGGCGGTGAAGATGCGGCCCAGGCCGCTATCAAATATGGATATTTGTGTGCGGCCGTC
>CAJFUH010000166.1 GCA_904420155.1 uncultured Clostridia bacterium
GCGCTACCGCATATCCCCGCGCCAATACCTTCATGGGATTGAGGGCGTCCAGTTTCGCCATTACTTGGGTAAATCTCTTTTGTTCGCTGGCCAGCCGTTCGGTAAACAAGCGGACCAGATCTGCCTGCAATGCGTCCAATTGCATCCGGCGCTTCTCAATAAGTTCCTGGGGATTGCGGAGTTCCCGGTTTTGCATCAAACGCTGCAAGCGCAGCTGATGTTCTCGCAAGCGAACGTCCACCGCATATCGCAGTTTTCTCTGATAAGACTGGATCTGTGCTTTTACTTCTTCTTGATCCGGTACCGCCAGTTCTGCGGCTGCAGAAGGGGTAGGGGCCCGCAGATCTGCAACGAAATCGCAGATAGTAAAATCTGTCTCGTGGCCAACTGCCGAAATAACAGGAATACGAGACGCCGCTACCGCCCGGGCCACGCCTTCGTCATTAAAGGCCCATAAATCTTCTATGGAACCGCCTCCACGCCCTACAATTAACACATCGGCGGCGTCCGCCGCATTGAACCGGCGGATGGCCTCGATAATCTGGGCTGGGGCCCCTTCTCCCTGCACCAGTACCGGGCAGAGCACCACTTGAGCTAACGGAAACCGCCTGCCCAATATATGTTCAATATCTCGGATTGCGGCGCCGGTGGGGGAAGTCACCACACCCACTCGCTTTGGATAGCGTGGAAGCGGCTTTTTCCGCCGGGGATCAAATAAGCCCTCTTGATCTAACTTTCTTTTCAGTTGTTCAAAGGCTAAGCTCAACGCCCCCACGCCGTCCGGCTGCATATCCTCCACATAGAGCTGGTACTGCCCGCTGGCCTCGTACACGCTCACCCGGCCCCGCACCAGTACCCGCATCCCGTCCTCCGGGCGAAAACGCACCCGGGAAGCATAGCCCGCAAACATTACACATTTTACAGCGCACCGGTCGTCCTTCATGGAAAAATAAAAATGTCCCGAACGATAATGATTAGTGAAATTAGACAGTTCCCCCACTACAAAAATATTACCCAGATGGGGATCTCCGTCCAATAGAGATTTGATATATAAATTGAGCTGCGACACAGTCAAAGCCGCCGATTTCATCGCCATCCCGCCTTTACCGCCGTCAACACCGCAATTCCCGCCGCATTGTCCGCGGAAAATTCCGGCTGAGCAAACAGTCCGTTAAATTCTTTCTCAAAGCGTTTACGGATGATTCCATTGGACATCACTCCCCCGGCAAACAGCACAGGCAAGTTCCCATACTGTTCCAATAGCCGGCGGCACATAACAGCCAAAGTCTCCGCCACATAATCTAAGCAAAATCGTGCAATGCCTTCCGGCGCTTCCCCTTGATCCCTTTTCTTCCTACATAAATTTTCCACGCCGGAAAGGCAGCAATTGGTCCCCTTTACCACCGGATGTACTTTTTCCGGTTTTTCCTGCCAGGCAAGCGCCAAACGTTCCATATGCGGTCCTGCCGGGAAAGGCAGGTCCAACATGCCTCCCACGCGGTCCACTGCTTGTCCCGCGTTTAAATCCAAGGTCTCAGCCACCAGTTGACAAGAAAGCACTTGTTCTGGGTGCGGCCTCACCAGCACAGCCTCCGTGGTCCCTCCCGATACATGGAAGGCGATAAACTCTTCCTGCAATAAATCCAACCGCCCTGAGGAATAAAGAGCCGCCGCAATGTGCCCCACCTGATGGGAAAACGTATACAAAGGAATATGCAGTACGGCAGCCAAAGAACGCGCCGCTCCCGCCCCCACCGTAAAACAGGGCATATAAGAACCTTCCACATCCCTGGGACGCAAGGAAACCCCCACCGCTTCCGGGGAGCACGGGATTTCCTCCATCAGCTGTTCCAGAATTTCCGGCAGCTGCTGGGTATGATGGAACACCACGTCGCTTTGACGCAATCCCAGCTGTCCCTTCTTAACAGGCAGCAGTTTCTTTCTGTGGCATACCCTTTTGCTTTCCCTGTCATACACGGCTGCGGAAGTGGTATAATTGCTGGTATCCAGACCTAAGACCTTATGCATGGCCCTTCTCCAATTTTTTCGCCACAGATCCCAATACCCCGTTAATAAAGGAGGCATCGTCTCCTGTTCCGTATTTTTTTGCCAAATCTACCGCTTCGTTAATGGAAACCCCAACGGGAATTTCTTCTTCAAACAGCATTTCAAACAAGGCGATCCGCAACACCGAAACCGCCACACGGGATAAGCGGTTCTTTTTCCAGCCGATGACATTTTCCTCGATGGCGGCGTCAATCTGATGCTGATTGTCTTCCACTCCATGGAATACTCTTCTCGCGAATTCGTCGATTTCCAAGTCCCGGGCCATCATGGCGTCTTCCAAAATTTCTTCCAAAGGCTCATCTTTAAAAGTCTTTTCAAAGATGAGGAAAAAAGCCTGCTCTCTCGCTTCTCTTCTATTCATAATCCGGCTCCTATTCCTATTTATAAAAATAACCCTCCACCGGTGATGTGGAGGGTTTGTTCCAGCAATCATCCCATTGTCAAAGTGCGTCGCTTTATTGATTTGATGGTACAATTATACCATAAAGCAACACATCTTTGCAAATCTGCAATGGAAGGATTGGTAATATTTTCGGTTTTGACGGTTTCTCTGAAAACTTTTCGGCAAAAGCCACAGTATTCTTTCCGTATAAAAATCGGATCGGATTATTTGGCCTCTACAATTTTAATTTTGTCATAGGAAATTCCCGACTGGCCCGCCACAATATCTTTGATGGTAATCGCCTCATTGTCCAAAAGCCCAGTGGAGCTGACTACCACGCTGCATTCCCCATTTTGAATAAAAGCCAGGCATTCCGCAAAACCTTTGGCTTTGATCAAATTTTCGATATTGCTCTCCTGCTCGATATTTTTGGCAATCTCTGCGGCCTGTTTCACCGCTTCCGCCTTGGCAGATTCGCTGGACTGTACACTGTCGATGATTTCTTCCAAGGAATCCACCGCGTCGTCCCGGGCCTGTTGGCGGGAAACCTTTGCCTGTGCAAAATACTGTTGCGCACTGCTGCTGATGTTGGAAGCAGTGGAAGAGGTATCTCCAGTATCCGCCTGGGAGGAAGAGGCGCCTTCCTCCGTGCTGCTGGTGAAAGAAGAGACTGTATTATTGTTTACAAACTCCGCCTCCCCCAATTCCTTGCCGGATTCCACTGTCGTATTGGCTGCCAGCAAGTCGCTGTTATCGGAAAATTGCCAATTTAAATAGACTGCCGCGCCCAATGCCACCACCAGGGCTGCAAGAACCAGTTGCCGTTTGCCAAATTTCATACAAGTATTCCTCCTATTTCTATGATTCCGGGATTCTCTGGGAAGCTTTGGCGCCTTTTAGGCTTTGGTGGCGCTGGGCTCGCCCTTTTTCTCTCTCCCTCTCCATATGTATGGATTTCTTTTGAAAAAGATTCCTGTACACCCCCTTTTTTAGAAAACATGCCTGGATTCCTTTCATTATCGGGTCACGCATACCCTTTTGGAAGAAATATTGAGCGCTGTTGTTACCGCGTCAATGACACGCTGCTGCACCACGGGATCTTCCCCGCCGGAGCACACCACCACAACTCCCTTGACAGTGGGCTGTATTTCTGTGATTTCCAGCGCCCGTTCCGCACCGTTTGCATCCCGCACGGTGATATATGTAATTTCGGAGTCCCCGCTCTGCTGGGAACGCGTGGTTTCCCCATTGCTGTCCTTATCCTGGGAAGCCTCCGAATTGGTTTTTTCTTCGGTAGCGTACTTGGTCTGTACCCCGCTTTCCAAAGTCACCATTACTTTGGAAGGGCCGGCCCCCTGAATGCTGGAAATCACTTCCGTCAGGTTCTTTTCCAACTGATCTGCGTATTCTTCCGCGGTAATGGTAGCGCTTTCCTCCTGTTCCTGTTGATTTTGGGAAGAGGGTTTGATAAAGCTGGAAAAGAAAATCAAGGCGATTCCCACCAGACCCGCCACAATGATGATATTTTTAACCTTATCTCCTCCCATCCCGGAAAACAGTTTTTTCATCCCAGAGCCTTGTTTGTTTTCCTGCATCTGCCTCACCTTTCATTGACGATGATTTCAATGGGAAGGCCCAACCCGTCTTCCAGCACTTGTTGGGCCTTCCTCCGGTTTTCTTTCTGGCTTTCCTCCAAATAAACCACTACATTGATAATGGATATGCTCTCCTTGTCCGAAGTATCCATATTCACCTCTATTTTTTGTGGTATAATCTGTTCTTTCCCCAATTCCTCCACCGCCAGGGCCCGGATATTCTCTGCCGCCACCTTTAACACCTGCTGGTTTAGTTCCTGCTGGAACGAGGAGGCATCCTCCTGGCGGATGGAACTTTCTGTGGGCAGGTCAAAGGTAATTTTTATCGCCGTACTGGTAAACGGCGTGATAATGGCGCAAATCATAAAAGCCCCCAGCACGAAACGTACCATCTTTTCCATCCGCCCCACCGGAGTAACCAGTTCTATCATGGCTCCCACAATCGCTGCCAGGCACACCACGGTAGCCCATTGATACACTGCATTCATCCTGCGGAACCTCCTCCCCCAATTACCAGAACCAGCACCGTGGATACTGTGAGAATCATCATGCAACATAGTATAATAGAAAGCAGGATGCTGATGACTTTTCCCCCTGCCCGCAGCAGAGAAGAAATCTGTTTCAAGTCGAAGATGTCCCCCACACAGGCGCAGATATGTACCGTGGCCATCCACAAAAGGCATTGCAGTAGGATAGGAAGGAAGATACAGCCCGCCGCCAGAATGCCAAACGCACCCACGCCCGACTTCAGCAATTTGACATATCCCTGGACGGTGGTAAAGGCGTCGCTGAGGGCGCCCCCTACCACAGGGATAAAGTTACCGATGGCGAATTTGGCCACCTTGGTCCCTGTAGTATCCGCCGCCGTCCCCACAATGGTCTGAAGAGTGAGCAAACTGACAAAAATTGTCATGACAATGCCCAGTACCCATTTGACCACTTTATGGAACGCGTCGCAGATGCTGTTTAAATTCAGCCTTGGGGAGACAGACGCTGTGATGGAAAGGGCCAGGAATACGTTGAGCATAGGCACCAGAAAACCAGTAGCGATCTGGGAAATGACTTCCCCCGCCCCCACCATCATGAGATGGTACGAGGCCGCCGAAACCGTCTGCCCTCCAGCGATCATGATGCCTGCGATCACCGGCACATAACACAACATAAAACCCGCGGCCCCCTGAATCACCTGGGCAGCCGACTGGACGCAAGACACAATAGGGACTACAATGACGGTACATACGCACAGAGTACTGACTACCCCCGCCACGCCGGACAACGGGCGGTCCCCTAAAGAAAGTTTCATGCCTTCCATCAGCGCGCACAATAGCATAACCGCCAGCACCCCTACCGCCGCTTTGAGCGGACCGGAAGACTGGGTTTGGGCGGCGGATACCACTTGTTGGAATACCGCGGAGGGGGTCAGGTTTTTTAAGCTTTCCCAATCAGCATCGGCAACCCCCATATTTTCCATTATGACACGGGCTTCATTGGGCAACTCCCCCGACAACTCGTCCGCGCCGCTGATCTCCATCTGTTCTTGATAGTAATCCTGGCTTTCCATAGAGGATGGAGGGGTGTCTGCCTGGGCATGGACAGGAAGGGCAAACAGGGAAAAGAGGCAGACAAGCAACAGGGATAATGCAATTCCTTTGCTCTTCAACACTCACCCTCCCATCAACTGCATGGCTGTCTCCGCGATTTTTTCAAACAGCGGCAGGGAGATCAGCACAATCATAATCTTTCCCGCCAGTTCTACCTTGGAAGCCATGGAGCTCTCTCCGGAATCCCGGCAAGAATCGGCGGCAAACTGTGTGAGAAAACATACGCCAAGAGATTTGAACAGGATGCCCCCATATTCGGAGGATAACCCTGTAGCGGACAATAAGTTCTTAATTTGGGATACCGCCGGGGTAATCTTGGATAAAATCAGCAGCAAAATCAAAACGCCGGCCCCCAGGCTGATCAAAAAAGAATATTCTGGGATATACTTCTTCAGCATGACGGAAAATACAGCCGCCAACATAGCGATGCCGCACAGCGCAATAATTTCCATGGCTACAGCCCAAAAATGGATTTAATCGCCGTGAACAGCGAATCAATCTGCTGGATCATCATCATGAGCACCACAATCAGCCCTGCGAGCGTGGTCATCATGGCCTGCTCTTCTCTTCCCGAGCGGATCAAAAGCTGATTGAGCACAGCTACGATAATGCCAATCGCGGCAATCTTGAAGATTAAATTTACATCCATGTTGGTTTCCTCCGTTCTGTTTTCCGCCAAATCCCAGAATATCCTTGTTTTCCCTTTCTTTTCCTCATGCAATCAGGAGGGCGACGCTGACCCCCAGGCAAAGCCCCAGCATGAAATAGAGCTTTCCTTTTTTCTGTTTTTCCTCCTGCGCTCCCTTTAACCGGGACTGCAAAAGTTTTTGATGCATCCGGCAGTGGGCCGTCTGCCCATCCACATCGCTGGTCCCCAGTCCATTGCCGAAGGCCTGGACTGCCTCCAGGTCGTCCGGTTTTAATCCATATTCCTTGGAAATTCCTTGGATAGCCTTTCTCCAGGCTTCTGGAAAGGGAGCCCCTTCTTCCATACGTTTTACACACTGGGACAAAAAGGAAAGGGCCGGTAGTTCCTTTTTGTGCCGGTCCAACAGCCGGGAAATGCCGTCGGTCCCATAGCGTATCTCCGTCTCCATCTGGGAAACCCACTTGAGGTACTGTTCCAAAAAGCGCACCCGCATGGAAAGCTTACGCGCTTGCAAATATCCCGCCCCCGCGCCCGCCGCTATCACCAACAGACATCCCATCAGCTTCAACATCTTTTTCACCAACCTTATAAATCCCCTGTATCTTTCCCGGCGTCCTGCTGGTTTCCAGCAGCGCGATCCGGGAAAAGGCGCCGGTTTGCAACAGACGCTGGGCTTGTTTCCTCCGCCTGAGTTCCTGTAAAGAACCCGCATGGATGCTGGCGACCATAGCGACTCCGGCATTGAGCCCTTCTTCAATAGCGGAAATGTCCCCTAAATTTCCCACCTCGTCGCAGATCACCACATCCGGGGACAGGCAGCGTACCGCTTGCAAAATTCCTTCCCCTTTGGGGTATCCGTTGAGAACATCGCTCAATCCCAGATCGTTGTGGCATATCCCACCACATACGCCTCCCAATTCGCCGCGTTCGTCCACCACCACCACTTTTTTTAGGGAACCGCTCCTTCCTGTGGAGAGCTGTCTCGCCAAGTCCCGCAGGATCGTTGTCTTGCCGCTGCACGGGGCGCCCGCCAGCAAGAGCCCTTCTACGTCTCCCTGAAGCTTCTGCAACAGCTGGTCGGCCGCCCCGCTGATCTGCCGGGAAATCCGGATATTCAAAGAAGAAATATCACGGATCCCCGTCATCTCCCCATTGTGGAATACCGCCGTGCCGCAGATTCCCACCCGGTGCCCCCCTAGGATGGTGAGGAATCCGTTTTTGATATCGTTTTGATAGCTGTAAACCGAATATCCGCACATGGCTTGAAACGTCTCTTCTAACTGTTCCAAAGAAGCGGTAAGTAAGCCCTGTCTCATTAGTGAGACAACCGCCCCTTCTTTCGTAATAAAATAAGTTTGGAACGAACCGGAGATCACTACCGGTCGTCCCACCCGCAGGCGGACTTCCTGGGCGTCCTGTTTGATACGGTCGGGTATTTGAATCAATATTTCCCGAAGGGAAGGGCTCACCTGGGAAATTGCGTGGTTATATCGTTGCTGTGGATCGCGTTCCATCATACTTGTCCTCACCCCTATAGCAAATGATATGGACAAGGAGCGCCTGTTAGAACCAAACCAGGGAAGAAAAATCTATCCAATATAAAGTCTTTTTTTGCCTTTTGTTCTTTTTCTGCACAACAGGTGCAAAATATCATTGGATATGTTATAATATAAAAATCCGTACAAAAATTGGCCTTTTGGTAGAAAATAAAAACAGGTTTTATCGCTGGCCGATCCGATGAAAAGCGCCTGTCGATAAGGGATACAGTATTTCATTGGGGGAAAAGAGCGCTGTCCCATCGTTGGGATATTGGGTTTCCTATTTACAATAAATGACAGAAAAGCCTTGCAGCAACCGTCAACCAAACGGATGCCAAAAACCAACCCGTTTGATAGAGATGTCCTTGATAACCATCTCTCAAAATATAAAAACAAGGAGAAAATACACATGCAACGTTACAGTGAAATAACGCAAAAGCAAACCAGGGAAATCGTCCTTTTAAAAGGCAAGCCGTGCGCTTGGGGGCAGTGTTCCTTCTGCGATTACATCGACGACAACGAGACGGACGAATCCCTCTGCAACGCCGTCAATCAAGAGGTGCTGGCAAAGGTAACCGGAAAATACCATGCGCTGGAAGTGATCAATTCCGGAAGTATTTTTGAATTACCCCGGGACAGTCTGGATACCATCAAGCGTATCCTCCGGGAAAAAGACATTCGCACCCTGTTTGTGGAAAGCCACTGGAGTTACCGGCACAGATTGCAGGAAATGCGTGATTTCTTTGGAGTACCTATGATTTTCAAATGCGGCATTGAGACCTTTGACGACCACTTCCGCAATCAGGTACTGCGAAAAGGTATTGTCTTTTCCTCTCCGGAAGAGGTCAGCCGTTATTTTCAATCTATTTGCCTCATGGTGGGCATCCAGGGGCAAACCCGGGATATGATCGCCCGGGATATTGACATCCTTCTGCGTTATTTCCCCTTTGGCTGTGTCAATATTTACAACAACAATTCCACTCCTATCCGCCGGGACGACGAGCTGGTGGACTGGTTTGAGAAGGAATACCGGTTTTTGGAGGACAACCCATGTATAGACGTCCTCTTTGAAAATACCGACTTTGGCGTGGGAGGTACCTGTGTTGACTAATTCTTCCCATATTCAGCGCCTGGCGCGTATTTCTCTGGTGGCCGCCCTATACTTTGTCTGCACAGTGGCCTTTGCCCCCATCTCGTTCGGGGCCGTCCAGTTTCGTCTATCGGAAATCCTGGTGCTTCTGTGCTTTTATAGAAAAGATTACTGCTATTCTCTGGTATTGGGCTGTGCCCTTGCCAATCTATTCAGCCCGTTGGGCATTTATGACGTCATCTTCGGTACATTGGCTACCGCTTTCACAGTGGCCGCGGTGTCCCATTGCAAACACCTGTTCCTTGCCACCTTATTCCCCACTTTGGGATGCGTCATCGTAGGATTGGAATTACACTTCCTCACGGACGTTCCCTTTCTGCTGACTACCGGAACCGTCATGTTGGGGGAATTCATCACCGTGACAGGGATCGGCTATCCCTTATTCCGCCTCTTAGAGCGCAACAAGGGATTGATGAAAATCCTAGGGATCGACGCACAACATAGGAATATTTCGTAAAGGATGGGATCCCTTTGAATCAACAAAATTTGATTTCACACTCAGAAATCCCGTTAAAAACTGCTTTGGTCCTCTTTGGGTCTCCCCATCCAAACGGCTATACGGCTCAACTTCTTCAGGAATTCCTGCAATATCTGGAATCTGATTACCGGACGGTCCTTGTGGATTCCTATCGGGAACAGGTGGCCCCATGCACTGCCTGTGGGTTCTGCGAGCGGCAGGAGGGATGTTCGCTGCGGGATTTTGACGCTATCCATCAATATCTCTGCACCGCCGATCTCTTGATTGTCGCCTCCCCCATTTATAATCTGAGCTTTCCCGCGCCTTTAAAGGCTATTTTAGATCGGATGCAGCGGTATTTTTCCGCCCGGTTTTGCCTGCAAAAAAGGCCGCCCATCCCCAAGCGAAAACGGTCTGTCCTGCTGCTGACCAGCGGTTCCGACTGTGAAGAGGGGGCCGCCATCATGCGGCGGCAATTGGAAATGATTTACACCGTTATTCACGCTACTCTGGAACAGCAAATCCTGTGGAAAAATACGGATCATCATTCTCCTCTTTCTTTGCTACAAAAAGAAATCCAGCGAGCCGCGCTGTCCTTTTGTCAAGAAAAATAGGGCAGCTTGCCTAATATGGTAAAATATGATACACTGGATAACGTAATTTAGATCTTTGGGAGGAAATCATATATGTCAGGTCATTCTAAATGGAGTACCATTAAGCGTAAAAAAGAAAAAACCGACGGACAGCGCGCTAAAATTTTTACAAAAATTGGCCGCGAGCTGGCGGTGGCTGTCAGGGAAGGCGGCAGCGCCGACCCAAGCGCTAACTCCAAACTAAAGGATTGCATTGCCAAGGCGAAAGCCAACAATGTCCCCAATGAAAATATTGAGCGCATCATCAAAAAGGCGGCGGGTGATAACGACGCCAGCAAATATGAAAGCATCACCTATGAAGGGTACGGCCCCTCCGGTATCGCTGTTATTGTGGAAACCTTAACCGACAACCGCAACCGTACAGCGGGGGATCTCCGCCACTATTTCGATAAATTTGGCGGAAACATGGGTACTCCCGGCTGCGTTTCTTTTCTATTCTCTCAGAAAGGCGTTATTGTCATCGAAAAAGAGGGATTGGACGAAGACAAGGTCATGGAGGACGCCTTGGAAGCCGGCGCTTCTGATTTCCAGGCGGATGAAGACGTATTTGAAATCTACACCGAGCCGGACGATTTCAGCGGCGTGCGCGACGATCTGGAAGCGAAAGGCTATACCTTTGTCTCCGCGGAAGTGGAAATGGTCCCCAGCACCTATACCCAATTGACGGACGAGGATTCCATCACCAAAATGCAGCGTCTGCTGGATATGCTGGAAGATAACGACGATGTGCAGAACGTGTGGCATAACTGGGATACCCCGGACAGCGACGAGGAAGCGTAAATTCCTAAATTTTTCATTTTTTTGCAAACCAGCGTTTCCCTTTGTTAATTCCGTGTCCCCGTCTAATAATAAAGAACGGGGTGATGAATATGTATGGAATGTATGGAGATCATCAATATCCCGGTTTTGCCTTTGGAAACCTAGGGATATTCGCCCAACGAATGGCGGAATTTGACGATCTCTCTGCCCTACCGGAAGAAGTGCAAGAGGAAATCAACCAGCATGAGGATGAATTTCACGACAGCGCTGATATCCGCCGGTTTGCAGAAGATCTGATGCGAAGATCTTAGCCGCAATAAAATAAGCGCGTTAATAAACGCTTAACAGACAACGAGGTTAGGAGCCTAACATAGGTTCCTAGCCTCGTTGTTTTAATATGAAAAAGATTGGAGAGAGATGGTCTAATCGGCGACTCCTGTTAGCAAAGGAACCTATTTACTGTTATTATATAGTGATCACGGCGATTCAGATTCTCCCTATGTGATTGATGGGTATTTGGCAACTGGTTCTATGCCAGATAAGGCTGATTTTAATCATATTATGGGGTTAACAAAAGATGAAATCATGGAGTTGGATGCATCTTCCTGTTTCTTTGAAGATTATAGCTACCATCGTTTTTCTGACGGATCTGTCCTTGAGATCAAGTATTGTGATAACCAAGTGTCAGAATATTCTTATCTGAATCATCCCAATGTACTAGACTATTTATTGCCATAGGACCAGGCGGAAATAAATTTTAAAAAACGATACATTGCAACAAACAACGGGGTTGGGAACCCCGGAAAGGCCCTAGCTCCGTTGTTTGTTTACAGATAAGTAATCAGTAGCAAAATAGGGAAGCGTTGCAGACTTTTCATTCTGTAACGCTTCCCTTTCTATTTATTTTTCAAGAAACAATAGCCTGTATCTATTTTAGAAATATAAAAAGGAATGGCCTCTTCCTTTTTTCGGAAAAGCCATTCCTTGTTTATTTCTCTTTTATAACAAATGAATATGATGCTCCTCACATTGATCCACCATATCCTGCGGCCAAATGGAGGACTGTACCTCCCCGATATGCGCGCGATGTAAAAACACCATACACAAACGGGACTGTCCGATTCCGCCGCCGATAGTAAGAGGCAGTTCCCCGGCTAAAAGGGACTTTTGGAAAGGAAGCTGGGCGCGGTCTTCACAACCACTGATTGCCAATTGTTTTTTCAATGCCTCTTCATCCACCCGTATCCCCATGGAAGAAAGTTCCACTGCGGTATCCAGTAACGGATAGTCCACCAGAATATCCCCGTTCAGGCTCCAATCGTCGTAATCAGGAGCCCTGCCGTCATGGGGCTTGCCTGATTTTAACGCCCCGCCGATCTGCATCAGGAATACCGCCCCATATTCCTTGGCGATCTCGCGTTCCCTCTCTTTGGGGGTCAGCTCCGGAAAACGGTCCTCTAACTCTGAGGTAGTCACAAAA
Source organism: uncultured Clostridia bacterium (assembly GCA_904420155.1). Lineage (GTDB taxonomy): Bacteria > Bacillota > Clostridia > Oscillospirales > Acutalibacteraceae > CAJFUH01. The sequence goes on from CAJFUH010000166.1 coordinate 12,332, forward strand.
GTGATGGTTTCCGGCAGGATGGGCTTGATTTGAGGATACCGTTTATAAACATGTTGTTCCGTATCCCTGATGACCTGATAGATCTTGGTGACAATCTGTTTTAAAGTTTCCTGGTTGCGGTCTTCCCGCCGGATTACCCGCTCCCAATCCCACTGGTCTACATAAATAGAATGCAGGTTATCGGTATCCTCATCCCGGCGGATCGCGTTCATATCGGTATACAGCCCTTCCCCTGGGGTAAATTGGTAACGTTTCAGCGCCTGGCGTTTCCATTTCGCCAAGGAGTGGACAATTTCGCATGCCACATCGCCCTGCTCGCGAATACCGAAAGAAACCGGCCGTTCATATCCATTGAGATTATCATTTAATCCGGAAGAAGCCAACACAAAAAGAGGCGCCGACACTCGAATCAGATTCAATGCTTCCGCCAATCGGCGTTCAAAATAATCTTTGACAAATTTGATGGCAATTTCCGTTTCCTTGATATCCATACCGGGATCGTAGTGTTGCGGTAAAATCAATTGCTGCATGGCTTTTCCCTACCCTCTTAATATCTGCTCAGATATTTATCAATTTCCCATTTGGTGACCACATTCCGGTAGCTGTTCCATTCCGCCTGCTTGTAGGCCACATATTTCCGGAACGCATGGCTGCCCAAAGTCTCATGAATCAGGCTGTCCTTCTTCATGGCGCGCACCGCACGGTCCAGGTTATCCGGGATATTCTCCACGCCCATGGCTTCCCTCTCGTCATCGGTGAGCTTAAACACATTGCTGTCGATGGACGGCGGCGGGGTCAGCCCTCTTCTGATACCGTCCAAACCGGCGGCGAGGCAGACCGCAAGCACTAAATAAGGGTTTGCAGAAGGATCCGGATTGCGCAATTCGATACGGGTACCTTCCCCACGGGAGGAAGGAATACGTACCAAGGGGCTGCGGTTATGTGTAGACCAGGCGATATAAACTGGTGCTTCATAACCGGGCACCAGACGCTTATAGGAATTGACCAGCGGATTGGTGATCGCGGTCATCCCCTTTGCGTGCTCGATCAATCCGGCGATAAAACTGTAAGCGATCTTGCTTAACCCATTTTTATCCTCTGGATCATAGAATGCATTTTTGCCTTCGCGGCTCAAGGACATATTGATATGCATACCGGAACCCGCCTCATTAAACAACGGCTTCGGCATGAAAGTAGCATGCAGATTATGGCGATCCGCGATAGATTTTACCGCCAGCTTAAAGGACATAATGTTGTCCGCCGCAGTGAGGGCTTCGCTGTATTTGAAATCGATCTCGTGCTGTCCCGGGGCGCACTCATGATGGGAGGCCTCAATTTCAAATCCCATATCTTCCAGGGTAATGCAGATCTCCCGGCGCGCGTCTTCCCCTCTGTCTACAGGGCCCAATTCAAAGTAACTGCCATGGTCGATGGTTTTGGTGGTGGGTTCCCCATTTTCATCAGTCTGGAACAGGAAAAACTCACATTCCGGCCCTACATTGAAGGTAAACCCCATATCGGCGGCCTGTTTCAGTACACGCTTTAAAATATACCGGGGATCCCCGTCAAAAGGCGTTCCGTCCGGACGGTAAACATCGCAAATAATACGGGCTACCTTGCCGGGGGTAGGTTTCCAGGGATAAATCATAAACGTATCCAGATCCGGATATAGCTCCATATCGGATTCTTCGATGCGGACAAATCCTTCGATAGAAGATCCGTCAAACATACATTTATTATTCAGCGCTTTTTCCAACTGGCTTCTGGTAATGGCGACATTTTTAAACGCGCCGAAAATATCGGTAAATTGCAGGCGGATAAACCGGATGTCTTCTTCCTCTACAATGCGAATAATTTCCTCTTTGGTATAGTGGGGTTTTCTTTCCATAGACAGCAAATCCTCCCTTTTGTTGCCGCATTCTCCTCTTTCTTTTGAGAGAACCGGGTGGCCGTATTTAGGCCGATATTTTATTATACCACTACTTCTATGATCCTTACAAGAGTTCTTTTTTGAGAAAACGTTGCCTTATTTTAAATTCTCACAGGAATGTTGCGCTGTTTTAAATACTCTTTTAGTTCTGGTATGGTAATCTCTCCAAAATGGAAGAGAGATGCCGCCAGAACGGCGTCCGCCTCTCCCTTGGTAAAGGCGTCATAAAAATGTTCCAGCGTTCCGGCTCCCCCGGAAGCAATCACTGGGATTCCCACTCGTTGGGATACCGCCCGGGTAAGTTCCAGGTCGTACCCGTTTTTTACGCCGTCACAGTCCATACTGGTGAGCAGAATTTCTCCTGCTCCCCTCTTTTCCGCTTCCACAGCCCATTCGACCACATCCATTCCCATAGGGATACGGCCGCCGTTGATATAAACTTCCCAGCTATGTTCCGCCCTCCGCTTGGCATCGATGGCAACCACCACACATTGGCTGCCAAATTTATATGCCGCCTCGTTTATGATGTCCGGACGGCGGATCGCCGCGGAATTTACGGATACCTTGTCCGCCCCTGCCCGCAACAGTTGGGTGAAATCATCTACTGTCCGGATGCCGCCCCCCACGGTAAAAGGAATAAAAATACGGTTGGCCACTGCGCTGACAATATCCAGCATGATATTTCGGGCGTCGGAAGAAGCAGTAATATCCAGTAATACCAACTCGTCCGCTCCTTGCTGGTCATAGGCCACCGCTGCCTCCACAGGATCTCCGGCGTCCCGGAGATTGACAAAACTGGTTCCTTTTACCACTCTGCCGTTTTTAACGTCTAAACAAGGAATAATACGCTTTGCATGCATTGTGTACTTGGCCCCTCTCCATTCAAATATCAGTCAGCATGCGGACGGTTTTGATCCACAATCGCTGCAAAATTGCGAAGCATACGCAAACCTACGGCCCCGCTTTTTTCCGGGTGGAACTGCGTTGCAAACAGATTGCCTTGTCCAATGGAAGCATCGATCGTAACGCCATACTCGGTCTGGGAAGTGACAATCCCACGATCCTGGGCCTTCAAATAATAGGAATGGACAAAGTAAACATACGCCTGTTCGTCAATGCCTTGAAACAAAGGGGACTGCTTGCAAAAGCGCAGGGAATTCCATCCCATATGGGGAATCTTCAACCCTTTGCCCGCCGGGATTCGGACAATGTTTCCTTTCAGCAGGCCCAGTCCCTTTACCCCCGGGCTTTCTTCGCTTCCTTCAAATAATAATTGTAGTCCCAGGCAAATGCCCAGCAACGGTTTTCCCGACTGAATGTACTCGACAACCGCCTCTTTGAGCCCGGCTTGTTCCATACAATACATAGCGTCTGCAAAAGATCCCACGCCTGGAAGGATGGCGCCGTCTGTCTGAAACAGCGACTGTCGGTCGTTGACCACACCGTTCTCGCAACCTATATAATGCAGTGCTTTACAGACGCTCTGCAAATTCCCTGCTCCATAATCGATGACAGCTATCATGGTACCATCCCTTTTTCTTTCAATTCTTTACGCTTTATTCTATCATCTCCCTAAAAAATTAGCAAATAAATTCTTGCTCTCTTTGCAGAAATTTGCTGAATTATATAGAATTTTCTTCCTTTTTGTATTCTTCTCTTTCTTCCCTTGACACCAGACCTATTTTTCATTAAAGTTAAAAGGCGGCAAATACTTTTTCCCTGATTTGTTTCATATAGATAAGAGACTTGGCTATTTGCTACTGTAGAGGAGGTTTCCGTTTTATGGACTATCTTTCACTTGTCGGCATTGCAATCGGCTTGTCCATGGATGCTTTTGCTGTTTCCATCACCAACGGCGCTGTTACCAAAGGATTAAAGTTTTCTCACGCCTTAAAAATCGCCTGTTGCTTTGGGGTGTTCCAAGCGTTTATGCCTGTTTTGGGATGGTTGATCGGAAAAGCGGGAGAGGGGCTCATTCAGCAATTGGATCATTGGGTGGCCTTTGTCCTATTGGGATATATCGGCGGAAAAATGATTTATGACGCTTGGAAAGAACGAAATGAAGTGGTAGAATGCCAGTCCCGCAGCCCGATCCGTTTTCGAATGCTGCTGGTCATGTCTATTGCAACCAGTATCGACGCTTTAGCTACTGGTATTATTTTGCCTTCTGCGGTGGGCGCTTCTACCGCCATGCTAATGTTTTATGCCGTCTCTATCATCGGGGTCATTACTTTCTGTATTTGTTTAAGCGGCGTGTATATCGGTAAAAAATTTGGAAATATCTTTTCTTCCAAAGCGGAATTCCTGGGTGGGGCCGTTTTGATCTTAATCGGCTGTAAAATTTTGATAGAACATTTATTTTTTAGTTAAGGGATAGAAAGATTCCGGAGAAGAAGAGAAATCGTGTTTTGTCAATCTTATAATAAGGCAATAGCTGTTCCCTTTTATCTTTTATATATGACCAACTCCTTCCTTGTTTTAAAAAAAAATTTAAAAAATGGTTGACTTTCCTTTTTTGTCGAGATATAATATAGTACGTCGCCTGGAGACAGACATCTAAATAAGCGGATATGGCGGAATTGGCAGACGCGTATGGTTCAGGTCCATATGAAAGCAATTTCATGCAGGTTCAAGTCCTGTTATCCGCACCA
>CAJFUH010000167.1 GCA_904420155.1 uncultured Clostridia bacterium
AAAACTCAGTGGAAAAGGTGAAAAACTCTGCGATATCCCTAAAAGCTCTGCAAAAAAAGCAGTGGATTGTCGGATTGTGGAAAGAGGGAAAATAAAATTATGTAAACTTGTTTTTTGCTTTTCCATAACCTCTTGTATTTTTTGCTTTGTCAAGCTGAAATTTAACAAATTATCCATAAAATTTATCATTTTATCCTTTACTAAAAAACTTTTTAACTTTTTCCACAAAAGCCGGTGGAAAATTAGGAATTAATCTTTTTTCTCCGGAATAGGATAGGAGGTGAGGTATAAAACCGCCCGTTCAATCGCGTCCTTGGAAGTGCCCCAATCGCCGCCCTGGTTGCGGTAATCGTACATGGAGCAGAAGTGGGTGATATCCTCTCTCACTTGGGTGAGGTAATTTCCCGCAATTTGCGCGGTGGTACGGATAAACTCCGCCCCGTTTGCGCGGGTCATCTGCCTTTGGGCACCCTTCATCAGCAGGGCGGCGTGGGGCAGGCAGAAATAGGGCTGTTCTTGGTACAGCGCACGGAATTCTTTTTCCCTTTGCCACAGCTGATACAGGGATTCCAGGATATGTTCCATGCCCCATTGAACCTGGCGGCAGATAAAACAGCTGTGTTCCAGTTCTTCGGCCCGCTGCCATTGCTTTTTCCCCGGCGTTTTTTGTTCCTTTAACAGAAAGATTTCCTGTTCGATCTGTTTGAGGTGGCTTTCCAGGATCAGGGCGTTGGAAAGCCGGCTTCCTGTTTCCAGCATTTTCTGAAAGTGGCGGTGGCAAAACCCGGTTTGATTGGTGTCGATCCGCACGTCCGGCTCCATCATGGCTGCTCCCGTAATATATTCCACCATCCGCTGTTCCAGCAGGTCCCGCAAGCGGCACAGCGGGCATCCCTCTTTTGGCTCAAATACCTCGTTTACCGGGATGGAACAAATATCTTCTCTCATATACCATTAGCCTCCCTGTCAAAATTGGTTCTATTCTATCATAAAAAAGAAAAATAGAGTATAATGAAAAAGAAATCGCGCCCGCAGGATCATTTCCACGGGGCGGGGAAATGAAACCGTGACGAAAAAGGGAGGCCTTTATGCAATATTACGTTACTCACCGGGGGATTGAGGTTCCCCAGGTATCCGATTTCGACCTGGCGGAAACACTGGACTGCGGCCAGTGTTTCCGTTGGGATGCCCTGCCCGACGGCTCTTTCCGCGGCATCGCCTTCCTGCGGCAGCTTCATGTCTATCTGGACGGGGATACCTTTGTGCTGGACGGCGCTTCGGAGGAGGATTTCCAACGGTACTGGCGGGGTTATTTTGACCTGGATTTTGATTATGGAGCTGTCCGTTCCCAACTGAGCGCCCAGGACCCGGTGATGGCCGAGGCGGCCCGGTTCGCCCCCGGCATCCGCTTATTAAAACAGGAGCCCTGGGAAGCGCTCTGCTCCTTTATTATTTCCCAAAACAACAATATCAGCCGGATCAAGGGAATTATTGCCCGGTTATGCCAATGTTTCGGCGACCCCATTCCCGGAGGGGGCTACTCCTTTCCGGGGCCGGAACGCCTTTGCGGCCTTTCCCCGGAAGATTTGCAGCCCCTGCGGTGCGGTTTCCGGGCCCCTTATATCCTTTCCGCCGCACGGCTGGTGGCGGATGGTACGGTGGATCTCCCCGCCATCGGATCCTTGCCTCTGCCGGAAGCCCGGGAACAGCTTATGCGCATCAAAGGGGTAGGCCCTAAGGTAGCGGAATGCGCGCTTTTGTATGGGATGCACCGTTTGGACGCCTTTCCCATGGATGTGTGGATCAAACGCGCTATGTCCACGCTCTTCCCCGGCAAAAAGCCGGAAGATTTTGGCCCCTATGCCGGGATTGCCCAGCAATACCTATTCCACTACAGCCGGATGCATCCGGAACTGTTCCGCTGAGGCGCGCCGCGCACTAAGTTTTCTCAGGGAAGGACCTGATTTACCCGCGCTTAAACGCAAAAGTTTTGCGCAAGCTTTTTCAAAAGCTTGCGGGGTGGAGGGGCGGAGCCCTTCCTCGCCCATCGCAACGGGCGAAATCCTCAAGAATCCCACAAGC
>CAJFUH010000168.1 GCA_904420155.1 uncultured Clostridia bacterium
CTGGAAGCTTTTCCATAGATTTTGATTACCCTTGCGGACAGCCGTGTTGTCCGAGGCCGGAAGGATAACAGCACCTGTACTTTATCCCCATTTCTGGCACCCAAAGTCGCCCCCTTTTCCACAGGAATGGGAGAACGGAAATTGGCGTCCGGAATCACTTCACAGTGCATCCTGGCGCGGGAAAGCGTCCCGGTAATCAAACGGCTTCCCTTTACAACCACCCGTTCCACAGCGCCGTCCAGCCCTTTATACGATGTGCGCAGCTTATGCAACATCACCAGATCTCCGGGCAGCGCTTTTTTCCGGTCCCCCTCCGAAATGTAAATATCCTCTCCCCCATCCAGAGGACGGGCAAAAGAAAATTTCGGGGAATGGGAAACAATCCTGGCTGGGACCAGCCCCGAGGTTTTTGGGGATATCAGTTTGCCTTTTCTGGTAATAATCAGCTTCCCATCCTCTTGCAGCTGCTTTACAGAATTGGTAAATTGTTCAAAATCATGCGCCTGTACTCTCTGAAATACGTCGCTAGGCTCCATAGCCTCATGATTTTCTTCTACAACCCGCAAAACTGCACTTTTGATATCTTCTTTCATAAATGTTCCCTCCAAACGGCTCCGGATTTTTCCAACTTGAAAAATCCGGATTCCTCTCTTTTTCCTACTCTTATTCTTTTCCTTTTTGGCAACAAAAAACCCCGCGAGATCCGCGGGGTTTTCTCCGGTCACGATTAAGCTGTAAAGAACATCACAACATTAATTGCAATTACCAGCAGGAAGAAGCCTACTGCAATCACTTTGGTCCAACGCGCAAGGAACGCGTCAATAGAACGGGCCTGATTCTTTTCAAAGAAAGTATCCGCTCCGCCAGTAATTACGCCGACATTCTTTTGATGTCCTTCTTGCAGAAGAACCACAATGATAATGGCAATAGCAAAAATCGCGAGGATCACTCCAAACACAATTTGAAGCGCGCCCATGAGAACACCTCCGTTAAATCTCGGTTATCATACTAGAACAGTGTAACATATCAATTGCCCTTTTGCAAGGGATTTTTCCACAATCATTTGACAAAATACGCACAAAATCTCTTTCTCCCTTTCGGAAAGGCAGGAAATTCCCCGAAATATTTATTTTCCGTAAATTTCCTGTATATCGTGTCCCCTTTCGGTTATCCTATTATCAGGCACTCATAAAGAAAAAAAGTACTAATTTACGTGATCCACAGCGCAACGATCCTTTTGCCAAAAAGTAAAGGGAATAAGCTGGATCAAAGCACAAGATCAAGGTTATGACGGAAATTAGTATATAGACCTTATTTTTTCGGAGTGCCAGGCAGATCAAAATAGATTCATGCGTTTGCTTTTTCTGCCGCGCCGCCGTTCTCAGCCATTGGGCTACGAGGACGGCGGTTTTGTTTTGTAACATTTAATTCTTCGGCTTATCTTCCAGCGCGGGTAACATACCGGCGGCGGGCAGGGTCTTGGTGCGGTATCGATTGGGTTTTTGAAGCATCCCTTCTTGATAGACTACCGCTTTTTGTAACGTCTCCTTTTTCAGGGTCATGACCGCAACCCCTTGGGTGCTTCGAGTCGTTTTTGGCGATACGGCCCCCGTATGGATCAGCAACATCCTGCCTGCGGAACTGGTAAGCAAATATTCCCTGTCTTCAAGGGTGTGCAGGACACATACAAGGGGGGAGCGGTTGGAATAAGCGCCCGTCAATTTACGGCGATTGGTTTTCGTCGCATACGCCTCCAGCGGAACTTTGGCAAGCTTTCCATTTTCAAAGAAAAACAGCAAATATCCCTGGTAATCTTTGGTGACTACCATAGAGATGGCCTGTTCCCCTTCCTCCATCCCCAATTTTGCAGGGATATAATCCCCCAGAACACTAGCTTTGGTGTCTGGAAAATCGCTGGCTTTTGCCTTGTATACACGGCACTGGTCGCTGAAAAATAAGAGGTCGCAGCCGTTACTGGCTTCTGTCGTATATGCCATTTCATCCCCTTCTTTGAGCTTCTGTTCGGAACTCATGCGGAGGGACTGGGGCGTAATCTTTTTGAAATATCCTTCGCGGCTGAAGAACAGGTGAACCGGATAATCCGGAATCTCCTCTTTCGGTTCTTCTTCGTCCAATTCATTGGGATAAATCAACATGCTTTGGCGGGGTTTCCCATACTTTTGTATCACAGACTTTAACTCAGAAATAATGATGGCCTTAACCCGGGACTTGCTTTGTAAAACAGATTGCAGATCCGCAATTTCTTCTTTCAGTTGTTCCACTTCCTGAGTTCTTTTCAGAATATATTCCCGGTTCAAATGGCGCAATTTGATTTCCGCTACATATTCGGCCTGGATTTCATCAATACCGAAACCAATCATCAGATTGGGAACCACTTCGGATTCCTCTTCTGTCTCGCGGACAATAGCGATTGCTTTGTCGATATCCAGCAAAATCTGTTCTAAGCCCCGCAGTAAATGCAGTTTATCCTGTTTCTTTTTCAGGTCATAGTGAGTCCTGCGGCGCACGCATTCAATCCGGAATGCAATCCACTCTTCCAACAGCTCTTTGACCCCCATGACTTTAGGGATCCCCGCTACCAACACATTGAAATTACAGGAAAAAGTATCCTCCAAGGGGGACATGCGATACAGCTTTTGCATCAAGCGGTCGGCGTCTGTTCCCCGTTTGAGGTCAATCGTAATTTTCAAGCCATCTAATCCCGTCTCATCCCGGATATCCGCGATTTCCCGGACCTTTCCCTGTTTGACCAGATCTACGATCTTTTCAATAATCGCTTCGCAGGTCGTGGTGGGCGGGATACTGGTGATATCGATACAATTGGCGGAAGCGTCATAAGTGTATCGGCCGCGCACTTTGATGCCGCCTCTTCCTGTACGATATACCTGTTCTAAGCTTTCTTTTACATATAATATCTGTCCCCCGCCAGGAAAATCCGGTGCCAGCAGGGTAGAAGAAATTTCATGATCCGGATGGCGCATGAGGGCAATGGTGGTTTCACAAACTTCCTTCAAGTTAAAAGGGCAGATAGAACTGGCCATTCCTACCGCAATGCCGGTGTTGGCGTTGACCAGAACTGACGGAAAACTGGCGGGAAGCAATGTAGGCTCTTTGAGGGTATTGTCATAGTTATCCACAAAGTCTACCGTGTCTTTATCAATATCCTGAAATAATTCCTGACAGATAGGGTCTAATCGGGCCTCTGTATAACGGGAAGCCGCCCAAGCCATATCTCGGGAATAAAACTTTCCAAAGTTTCCTTTGGAATCAATGTAAGGATACAGCAACGCTTCGTATCCCCGGCTCAATCGGACCATGGTATCATAAATGGCGGCGTCTCCGTGGGGATTCAGCTTCATGGTCTGTCCCACAATATTGGCGGATTTGGTGCGCGCCGAATGGAGCAGGCCCATTTTATACATGGTATAGAGCAATTTTCGATGGGACGGCTTAAATCCATCGATTTCCGGCAGCGCGCGCGACAGGATGACGCTCATGGCATACGGCATATAGTTTTCTTCCAGCGTACTGACAATACGCTGTTCCACCACTTCCCCCGCCCCGTCAATGACACCGTGTGTTTTGGGAGAAGGAATTTTTTTCGCTGGCGTTCTCTTTTTAGGAGGCATAAGCACTTCCACCTCTATTCTTTTTCCTTTTTATCATGTAAAAACTTATGGTTGATTTACAGACTGATTGTCTGAACATCAGTCATGAATTTTGGGGAAAGAACTTTTTGTTGGTTTCCCAACCTATGTTATATCATAAATCCTTTTTGTTCTATCTCCGTCGCTCATGCCGCGGGGGCACGCCTGCAGCGGGCACAACGTGCACAGGGCTATTCTCGGAACGTGGCGAGAGCGCCCGCGGTTTCACTGGAAAGCGTTATCCACCGGCCCAAAAGAAGGAAGCAAGAAAAGTACCTGGGGAATCGCTTGCATGTCCGCTTCGCTTCCAAAACGCAATTCCTGCTCCCTACGCCAAGTTTCCGCAACAGGGATAATAAGTGCAATACGATAGGGAATCCATTATCCCTGTTGAGAGGGCTTATTGCCTCCATCTTCCTCGTGCGCTCACCCCCCGCTCTGTCTTTCTTTTTGTGGAAACCAGTGCTTTCGTTTCCTTTTTGTTGATTAGGAAAAAATTGGGTGAGCGGTGCGCCCGAGGTATGACGGCGAGTTGAGCGGGCTCAGCCGCTCATTTTGAGCCGGCATACTTCCCGGGCAGACTTAGAAGACCCGCCGTAGCGGCCTTTGTAAAGGGTTTTAAAGGGGGGAGACATTGATGAAGTGACCCCTTTGCGCTCTCTTTTCGCCCTTTCTCTAGCACCAGAGAAAGGGCGAAAAGAGAGCGCAATCAAAAACAAGCTTTCTGTGAGGAAAAAAGCTATCAAAAAAATCTAAAAAACATCATAGAAACTTTTGCTTGCTTTCCCAGCTAATTCCCATATCATACCCATTTTGCAATTGTTTTTGTCAATCTTTAAGAGTTTTTAGTAAAAGATGGATCTATTGGCAACCATTTTTCAACAAGGATGGTATACCAACCGACAAAAGGGTCAACTGACGTCCGCTACATCCAGATAGCGGTACCCGTTCTCCGCAATGTAGTCCTTACGCCCGGATAAATTATCTCCTAATAAAAGGTCAAACATCCGGGAAGTCTGTTCCGCTTCTGCCGGCATCACTTTGATCAAACGCCGGGTAGCGGGATTCATGGTGGTCAGGTTCATCATATCCGGTTCATTTTCGCCCAATCCCTTGGACCGCTGGATGGTATACTTGGCATCCCCGATTTGTTCCAGGAATTTCTGCTTCTCACTTTCTGTATAAGCAAAATAAGTTTCATTTTTGCAATTGATCTCATACAGCGGGGATTCCGCAATAAACACCTTTCCCGCTTCAATCAAAGCGGGGGTTAACCGGTAAATCATTGTCAAAAGCAAAGTACGGATTTGGAATCCGTCTACATCGGCATCGGTACACAGGATAACCTTACTCCAACGCAGCAACGACAAGTCAAAGGAAGATAGTTCTTTGTTGGCCTTGGATTTCACCTGTACCCCGCATCCCAGCACCTTAATAAGATCGGTGATGATATCGTTTTTAAAAATTTTATCATAATCCGCTTTCAGGCAATTCAGAATTTTTCCCCGAATAGGAATGATCGCCTGAAAATCCGGGTCACGCGCTTGTTTACAAGCCCCCAGCGCGGAATCCCCCTCCACAATAAAAAGCTCCCGCTCCTTGACGTCTTTGCTACGGCAGTCTACGAATTTTGCTACACGGCTGGTAATATCCATGTTGCTGGTGAGTTTTTTCTTTAAATTCAGACGGGTTTTCTCCGCATCCTCCCGGCTCCGTTTGTTGATCAGAACCTGCCCCGCTATCTTGTCCGCATCCATGGGATTCTCAATAAAGTAGATTTCCAAATTATGGCGGAGCATTTCCACCATAGCCTCTTGGATGCCTTTGTTAGTAATGGCCTTTTTAGTCTGATTCTCATAGGAAGTGACGCTGGAAAACGAGGAGATCACCAAGATCAGGCAATCCTCTACGTCCGCAAAGGAGATTTTGCTTTCGTTTTTATTATATTTCCCCGTCTGCTTCAAATACGCGTCGATTTGGTAAACAAACGCATTGCGAACCGCCTTATCCGGGGCGCCGCCGTGTTCCAGCCAACTGGAATTGTGATAATATTCCGTGATATGCCGTTTATTAGAAAAGGCAAACGCTACGTTAATTTTTGTCCGGTATTCCGGTTTGTCTTCCCGATCCTTCACCTTGCGCTCTGTCTGCCAAAATTGGACGGGAGTCAGGCTATCTTCCCCAGCCATTTCCTTAACATGATCCTCAATGCCGTTTTCATAATAGAAGGTGGTCTCTTCAAATGTATTGCCCTTTTGGTTGCGAAATAAAAAGGTAACGCCGGCATTGACGATAGCCTGCCTCTTTAAGGTATCCAAAAAGTATTCCTCTGAAATCTGAATATCGGTAAACACCTGCAAATCCGGCTTCCAGCGGATACGGGTGCCAGTATCCTTTTTGGCATAAGCCTCTTTCCGCAATCCCCCTACATTCTCTCCATGCTCAAAATGCAAGGTATACCGCATGCCGTCCCTGCGGATATCCACATCCATATATTCCGACGCGTATTGGGTGGAACACAAACCCAACCCGTTTAAACCCAGGGAGTACTCGTAGTTTTCCGCTTCGTTATTGTTGTATTTTCCGCCCGCATACATTTCGCAGAAGACCAGTTCCCAGTTGTATCTCTGTTCATTATTGTTATAATCCACCGGGATTCCTCTGCCGTGGTCTTCTACTTCAATAGAAAAATCTTCATATCGCGTCACCGTGATGGCCTTGCCAAACCCTTCTCTGGCTTCATCAATGGAATTAGATAATATCTCAAAGATAGAATGCTGACAGCCCTCTATCCCATCTGATCCGAAGATGACCGCCGGGCGTTTCCGCACACGGTCCGCCCCTTTCAGCGCTGAAATACTATCGTTTCCATATGCTGTCGTTTTCTTATTCGCCATGTTGTTCCTCCTGGTTATTCTTCCCACGTCCATAACGCTAACCTATAATGTACCCCATAAAACCATAGTATGTCAAGTGAAAACTATCCCTATACCGGCGCAGAATATACTTTTTCTATGAAATCATAGTGAGATATCACAAGCTCTTTCCACAAAAAGAAGAGGTGTTTCCTAAATCAGGAAACACCTAATCCGACTTATCAATCACTTATCCTTCGCTGGAAGTATCGTCCTTTTGTGGAATCTGCTCTTCATTTTTCTGTCCCTCAGGCAACACCTGTTGGTCATCCACACCAGATTCCAGCGCCTCATGGTCGTGTTCCATTACTTCCATGAATTCTTCCGCACTCATCTTCTCATGATCAAAGAGGAATTTAGCGACACGATGCAACTTATCAATATGCTCACGGAGAATAGATTCCGTTTTGTGATAGCCTGTAAGGATAATGCTGTGAACCTCTTCATCAATCTCCGAAGCGGTCTCTTCGGAATAATTCTTGACATGGCCCATATCCCGGCCAATAAAGACCTCATTGTTGCTGGAACCATAGCAGATCGGGCCTAATTTTTCACTCATACCATATCGAGTGACCATATCTGTAGCCAGTTTAGTAGCCCGTTCAATGTCGTTGGAAGCGCCGGTGGAGATATCCCCCAGGATGATAGCCTCAGCTACCCGGCCGCCCAATAAGACGATAATGTCCTCTTTCATCTCGTTAAGAGAACGGTAATTCCGATCTTCCGCCGGCAAAGACATCGTGTATCCCCCCGCCATACCCCGGGGAATGATGGAAATCTGATGAACAGGATCCTGTGTAGGACAATAATAGGTTGCTACGGCATGACCGGCTTCATGGTATGCCGTGAGATTCTTTTCTTTCTCGCTCATGACACGAGATTTTTTTTCTGTGCCAACCACCACTTTGATCGTTGCCTCTTCAATCTCCGTCATAGTGATAGCTTTCAAATCCTTACGGGCAGCCAGCAAAGCCGCCTCGTTGAGCAGGTTTTCCAAATCTGCGCCGGTGAACCCCGCAGTAGATTTGGCAATAGTCCTCAAATCCACATCGGGAGCCAAAGGTTTTCCTCTGGCGTGTACTTTCAGAATTTCTTCGCGCCCCTTGATATCCGGGGAACCCACCATCACTTGGCGGTCAAAACGACCGGGACGCATCAGAGCCGGATCGAGAATATCCGGGCGATTGGTGGCGGCGATCATAATAACGCCTTCATTGGCGCCAAAACCGTCCATCTCCACCAGCAATTGGTTCAAGGTCTGTTCCCTTTCGTCGTGGCCGCCGCCCAATCCGGCCCCTCTCTGGCGGCCCACAGCGTCGATCTCATCGATAAAAATAATACAAGGGGAGTTCTTTTTCGCCTGGTCAAACAAGTCGCGGACACGGGAAGCGCCCACGCCTACAAACATTTCCACAAAGTCGGAACCAGAGATGGAGAAAAAAGGAACCCCTGCTTCTCCCGCTACCGCGCGGGCCAGCAATGTTTTACCTGTACCGGGAGGGCCCACCAAAAGAACGCCTTTAGGGATCCTCGCCCCTAGTTCGTTATACTTTTTGGGATTTTTCAGGAACTCCACGATCTCCCGCAGTTCTTCCTTTTCTTCATCCGCGCCGGCCACATCGGCAAAGGTGGTCTTGCGCTTTTCGTCCGCCATATTCTTGATCTTGGCTTTGCCAAAGTTCATCTGTTTGCCGCCGTCGCCCAAGCCGGCCGACAGGCGCCGCATCATAAACCACCAGAACAGAATCATAACGCCGAACAAGACCACATAGGGCAAAATAGAGAGAATCCATGGGGTTTCCTGGGGACGATTCCAGTTATAGACCATCGGAGAATCTGGATGTTCCTCATTATACTGATCCACATACGGCTTGATCTCTTCCAGGAATAAGTTGATGGCGGGCACCGTATATTTTTGTTCCGTGCCGTCGTTCAGCTTAATGGTCATTGCGCCCGATCCAAAATCCAGGTTGTATTCCTGCACCCTCTGCTCTGCAAAGTAGGAAACTACCTCAGATGTCTTAATCGTTGACTGTCCTCGATTCATAAAAATGGACGCGATAATAATAATCAGCACAATCGGGATTCCCAAATAGAGAGCCAGATTACGCAGCGTCTTTTTGTTATCCAAACTCCAGTTCACTCCTTCGATTTTGCTATTATAAAAATGGGGTTCCGCCTCTTTTTAAGGCTGTCACTCCATTGTTACTTGCTGTAAACCTCTGGTTTTAATATGCCCACATAAGGTAGGTTTCTGTACTTTTCATCGTAGTCTAAACCATAGCCCACCACAAATTCGTCAGGAACCACACAACCTACATAATCGGCTTGGATATCCGCCTTACGGCGTTCCGGTTTATCCAGCAAGGTACACAGCCTAATGCTTCTCGTTCCCCTTGCCTCCAAAAGTTCCGTTATGTAACTCAGGGTCATTCCGCTATCTAAGATATCCTCTACAATCAAAAGATCATAACCTTCCAGCGGAATATCCAAGTCCTTCACAATTTTTACTACCCCGCTGGTTTTTACGCCGCTTCCATAGCTGGAAACCGACATAAAATCAATCCGACAAGGAATGGTAATGGCCCTCATCAGATCCGCCATAAATACTACCGAACCTTTGAGAACGCTCACCATCAGCAAATTTTTATCTTTATAATCTTCACTGATTCGCTTACCCAGGTCCGCCACAATCTCCTTTAAACGGTCTTTACTCAGCAGAATGGTTTGTATATCCTGATTCATTCTCCACACTCCTCTGGTATAATCAACAATACTGATTCCGTACTGTCTGTCACAGCACAAGCTTGGGCTACTCCAAATCCCTCGAGCCACAATACTTGGGATCCTTTCGCCGCTAAACAAAGCTGTCCCCTCTTCTGTTGAGGAATTTTTTCCTCATTCAACAGCTTTTTTAAAGATTTTGTTACCCCGCGTCCTGCCTGACAAAACCAATCTCCCGGACGGCGGTTTCGCAAGAGGATGCTACCGGTTATTGTAGCATAATCTAAAGCGTTATTAAATAACTTTTTGTTAAATTTCTGCCTATTGTCATATTCTTTTTTGCTAATATGAAGGATCTGGATGGTTTTGCCATTTTCACAAACACTGCGTGGAGGCAGCAAGGGAATTTCCCAAGGCTCTTGTCCCTCATTTGTATAAACCCGGTAAAAATATCCATTTTGTAAATGGAATGTCACACTGCCCGGCAAGCTGATCCCCCCTTTCTCCTGTTGCAGCAAAGCGCACATCTGCTGAATATGAGAAGTCTCCAGACGTTTTGCGCCCTCTTGCTCCGCCAATAAGCGGACCGCCCGGCTGAGAATGGGAATCGCCAAGCCCTTTAACAAAGAAACCCGGTAACCTTCTTCACACTGTGCCCGCCCAAGGGCCTGCACTGCTTGGGAGGACAAATATCCTTCATCTTCCGCTGCCGTCTTCATCGTACGCAGCAGGATGCGCTCCAAAGACGGGTTGATCTCTTTTAGTTTTGGAATGATATCCAAGCGAATCTGATTGCGGGTATATTCCCGGCTGAAATTAGACGCATCTGTTCGATAAGATAACCCTTTTTCCCGGCAGTATGCCTCCACTTGTTCCCTGCTCACCTCAATCAAAGGACGGATGATGTTTCCTCTGACTGGGGGAATGCCCGACAACCCGCGGGTTCCCGCCCCTTGTGTCAAATGCAGGAAAAAGGTTTCCACGCTGTCGGAGAGGGTATGCGCCGTGGCGATCCTCCCTCCTTGTTTGGGTAGAAGCCGCTGGAAATAGGCGTACCGTATCTCCCGGCCGCATTCTTCCAAGCCAATACCTCTTTTGGCAGCCTCTGTATGGAGATCAACCTTTTTCCGATACAGAGGAATCCTTCTCTGCGCACACCACTGCTGCACAAATTCTTCATCCTCGTCGGATTCTCTGCCCCGCAATCCATGGTTGATATGCGCCGCCGCCAGGGCAACCTTATTTTCCTGGGAGAACTCCCATAAAAAGTGCGTCAAAGCTAAGGAATCCGCCCCACCAGACAATCCTACTAGTATAAAATTCACATTGGACAACATTTGGTAATGAAAAATAGTACTTACCGCGATTTCACTGAGTTTATTCATAACGGCGGAACTCCTGAGCGGTAAAACGCATATATTCGCCTTGCCAATGCAAAGGAATCGTGCGGGCTTCACCATGGCGATTTTTAGCCACAATACATTCTCCGCTGTTGCGGTCCTCATCATTCTGGTCCCCGTCTCCATTTTTGTAATAGTCCGGCCGGTATAGGAACATAACAATGTCCGCATCCTGCTCAATGGAGCCGGAATCCCTCAGATCCGAAAGTACCGGGCGGTGTTCTGTACGCTGCTCGCTGGCACGGGAAAGCTGTGACAAGGTAATCACTGGGACGTTGATCTCTTTTGCCATAATTTTTAAATTTCGGGTGATTTCTGAAATCTCCTGTACGCGGTTTTCAATCCGCCGGGCTCCCTGCATCAATTGCAGATAGTCGATAATTACCAAATCGACATCTTTTAATCGGCGCAATTTCGCCTTCATTTCTGGTACCGTAATACCAGGGGTATCATCAAAATAAAGCTGACTTTTCGATAAAACATCCCCTGCTTCGATGAGGCGTACCCACTCTTCCTCCGACAGCTTTCCAGTGCGCAGTTTAGTGCCTCCCACCATCGCTTCCGTAGAAAGAAGACGGGAAGCCAACTGTTCTTTGGTCATTTCCAAAGAGAAAAACGCCACTTTTTTTTCCTCCGCCACTGCGGCATGGCGGGCGATGTTCAATGCAAAGCTGGTCTTACCCATACCGGGACGGGCCGCCAGCAAAAGAAGATCGGAACGGTTTAGACCCGTGATGGTTTCGTCTAAGTCCCGAATTCCTGTAGAAATCCCTTTGTATTGGTCGCTTTCAGCAGAGTTAAGCAGATCCAACCGGTCAAATGTTTGAATGATAACCTCATTGACCCGTTGCAAGCCCTGCATATTTTTACCGCGTCGAATATCAAAAATACGTTGTTCCGCAGAATCCAGCAATGAAGTGGCGTCGGCTGCCCCGCCGGCGGCATCCTCAATGATATCCCGGGCTGTGGTAATTAAGGTGCGGATATCATACTTGTCCCGGACAATCGCGGCGTAAGATTCCACATTGGAAATAGAAGGAACGATCTGGGCTAACTGAAGTAAATATGTTTTTCCGGAAACTTCGTCAAACGCCTCTTCCTTTTTCAGGTGCTCCAACACTGTGATAAAATCCACCGGCTTGCCTACAGTGAATAAATCTAGCATAGCCGCGTAAATTTGCCTATGATTAGCCAAGTGAAAATAGTCCGGCCGCGGCAAAATTTCCGCTACCCGATCCAGACAAGTGGAATCCAGCAGAACGGCGCCCAGCACGGACTGTTCCGCTTCCGGACTGTATGGTAGGTTCAATCCATCATACCCGGATGTTACTTGTAAGTCCGCCATGAAGACCCCCTCTTTCTATAAAATGCCATAGGGAACCGTTTCCCTGGATGAGTACAGTGCCCTTTTATTCTGATAAAAAGCAGGGCAGATATGGAGCCTGTCCCGTCCCTGTGGAACAGAACCAGATTCTATCATCCGCCCTGAAAAATATCTGATATCCAATCGGCCGATTAAGCTTGTTCGCTTACCATCACAAAGATTTTTGCCGAAATTCCCGTATAAAGCTTCACTTCACATTCAAACGTGCCGAAAGATTTGATATCGCTGCTCAATTCAATTTTGCGCTTATCTACCTGCAATCCATAGCTTTTTTTCAATTCTTCCGATATTTCTTTCGCGGTAATCGAGCCAAACAGACGGCCCCCTTGCCCTGCCTTTGCAGACAGTTTCAGGGTTTTTCCATTGATCTTATCCGCCGCCTCTTGGGCAGCCGCTTTTTCTACCTCGATTTTATGCAGCCTAGCCTGCTCTGCGTTTTTTAATTCGCTCATCGCTTGGGCGTTAGCCTCTTTCGCCAGCTTGCGCGGAAACAGAAAATTTCTGGCATATCCATCGGAGACATTTACCAATTCTCCTTTTTTCCCTCTTCCCTGCACATCGGCCAACAAAACAACTTTCATCAAAAGATTCCTCACTTTCTATACTATACGACTTTTCCAAAAGAAATGTAGCGACCCGCCAGATTTTCTTTTGAAAACCAAAAGGTATCATCTGCACTCCATCAATTGGAGGAAAAATCCAAATCACTGATCAAGCCCACCAGTTTTTCCCTCGCCTCTTCCATAGTCACATCGGGCAGCTGAGCTCCCGCCATCGTCTGGTGGCCTCCTCCTCCCAACGCTTCCATAATGACCTGCACGTTAACAGATCCCAGGGAACGGGCAGAAATATTGATTCCTCCCCCTGCCGGATACATCACAAAAGAAGCGTTTACTCCTTGGATACCCAACAGTTCATCCGCTGCCTGAGCAGACGCCACCCGGATATCCGCGCAGTTTTCGTCCGCACTGGCAATGGCGCAGCTATTAAAAATTTCAGCGCCGGAAACCATCTGATATTTGGCCTTATATGTATCGATGGAATCAGAGAACAAGCGCTTCACCTCTACCGTATCGGCCCCTTTGCGGCGTAGATAAGCCGCCGCTTCGAAGGTCCTCACTCCGGTTTTCAGCACAAAGTTTTTGGTATCCAGCATAATACCGGCCAAAAGCGCTTCCGCTTCCAAACGATTTAATGCGTTTTCTCCCAAATACTGGGTAAGTTCAGTGACCATTTCTGAAGCGGAACTCGCGTAAGGCTCATGGTAAAAAACCACCGCTCCTTCAATATGATTCACCATCATGCGGTGATGGTCTATGACTACTACCCGCTTACTTTTTTGATACAGACTGGAACTTTCCACAAAACTGGGGGAATGTGTATCCACTATAATCAGCAAAGAATGATCCGTCAACATATTTTCCGCTTGGGCGGGCGTAATGAACATCCCGCCATTGCCGGATTTGTCAATACTTTCAATCAGGGAAGCCGCCAAACTCTGCTCCCGGTTGATAACCACGCTGGCAGGTCGTTCCTGCCCTTTGGTCACTGCGCTCCACATGCCGACGGATGCCCCTACACTATCCAAATCGGAAAACTGGTGTCCCATGATAAAGACATAGTCGCTATCCTTGATATGGTCAGATAAGGTAGACGCAATCACACGGGTGCGCACCTTATCCCGTTTTTCCACCCCTTTGGACATCCCGCCGAAAAATTCATAGGAATCCCCTTGTTTGATGGCAACCTGATCCCCGCCGCGCCCCAAGGCCATTTCTAAGGCATTGCGGGCCCAGGCTTCACACTCTTTCATGGTCTTTCCGCCTCGGCCAACGCCGATGGAAATGGTGGCGTAACGGCGTTCGTCCAATTTGATATTCCGTATTTGATCCAAAATCTGAAATTTCTTTTCAATAAACGCCCGCAGATGGCGCTCTTCCATCATCACCATATAGCGCCCGCCGCTCAGTTTTTTATAAAAGCCCGTCGTTTTGGCCGCCCAATCCTGAATCGTGCGTTCCACTGCGGCTACGATCTGGGCGTCCTGACTGTCGGTACTGTCCCGGGCCAATTCTTCCCGGTTATCAAACATTGCCAAAGCTACACAAGGGCGGCTCTCTTCATACTCAAAAGCAGTTTCTTTATAATAGGTATCTTCAATAAAATAAAGAATGGCGGCCTCTTTGGAAGTCATCCCAAACACAGTATACCGTTTTTCCCGGTAAGCTACATCCACGCCTTTTCGGTTGAGCAATTGAGAGACCCGCATCCCCGAGGTGAACTGGGTAATAGATTCCCCGATGCATTCTCTCTTGGAACACACTTTATTGTAAAAAGGGATATTATACCAGACAATGTCACCTTTTTCTCCCACCACTACCACAGGCAGAGAAATTTTGGACATCGATTCCTTATTAATTCCTTGGAACGCTTCCGCCGCGCCCTTCTGGATCGTCCGCACATATGCCTTGAAATGGACGATACTGATGATTACCGCTACGACAGCGAGAATAGAAAGGGAAATCTCCACATAAAACAACGTCTGATTATAAATCCAGCTCACCGCCGCCATCACCAGCATAACCGCTGTGATGACAAAGAAGACTGGAGAAGCCGCCCAGACCTTTTTTTTCAAAAGAACCACCTCTTCTTTTCCGTATCCACTGCAAAAAGTAAAGATCTCTTTTGATCCGAAAGGACCAATCTTTTCCTATTATACTAGATTTCGCACTAGATTTCCATAATAATAGGTAAAATCATAGGGCTTCTTCTGGTCCGTTCATACAATAATTTTGATAATTCATCTTTTACTCTCGTTTTGATAACGCCCCATTCCCGTACATTTTGGTCGGCGCAGTCCTCCAGCACATCGGTAACCCGGGATCGGGCGTCCAGCATCAAGGGTTCCGATTCCCTCACATACACAAACCCGCGGGATACGATATCCGGCCCGGAGATCACATGTCCGTCGGAAGAATCAATGGTGGCCACCACTACAATCAGTCCGTCCTGGCCCAAATGCTTGCGGTCACGCAGCACGATACTTCCCACGTCGCCCACTCCCAGGCCGTCTACCAAAACGCGCCCGGCCGGAACAGGGGCCAACTGTTTGATATAATTCTCATTCAATTCCAAAACATTGCCATTATCGCCGATAAATACATGGGAAGGATCTCTCCCCATAGAGATTGCTAGGTCGGCATGTTTGCGCAAGTGCTTTTGCTCGCCGTGAACAGGGATAAAATATTTGGGTTTGACCAATCCCTGGACAATTTTCAATTCCTCCTGGCAGGCATGGCCGGAAACATGGACCTCATACATGGATTCATAAATCACCTGGCATCCACGCTTCATTAGCTCGTTGACTACATTGCCCACCATTTTTTCATTCCCTGGGATGGGATTGGCGGAAATGATGATAAAGTCTCCCGGCCCCACTTCTACTTTGCGATGATCGGAATTTGCCATGCGCGCCAACGCTGACATTGGTTCGCCCTGGCTGCCTGTAGTGATAAGCACCACTTTTTCTTTGGGGTACCGGTTGATCATATCAATATCAATGATTACCCCATCTGGGACGTCTAAATATCCCAATTCTTGAGCGATACTCATATAATTAATCATGCTTCGGCCGGAAAAAGCCACCTTTCTTCCATATCGCTCCGCGCAGTTGATAATCTGCTGGACGCGGCTGATGTTAGAAGCAAAGGAAGCGATGATAATCCTGTTATTCTCCGCCCGGTTGAATAACGTCTCAAAAGAAGCGTTGAGCTTGCTCTCCGTCATGGTGTATCCAGGACGTTCCGCATTGGTAGAATCTGCGAACAGCGCCAATACCCCTTGTTTGCCCAGTTCTGCAAAACGGGCCAGATCCGTCATCTCTCCCTTTGTAGGCGTACAATCGATTTTAAAATCGCCGGTATGCAACAGCGTCCCCGCCGGTGAATGGATCGCCACTGCCACCGCGTCTGGAATAGAGTGGTTGACATGAATAAATTCAATATCCATACATCCCAGTTTGATGGTCTGACCAGGCTTTACCTCATGGAGTTTGGCTTTCCCCAACAAGTTATGTTCCTTTAACTTAGCGCTGACCAACCCTAAAGTCAAACTGGTACCGTACATAGGGACGTTAACATCCTTCAATAGATAAGGCAGGGAACCGATATGGTCTTCATGGCCATGGGTCAAAACAATGCCGCGGATCTTATCCTTGTTTCGCTCCACATATGTGAAATCCGGGAGCACCAGATCCACGCCCAGCATATCCCCATCCGGAAAAGCCATCCCGCAATCCAGCAAAAACATATCGTCTTCACACTCAAACAAGGTCATATTCTTACCGATTTCATTGAGTCCGCCTAAGAATGTCACCCGGACAGAAGGTTTTTCCACCTTTTGTCTGCGTCTGGTGGGATTCCGTTTGGCTTGCGTCCCATTATTCCGAGCGTTAGGAGCAGCGGACTTACTGCCTACCGGCCTCTTTCTAGGACTGGAAACAGTCTTCTTTTCTTCCTTTCCTGCACCTTTTTTCTCTATCTCCGTTACGGTTTGGCCCCGAGGGGAAATCTTTTCAAACAATTTAGCAGTACGGGATTCCGTCTGTACTTTCCTCAGGGTCTTCGACGTCTGTCCACCGCTGGAAGAAAGCTGCTGATCCGTCTGCTTGCCAAACGTTTTGTGCGCAGGCTGACGCTTGATACCGGTAGGGATCCCTACCCCTGACATTTTTGTTCTTTTTTCTAAATCTGATACCACAAGATAACCTCCAATTCACAGGGGAAAGACGCAAAAACCAAACCTGCCAGCGAAATCATGCAAAGCAGGTATCCTTTTCGGGCAGGCAACGGGCCTTTCCCCCTATTTATTTATGACGAAAAACCGAACAGAACTGGTTGCTTTTACCAGGATGCAGAGCCCTGCATCCATAAAGAATCCGAACACAAATATTATTGTAATTGTACCCTTTGTTTTCTACACTGTCAAGAGAGTCCCCATGGGTTTCCCCAAACCAACAAGCTTTCTCTCCTATCTTTGCCAGTTTCTATCTAATATAATCAAACCGATTCCCTATCAGTACAGTTTATCAAGGAAAAAACTCTTATGATATTGGAACGGAAAGTGGAGAAAATATTGCCAGCGATACGGATAGTTGCTATAATCAACCTTAAAAACAGAAAAAGGCGGTGTGCGCAGTTCTCGCCGCTTGCCTGCTGGTTTGGAGGAAAACAGTCATGAAACAGGTGGCAATTTATACTGATGGGGCCTGCCAGGGCAATCCCGGCCCCGGCGGTTGGGGCGCTATTCTGCGTTACGGTTCCCATGAAAAGGAAATCTCCGGAGGATGCGCCAACACAACCAACAACCGCATGGAACTGACCGGGGTGATCGAGGCGCTTAAATTGCTTAAAGAACCCTGTGCGGTAACACTATATAGCGATTCCCAATATGTGTGCAATGCTTTAACAAAAGGCTGGGCGAAAAAATGGCAGCAAAACGGTTGGATGCGCAACAAGAAGGAACCTGCCCTCAACCCCGAACTGTGGGAAGAACTGCTTCGTCTGGCGGATATCCATCAATTAACCGTACAGTGGGTAAAAGGTCATGCCGGCCACCCGGAAAATGAACGTTGTGACCGCCTGGCGGTAGCGGCAGCCGAGCGGGCAAAAAAATAATTTTGTAAAACCTCTTGAAAAGTACACCAAATAGGTATATTATAGATTCCAATCATTCTGATTTCTTTTCTAGGAAATCAACATGTAAACTCTAAAAATCAAAGAAATCAAGTAAAAGGTGAATCAATATGGAACATTTTGTATATGCGGACAACGCCGCAACTACCCCGGTATCCCCAAAAGTACTGGAAGCCATGCTTCCCTTTTTCAGCCAAAAGTTTGGCAATCCCTCCAGCTTGTATTCCGTAGGACGGGAAGCCCAGAAAGCGGTGGAACAGGCCCGCGAACAAGTGGCGCGCGGTTTAAACGCCCAGCCCAGCGAGATCTTTTTCACCTCCGGCGGAAGCGAAGCGGATAACTGGGCCATCAAAGGCGTAGCCTATGAACAGGCCAAACGTGGGAAAAAGCACATTATCACTTCCAAATTTGAACATCACGCGGTTCTCCATACCGTAGAAGCGCTGGCAAAACAAGGGTTCTCGGTGACCTATCTGGATGTACACAGCGACGGGATCATCCGGCCGGAAGAGTTGGAACGAGCCATCCGGGAGGATACCGCTCTGGTTACCATCATGTACGCCAACAATGAGATCGGAACCATTCAGCCCATTGCCGAACTGGGCGCGATTTGCAGACGCCACAAGGTGCTATTCCACACTGACGCCGTACAGGCTATTGGAAATATCCCTATCGATGTGCAGCGGCAGAATATCGACCTGCTTTCCCTCACCGGCCACAAAGTGCACGGGCCCAAAGGGACCGGCGCCTTATATATCCGGCGAGGCATCCGGATTCAAAACCTCATCGAAGGCGGCGCACAGGAGCGCGGCCGCCGGGCCGGCACCGAAAATACGGCAGGTATCGTCGGATTAGGGGTAGCCGTAGAAGAAGCCTGCTCGAATATAGAGCAGCGGGTGGAGCGCCTCTCTAAACTTCGGGATCGCCTGATCCAGGGGGCCTGCAAAATTGACCGTTCCTACTTAAACGGCGACGCGGTGAAACGCCTGCCGGGAAATTTTAATATGTGTTTTGAAGGTATCGAAGGAGAGTCCCTTCTTCTGCTGCTGGATATGAAAGGGGTATGCGGTTCCTCCGGTTCCGCCTGCACCTCCGGCTCCCTAGATCCCAGCCATGTCCTGCTGGCCATCGGACTCCCCCATGAAATCGCCCATGGTTCTCTGCGCCTGTCTCTGAGTGATCAAAACACCGAAGCGGATGTGGATTACATCTTAGAGGTCCTTCCCCCGATTGTGGAACGGCTTCGTGAGATGTCCCCTTTGTGGGAAAAGATTATATCGGAAAACCGCCCCCCTTATCGGCCTCAACCCTGATCGGACAGAAAAAGTAAAATAAAGACTAAATGACAAAAATAGAAAAAATGAAAGATATTAGAAAGGCGGATATATCATGGCATACAGTGAAAAAGTAATGGATCATCTTGCAAATCCCCGTAATGTGGGAGAACTGCCCGACGCGGATGGCATCGGTGAAGTGGGCAACGCCAAATGCGGAGATATCATGAAAATGTATATTAAGGTAAACGACGGCGTTATTACCGACGTAACATTTAAAACATTTGGCTGCGGAGCCGCTTTTGCCACCAGTTCCATGGCTACAGAGCTCATCAAGGGAAAAACAATCGAAGATGCTCTGAAACTCACCAATCAGGCGGTCATGGAAGCCCTGGACGGTCTTCCGCCTGTGAAAGTGCATTGTTCCGTTTTGGCGGAACAGGCCATCAAGGCGGCGGTAGCCGATTATTATACCCGTCAGGGAATTGATCCAACCCCCTTAGTAGGGAAAATCAGCGACTGTGACCACGAAGAGGGCCATTGTTCCTGTTCCCTATAAAAAGCCTTCCATCCTTTTTATCTTATAATGAAGGAACCCCGGTTATCCGAATTTTGGGATAACCGGGGTTTTCTCTCTGTCATATCAGTTATATATTTTCCGACGGGCATAAGATTTTTCCGAATGTCTCTTTTTCTTAGGGCTGCCCCCTGCGCGGGATGCCCTGGAAGATCCGCGCCGCCATTCCCCATCCGAAGAACGGTACAAGGTGGTTACCGTGGGATTTCCGCAAATTTTCAGATTTTTCATCTGGGCCAACGTTTCATCCAACCCTTTTTCCGGAATGGAGACCACGGTATTATTGTCGTAAATCTCAATTTTCCCGATATCTTTGCCACTCAAATGCGTGCGTTCGGTAATCGCTCCTACAATATGGTTGGGCGCTACCCGTTGGACACGTCCCACATTGATGCTGATCTTCCGATAGCCTGCCTGGTCTTTGTTGTCCCTGTTCCGGCGGACCGGCGCTTTAATCTCTTCCACATCGCATCCCTGGCTACCGAAATGCAGCTCCATAAGCACTGCCGCCAGCATTTTGGCGTCGTAGCCACGGCTCACCAATTGATCCACTACCGGCTCATAAGAAAGCTCTGTGACCTCTTTCATCGCCTCTTCCACCTGTCGGATACTCCGCTCCCTCTGCTTTTCCTGAATCTGAGAAATGCTTGGAACCATTTCTTCCTGAATGCGGGCCTTTACCAGCCGTCCAATCCGAACAAGCACTTCTACTTGCCGATATCCACTGCATAAGGTAATGGCTTTTCCTGATCTTCCCGCGCGCCCTGTTCTCCCGATTCGGTGCACATAATATTCTGTATTTTGCGGTATATCGTAATTGATGACATAGTCAATGTCGCTGACGTCAATGCCTCGGGCCGCCACATCGGTGGCTACCAAAACAACGGTTTTACCCTGCTTGAAGGAATCCATCACCTTGGTACGCTGGGATTGTTTCATATCCCCATGCAGTCCTTCCGCTTGGATATCATGCCGGCACAAATATCCCGTGATATCGTCCACCATTTTCTTAGTGTTACAGAAAATCATACAACGCTTGGGATCATAATATTTTAACAGCAGATTGAGCGCATCCATCTTGCGCCCCATGGGCACATTATAATAGGACTGTTCAATATTTTCCACCGTGACTTGTTTCCGATTTACTTCCACCAATTGGGGGTCCCGCTGATATTTCTGGGTTAGAGCCAAGATCTCCGGCGGCATGGTTGCAGAAAACAACACGGTCTGCCGCTCTTCCGGGGTCTCCGAAAGGATGGTTTCAATATCCTCCCGGAATCCCATGCTCAGCATTTCATCCGCTTCATCTAGCACGATCATCTTGAGATGGTGGAGTTTTAAAGTCCTCCGCCTCATATGATCCATTACACGGCCGGGAGTCCCCACCACCACATTGGCCGTACGCAGCCGGGAAATCTGGCGATCCATGGGAGCGCCGCCGTAAATATCCGCTGCCTTAATCCCCGGCATAAACCGGGCCAGCTTCTTTAATTCATCACATGCCTGCACCGCCAGTTCCCGGGTGGGGCACAAAATAAGCACCTGGACGTGCCGGTCAGACGGGTCGATGCTTTCCAGCGCTGGAATTCCAAAAGCGATTGTTTTTCCTGTTCCAGTCTGCGAACGTCCGATAACGTCATACCCTTGCTGGATTACCGGAATACTGCTGGACTGAATCTCTGTGGCGGTTTCAAAGCCCATTTCATCAAGGGCGTGCTGAATCTCAGGTGTTAAGGATAACTGTGTAAAAAGGGTTTGATTCATGTAAGACCTCTCTTCCTCGTTTATCATGTTTGCAAATATACGTTTTTGTTTTCTACAAAGATAGAAAAAACTTTATATATCATTCCAATTACATGGAAATGAAAAAACGAGGATGTATGGTCCTCGTTTTTATCCCTCATATTTTGCTTTTTCAGCGAACTTTAGACAAATAAAGAATCTTGTCCCAAGTAAAAATGAGCCAAATCGGAACGAATTGTTTTCTCAGAAAACGATTATAGACTGTTTTTATTATACCATTTTTTCCCCACAAAACAAACTGGGAAAGCGCATAGAGAATCAGACGATCCCTAGCAGAATTATGACAATTATGATAGGGATTCCTGTACGGCCTTTTAAGATTTTTCTAATAAACCTAACCAGGAAAACCTTCCGTCCTTTCCATTCTTTTGTATCAACTTATGGATTATCCAACTATTAACGGATTTTCCAAATGAACCATTTCTTTAAAATCATCAAATTTTCCTATCAATAAAACTTTTTTAGATTGACAAAGTATTCTTTCTATGATAAGCTAATATACTACAAAGAAGGGAGGCTTTTTATGGGAAAAGAACAAACACATCTGAAAACCATCGCACAAAATAAAAAAGCCTTCCATGATTACTTTGTAGAAGAGAGCTTCGAAGCTGGAATTGAGCTGTGCGGCACAGAAGTAAAATCCGTCCGCAATGGTAAAGTGAATCTCAAGGATAGCTGGTGTTCCGTTGTCGGCGGAGAGCTTTTGGTCAATGGGATGCATATCAGCCCTTATGAGCAGGGAAATATTTTTAATCGAGATCCCATGCGGGTACGTAAGCTGTTAATGCATAAGAAAGAGATTATGCGCCTGTTTGGTCTGGTGAAGCAGGATGGGTATTCGTTGATACCTGTCTCTATATATTGGAAAGGGTCCCGAGTAAAAGTACAGGTTGGGCTATGCAAGGGTAAAAAGCTCTATGATAAACGCAATGATCTCGCCGCCAAAGCGGCTAAGAGAGATATTGAGCGCGCAATGAAAGAAAGAAACCGATAACGTTTTTTCCTGATTCCTTTTTATATGGGGATGCAATGGTTTCGACGGGGATTGTGAACAACAGTAAGCGAGTAGCGGCTGCGGAACCGCTTTAAAATCCGCGCGTTTAAAAATAAACGACAAAGATAACAATTCTAACAACGTAATTTCCTTCAACAGAGGAGTTGCGTTAGCAGCCTAATAACAGACTGCCGTCCTTACCGGGAGTACCGCGGCTCGGATAAGGGCGTCACTGAGCGGTGAACGTGAACCGGAGAGCGTCTCGTATCCGGTCACGGACTAGAGACTACCGAGATATATAGCCTGTCATTGGGCGCTGTATCAAGGGAATCTTAAAA
>CAJFUH010000169.1 GCA_904420155.1 uncultured Clostridia bacterium
ACCTCGATATCGTTGTTTAAGAAAAGCAGGTATTCCCCGTTGGCAAAAGTTCTTCCAAAATTGTTGATGGCCGCGTAATTAAAGGAATCTTTCCAGGTGACCACCCGGATATTCTGACGCTTTTGCAAGACCTCGTAATATTCAAAGGTCTCCTTTTCTTCACTGTTGTTTTCCACAATGATAATCTCATAGTTGGAGTAGGTGCTCTTTTCCAGGATAGAATAGACGCAGCGGGTCAGATCCGTGATATGATCCTTGTTGGGGATAATGATGGAAATCAAGGGTTCCCCCTGGATTTTATATTGGATGCGATAAATGGAAGTCAAACGGGGGGCGTCCATCGCTTCCCCCTCCAGCCCGCAGCGCTTGAGATGATCGTTGAGCGCCCTTTTGGCAGAGGCGATGCAGTAAGGCTTTGCGCTGATATCGCTGGCTACCGACCCCGGATGGCTGCGCCAAAAATACAATACCTTGGGAATATGCACAATATGGCTGGCCTGTTCCGTCAAGCGCAGGATGATATCATAATCCTGGCTGCCATCATAGTTGTGATCAAACCAGCCGGCCCGGTCCAGCAGTTCCCTGCTGAATACGGAAAAATGGCAGATATAATTGTTAGCCCGCAGATTGTCAATGGCGAAATCCGGTTTACAGTGCACTGTCAAAGCGTTATCCAGCGTCTCTGAGAACGTCATTTCATCGGTATAGATAAAGTCGGCGTTTTGCTCCGTAATCGCCTTCATATCTTCAAACAGTACCGAAGGGTGCAGCACGTCGTCATGGTCAAACAAAGCGATATAATCGCCGGTGGCCATTTCAATACAGGCGTTGGTATTATCCGCAATCCCCAGATTCTTTTCCAGCTTGCGATAACGGATACGGCTATCCTTCTGGGCATACTGCTGGACGCGCTGCCCCACTTCGGGATGCTGGTCGTCGCTTCCATCCGCCAGGCACAGTTCCCAATTTGGGTAGGTCTGCTGGATAACGGAATCGATCATTTCCTCCAGGAAGGGGATCGGGGTATTATACAGGGGGACCAGGATACTAAACTTGATGTCTTTCGAGAATTTCGTCTTGTGTTCCCTCTCCAATTCTTCCGGTCCGGGAAGCACATGCTTGGCAAATTCTTTAAAATTACTCTGTTGATCCAGACTTTTTCTTGTTTTATGCAAAGTCGCACGGAAACCCTCATGTATCAGACTTTTAATGCCTTTGACCATCAGCGTTGTCGCTCGGTTGGAATAAATCAGTTTGCGGATTCCATTCCCCAGTATACGTATGGGTTTGGTCAGCTTCCATGCGGTAGAATTGACTACGCTGCTATAAAGAACACAAAGATCCTGGATATGTTCGGATAACTTTTCATTTTCTTTGGCTATGGTCTTCATTTGAGCGGCATAATACTCGTTTTCTCCAGCCAATCCCTTGTTTTTTACTGTGAGATCTACCATTTCATCCATGGTACGCCGTACTTCTTTCTCCAGTTCCTCGGCCCTCTTTTCTAAAGCCTTCTGCTGATCCCGGCATAGGCGGTAAGCTTTTTCATAATCCTCTATCAGCTGGACGCCGCCTTCTTTTTTTTGAAAACGCACTGCCTGGTCGGAAATAAAACCAGCGTCAAAAAAAACATCTTTATAAAAACCGTTTTCAGCAAATCGTCTGGCCCAATATTCCCCATACTGTACATTATTATGGGTAGGTTCCGGGGAAACGTCGGGCGTAGAGGAAAACAGAATATCGTCGGTATACCGGGTGAGATTCTGGATCATGAGAGCGCCGTCCTGCTCGCTGAGGTGCTCGATCACTTCAATGGTAGTAATCAAATCATAATGGGCCGGCCTCTCCTCAGGCAGAGGCTGGGTAGCGGATTGAACCCAACAGTATGGCTTGATATCCTCCCGCACCCGGCTAATGGCGTATTCTGAAATATCCATTCCATAAGCTTCTACACCCCGGTCCCTCAATGCCTCTACCAAAAATCCCATGGCACATCCGGCGTCCAACACAGTTTTGGGATGCAGTTGCTCCACAATCGCATCCGCCACATGGGCCATAAAATCCTTGAGGGCCTGACAATGCTCATACGATACCTTGGAGTCTCCAACGTCATATGCCTCGTAATAGCTCTGATTGTACTCTTGACCAAGCTTGTTATCCATTCCATATCCTCCAAGTTTTTCCTTAATATCCAAACCTTCCCATTTAAAACGCTTGCCTTATGATTGGAATCAGTTAATTTGTTTGTACGCGTCGCACACGGTTTTGGTATCCCCCAGCATCTTCATATTGCCGTGATCCAGCCACAGCACATGCTTGCACAGCCGTTCAATCTGTTCAATCGCATGGGAGACAATCAACACGGTGGTCCCGCCGTCCATCAGTTCACGGATGCGGTTTTCACATTTTTCCTGGAATAAGAAGTCCCCTACCGCCAAAATCTCGTCTACAATCAAAATTTCCGGTTTGGTGATCGTGGCGATGGCGAACCCTAAGCGGGCCATCATACCGCTGGAATAGTTTTTCACAGCCACGTCCACGAAATCTTTCAGTTCCGCAAATTCGATGATTTCATCAAATTTTTCCCTCATCTGCTTCCGGGAATACCCCAGGACAGAACCGTTGAGAAAAACGTTTTCCCGCGCGGTCAGGTCCATATCAAAACCAGCCCCCAGCTCAATCATGGGAGAAATGGTCCCATAGGTCCTCACCCGGCCTTTGCTGGGCTTTAAAATACCGGAAATCACTTTTAACAACGTGCTTTTTCCAGACCCGTTTAACCCCACAATGCCGAATACGTCGCCTTTCTCAATATTCAGGCTGACGTCCTTGAGGGCGAAAAATTCTTCAAAAAAGAGCTGGCGTTTCATCAAGCGGATCATATATTCCTTAATGCTGTCCACCTTGTCCTTGGACATGTTAAACCGCATGGTGACATGTTCAATCTCTACTGCGTTTGCCAAATTTTTCCCCTCCTTATATGTGCAGGATAAATTTATCCTGGGATTTCTTAAAGACAATTAACCCCAACAACAGGAATGAAAGGGAAAACGCCAAGCAAATGAGGTCGAGATATTGCGCCCCCGGCGTAAACGCTGGAACATTTCCATCCATCACCAGCATCCGGAAATAAGTGACATAATGATACAACGGGTTGATTTTCATGAGCCAGCGCAGATTTTCCGGAAGCATATCGATGGTGTAAATGATGGGGGTCAAATAGGTCCAGGCGGTGAGCCACACGGAATATAAATGCCCCACATCCCGGAAAAACACATTGACTGAGGCCAGGATCAATCCCAACCCGATGGCGAATACCAAAGCGTAAATCAGCGGGACTGGGAATAACACCAATGTCCAATGCCATGGGGTATTGGGGGTGATCACCATGATGATCACAATGGCGATCAGGGAAAACAGCATATTCACAAAGGAAAATAAGGTCTTCTCCAACGGGAAGATATATTTAGGTACATAAACTTTTTTAATCAGCTGGGCGGACGAGATAATGGAGATCAAAGCTGCCGAGGTAGCCTCTGAGATAAAGTTAAAAATCAAAGAACCGGTCAAATAGTAGAGGGGGAAATTTTCAATCTGGATCCGCAGAATGGTGCTGAAAACCGTGGTGACCACCAGCATCATCAACAAAGGATTGAGGATACTCCATATGAGCCCCAATACCGACCGTCTATATTTTACTTTTAGGTCTCTGGAAATGAGGTCTTCCAATAGGAACCGATACCTCATGAAGGTCTGTATCTGTTTTTTCAAAGCGATACTCCTCTTTTGGATTTTTTATTTTTCCGGCATCACAAAGGGGCTCTCCATGTCGCGGAACGCCGTATTCTTTTTATCCTTTTCGCTGAGCAGAATTTCCATGCCCTCCTGGATGGGCCATTCCACACCCACGTCGGGGTCGTTCCACATGAGGCCGCCCTCGTCGGTGGGATCGTAGAAGCGGGTGCACTTATATACAAACTCCGCCGTGTCCGTCATTACCAAAAAGCCGTGGGCGAACCCTTCCGGCACATAGAACTGGCGCTTGTTTTCCTCGCTGAGCAGCACGCCGTACCATTTCCCGTAAGTCTTGCTGCCCTTGCGCAGGTCTACCGCCACGTCGTATACCTCGCCGCGCACAGCGCGCACCAGCTTGCCCTGGGGATTTTTTTTCTGGAAATGGAGCCCGCGGAGCACGCCTTTTTTGGACTTGCTCTGGTTGTCCTGTACAAAAACCATATCCAGCCCTGCGGCGGCAAACTCATTGTAATTATAAGTTTCCATGAAATAGCCCCGGTTATCTCCAAATACCGTGGGTTCTACAATCACTAACCCTTCAATGCCGGTTTCGATAAACTTAAATTTTCCCATGACGATCCCTTCCTATCAACTCTAAAGGCACGTAACAAGAAAGGCCATAACAACAGTCCGGGCGGTAATCGCTACCGCCCCGGCCTGTATGTTATACCCTCTCTCGTCAATCCTCTTATTTATTCTCGTACATCTTCTTGTAATATTCCTGGTAAGCGCCGCTGGTGACGTTCTCCATCCATTGCTTATTATTCAGGTACCACTCAATGGTCTTCTGGATGCCCACCTCAAAGGTGGTCTCCGGATACCAGCCCAGATCCCTCTTGATCTTTTCCGGGTCAATGCCGTAACGGCGGTCATGCCCTTTGCGGTCTTCCACATGCTTCATCATGTGCTCGCCCACTTCGGGATCCACATGCTCTTTTACATAAGACAAAATGGTCTTGACAATGGTAATGTTGGGACGCTCATTGTGCCCGCCCACATTATAGACCTGTCCTACTACGCCGTCTCTCGCCACCATATCGATGGCCTTGCAGTGATCCTCTACATACAGCCAGTCGCGGATTTGCATGCCGTCGCCGTAGATGGGCAGATCTTTATGCTGCAAGGTATTGTTGATCATCAGGGGGATCAGCTTTTCCGGGAACTGGTACGGGCCGTAATTGTTGGAACAGCGGGTGATGTTCACCGGGAACTTGTAGGTATCGGCATACGCCTTGACAAACAGGTCGGCGGACGCCTTGCTTGAAGAATAGGGGCTGTGAGGATCCAATGGCGTGGTCTCCATAAAGTAGCCGGTCTCGCCCAGAGACCCGTACACTTCGTCGGTGGAAACCTGCAAGAATTTGCAGCCTTCCTTGTACTGGTCGTCCCCGGTCTGCCATGCCTTTTTGGCGATGTTCAGCAGGTTCACCGTGCCCAGCACATTGGTC
>CAJFUH010000170.1 GCA_904420155.1 uncultured Clostridia bacterium
TGAAAATGACGGGCAAATAAATACGGGAATGGAGGAAAATATCATGAAGGATGTTATGATTTTGACGGGTGCCGGACAGATCGGTATGGCGATTGCCCGCCGAATGGGATATGGAAAGAAGATTGTTATAGGGGATAAAAAGCTGGAAAACGCACAGGCGGTTGCAAAAATTATGAAGGATGCTGGATTTGATACAGTGGCGCTAGAGACGGATCTCTCCTCCCGGGCGTCTATCCAGAATCTTCTGGCAGAAGCGCAGAAGTTAGGCCGCATTGCTATGCTGGTCAATGCGGCCGGCGTTTCTCCCAGCCAGGCGCCTATTGAGGCAATTTTGAAAGTGGATCTCTATGGGACCGCCGTTCTGCTGGAAGAAGTAGGAAAAGTTATCAAAGAAGGCGGCGTGGGAGTGACCATTTCCAGCCAATCTGGCCACCGGATGCCGGCCCTCAGCGCAGCAGAGGATGAGCAGCTTGCCTGTACGCCAACCGAAGAACTGCTGAAGTTGGACATGTTACAGCCCAAGAATATTCGAGATACCCTGCATGCCTATCAGATGGCCAAGCGCTGCAACGAAAAGAGGGTGATGGCGGAATCTGTGATATGGGGACAGAAGGGCGCCCGGATCAACTCTATCTCACCCGGGATCATTGTAACGCCATTGGCAATTGACGAATTCAACGGCCCGCGCGGGGATTTTTATAAAAATATGTTTGCCAAGTGTCCGGCAGGCCGCCCCGGTACGGCGGACGAAGTCGCCAATGTGGCGGAGTTGTTGATGAGCGATAAAGGCGCGTTTATCACGGGCGCAGACTTTTTGATTGACGGAGGGGCGACCGCTTCATATTTCTATGGCCCGCTCAAACCGAAGGAGTGACCATATTTCCCGTAAAAGGAAAAAACATATATCTCATCGACGGTATTTTCCATCTGTCCAATTCCACTGGAGAATTGGACAGATGGAAAGGGAAGAGGATAGGAAAAAGATATCGCTTGCTGTAGAAATATTGTCCGTTTCCCTATCGGGAGATAATGATGGCAGTTCATGGAATTTTTCGTTTTTAGGTCCGTTTTTTCTCGTACCTTTTTACTGGATGTTCCTGGACTGCCTCTTTTTTCCGCTGTAGCCACCGGGATACTCTACTTTTCTTAGAAAATTACCCGGTATAATTTACAGAAGGGACAAACAGAAATTGGAAAGCACCTATGTACCTAACCCTTTGAAACTTCTAGTCATTTCCTGTATTTTTATGTTATCAGTGTCTGGGAAATCATGATAATTTTTACATTTTGTTGATGATTTGCTGTATATGAAGTATAATAAAAATAAATTATTAGTTTCTGTAGAGAAGACCATAAGATGTTAGACCATGGAAGGAAAGGAGTTAGTATGGAGTTCCATTATGAGCCGTTAAAGTGGGAAGAGAATATTAGTTTAGAACAGGATCAATCGGAGGTTGATCAGACGGATTACCAAGGGGAAAGCTCGTCCGAGACGGTAGAAGAGACCGGGGAAGAAATGTCAGAACAGAGTGAGGATACATCCAATTACGATAATTATCCGAATAGCACCTGTGATATTGTTTCAAGAGTGGCGTATTTAGCCGGAGTTCCCAAACGAATTTTTGAGAATGAACATGAACCTCCGCAATGGGAAATTTATGAGGAATTAGAAACCGAGAAAGAAGCGCGTATTGTCCGAAATTTATGTACCTTGCGTACCATATTAGAACGTAAATATAGGGAAATAAATCAGGCGATCCAGTATGAGTTGAAAAATTTAGATCGATTGCCGGAATATATTTCAAAAGAAATCATAGATCAATTGCGTAATGATGGGTTAGAGATTATCAAGGCGAACCGTCCGTTAAATCAATATCTCATGGATATTAATCAATATATCCAAGAACATATTTCTTATTGTCAGGGAATTTTTCCTATATGGATCGAATGGCAGTATATCAAAGAATTATTTATTATGCCGGATGGAAAAACAGATCGTGGCCTAAAAAAAGCTTGGGCTAATTATATGGGGCATATTTCTCAATATCCTTACCAAGTTTATATCAATTGGCGCACGGGAGAAGAAGGAAATATTCTGTATAACGATCAAAAATTTATTAAATTATTGTACCAGCGCCATAATCAGGTATTTCATGGATATAGCTATGTAATTGATGCAGGAAACCTCACAAAAGAGGAAGTTTATAAATTCCTGGACCAAAGTGAACGGACAGCCATTGTGGTGGACTGCGAGAATTCAGATCCTTATAAATTTTACGCTACGCTGATGAATTTGGAACCGGATAAATTGGACAAGATTAAAAAGATTATCTTATATAATGACGTACATACTGAGAGTACGTGGAGTATTTTACATCAGCATCTTCGCATTCCAGTGGAACATGAAATGATCCCTAGGATCAAAGAAAACAAATCTTTGGTGGATATTCGGTTGACTGCCGGCACTTGCCAGGAATTTTATGAGAATCATATTGATTCTTTTATCATCGTTTCCAGCGATTCTGATTACTGGGCGCTGATTACCTCTCTGCCTAAAGCCCACTTTTTGGTAATGGTGGAATACAGCAAGTGCGGGGGAGATTTAAAAAGGGCGTTAAAAGAGAATCATATATTTTATTGCTACATCGATGATTTTTGTACAGGTAAAGCGGCTTCCTTGAAAACGGACGCCATTCTTTGTGAAGTAAAAGATTATTTAGAAACCAAAAGTTTCAATATTTACAGCCTTTTGGAACAGGTCTATATGAGGACGGCCGCCAACTTTTCAGACAGTGAGAAGGAACAGTTCTTTACCAGATATATTAAGCGTATGAGCCTCCGTATTGATAAGGAGGGAAATGTCACCCTGCAATTGCCGTGATAGTGAAAAAGAAAAGAGGGGCTATTGCACAAGCGTAAGCAAGTGCAGCAGCTCCCCTTTTCTTTTATTTTCAGGCGAATGGCTGGAAGCGGCCCGTTTTACCGTTTGCGGATACTCTTTACAAACAGGATCACAAGGGATACTATGAATACAGCGAAACAGATAAGACCAATATAAAAAAGAGGGTGATGAAATAATAGCTTTTCAATGATAAAGGAATATGTGAAAGAATCCGCGCCGCCGATAATCCCCATCTCCGGCCTGTTTGGTATTTGCAATATAACAGGAATGAGTGGGACGGCAGATAGCACGAATAATACAAAGGAGATTACGCAAACAATTTTCCAAAATTTTTTACTCATCGTTCTTGTCCTCTATTGTTTGTGAAGTGTCATACAAAAAATCAAGGGACAAATCCTTTGGATTGTCCCCTGATCCATAAATCATTCAATTGATATTTATAAAGCCAAACCACTGGCGTAAAATAAAACTGATCGTACGCCTCTTGTTTATGGCTTAATTAAAATATCTCTTCAGCAGGCCGGTAAATCCAGCGCCGTGTCTGGCTTCGTCCTTGGCCATCTCATGCACGGTATCATGGATAGCGTCGTAGCCCAGCTCTTTAGCACGCTTAGCAATCTGGAATTTACCGTCGCAGGCGCCGGCCTCAGCCTCTGCGCGCATCTCCAAGTTTTTCTTGGTGCTGTTGGTGACAACTTCGCCCAACAACTCGGCGAACTTGGCGGCATGCTCCGCCTCTTCCAAAGCATATCTCTTAAAGGCTTCGGCAACTTCCGGATAACCTTCGCGGTCAGCCTGACGGCTCATAGCCAGATACATACCTACTTCGCAGCATTCGCCGTTAAAGTTTGCAACCAAGCCGTCATATACTTCTTGGTCTACACCCTTCGCAACGCCGATCTCATGCTCGCAGGTGTAAGAAGCGCCTTCTACCATTTCCTTAAACTTTTCCTTCGGAGCTTTGCACTGGGGGCAGAACTCCGGAGCCTCATTGCCCTCATAGATGTAACCACAGATGGTGCATACAAATTTTTTCATTGTTTCCATTCCTCCATGATGTAAATATTTTCTTTTGAATATCATAAAAGGGAATCCCTTTTATAAACAATGGGAACAGGTACCATGAAACACTAAATCGTGAAAATCAACCTGGCAGCCATACCGTTTTGCAATACTTTGATCCAGATGGCCATCGGTGATTACGCCGTCGGAACCAACATCTAAAACACGTCCGCATACTTTACAGATAAAATGAGAATGGGGGACTGTATTGCCGTCCAGCCTTTCCTGGCCGTTTACCACACCAACACTGACAATTTTTCCCTCTTCTTTAAAACGGCTGATATTACGGTATACGGTACCAAGGCTCAAATCCGGGTAAACAGGCTTTAAAGTTTGATAAATCCAGTCCGCTGTAGGGTGGATATCCGTACCGCATATCGCCTCATAAATCGCCTCTCTTTTTCGGCTGTAGTTCTGACGTTTTTCCATAGCCACCACCAAATTAGTAATAATTCCTGTTTCTGTTTTTAATATTAGCATATCAGGGCAGATTTGTAAAGCTTTTTTCAAGAAAAAGAAAAATTTTTCCGGTCTAAAAAGAAAGAATATTGCTTATACTGGTGGATGGGAACAGCTTTTCTGATTTAAAAATGCCGACGGAAAAGCGAGATATCTGAGGGGGAAAGGGATGGGTGTATGTATCTGAATATCCATATCCGTAAAAAGGCATTGATTTCAGCGTTATTATCTTTGGTAATCATTCTGGGAATTGGGATATTTTGTTGGCATCCCCTCAGCCGGGCGATGTCGATCCCTCAGGAAAACAGCGTAGAAATCCCTATTTTGATGTATCATGGAATTTTAAAAGATAAAAAATTGCAGGGGAAATACGTCATTGGGCCGGATCTATTGGAAAGCGATTTGCGCTATTTAAAAGAGCACGGATACACGACCATTGTCATGCAAGATCTGATCGATTATACAAATGGAGGGAGTTTACCGGAAAAACCTATTATGATTACGTTTGACG
The DNA here is from genome assembly GCA_904420155.1 of uncultured Clostridia bacterium. Classification (GTDB taxonomy): domain Bacteria; phylum Bacillota; class Clostridia; order Oscillospirales; family Acutalibacteraceae; genus CAJFUH01. The sequence goes on from CAJFUH010000170.1 coordinate 4,935, forward strand.
ACGGGTATTACAATAATTATCTCTATGCTTTCCCACTGATGAAAGAATACGACTGTAAGATGGTGTTTTCCCCCATAGGGCGGTACGCGGACCAATACACGCAAGAGCCGGATACCCGTGCCAGTTATGCGCATGCCAGCTGGGACATGATTAATGAAATGATACAATCGGGCTATATTGAGGTCCAAAACCATTCCTACAATATGCACGCCAATACAGGCCAGCGCAATGGGGCCAAAAAGAAAAAAGGGGAAGATATAGAGACTTATAAAAAGGTGCTTACCGACGATGTAATGCATGCACAGCAGGTTATCGAGGAACATACCGGATGGACCCCCACTACTTTTGTATATCCCTTTGGCGCTATCAGTGATGTATCGCTGGAAATACTAAAGGAGATGGGTTTTCAAGCGACCCTGACCTGTGCACAGAAAACCAATTATATCACGAGAGACCCGGAATGCTTATATGGATTAAACCGTTTTTTACGTCCCAATGGGATTAGTAGCGAGGAATATTTCCAATCTATTTTATCGTAACCGGCCTGTATCAAAAATAGAGAGAATGGGGGAGGCAGGCTTTCAAAACCTTGTCCTTATGAAAGGGAACTGACATATTCTTCTAGGCATAGGCCGCTGTCCTGAATGGCTTTGGCATTTTCCACCCCCACATAACGGAAGTGCCAAGGCTCATAGATCACATTGGTAATTAACTGCTTATCTGTGGGATATCTCTCAATAAATCCATATTCTGCGGCGTGTTCCGTCAACCAGCGATATCCTTTTGTATCACGGAAGTCGTCCGATACATTATTGAAGTCCACGGCAAGACCGGTATGATGCTCGCTGGTACCGGGCTTGGCCACAATGGTGGCCGCTTCGATCAAAGCGTCTTGTTTAGAGTATCCCTTATTTAGGAATTGGTTGACTTTTCGATTGTACAGCTTGGTCTGTAACGCGATATCCCGGTATCCGGAGGCCAGCCAGAGCCCGGCGCCGTCAGCGGAAGCGGCTTCCATCATTTCCTGTAAATGAGGAAGCACTCGTTGGTCAATCTGGATGGATTGATAGGAAACAAGCTGTGGTTTATATCCGTCGGAAATCGGGTTATTGTTATTGATAACCATCATAGACCAATCACAATTTTGATTCCAAGAGGCAAAATCCCCATTAAAAGTTGTTGCTTGGCTGGAGGATTCAGAAGAAGAGGAAGCCGGGGACTGACTGGAGGAGGAAGAGGCAACAACCGTTACCGATATCTCACAGGAGATGTCTGGATTAGATGTAGAAGCTGCTGTCACCATACAGCGCCCCGAAGAGACAGCGCGAATTTTGCCGGAAGAATCCACAACGGCGATATCGGGGTCGGAAGAAGACCATATTGTTCCCTTGTCGGTCGCGTCTTCTGGATATACGGTTACAGTCAGGTGTTTTTCCTGCCAGACGGTGAGGGTAATGGAATCCTCGTTGGATTCCATAGAGGAAACCGGAATATCGGGGGAAAGTACCGTCAGGGAAAGGGAGGCGGACAGACCGTTTTCCAATTGTACCGTAACAATTGCCGTTCCGGGGGAGAAGGCGGTAATAATACCATTGCTGTCTACCGTAGCTACCGAAGGATTGGAACTGGCATAAACGGCGTCCAAGGGAGAAGCATCCGCAGGAAGCAGAGAATAGGAAAGCAGGAAAGTATCTCCGGGAGATAATTCCACGCTGTCAGTGGATAGGAGAATTTCCTCAGGTTCCACATTTCCCATAGAAGACGGGGGCAAGGGAAGGGATTCGGAAGATGGGGAAGAGCTGCCCAAAGCTGATTGCGCAGAGGAGCAACTTGTACACAGGAAAATCAGAGAGAGAATCAGAGCAACGCGGCAGAGGAGACTTCCTGATTTCCATCGGATGCGGGAAAATCCGTAGGATGCCCTTTGGATTGGATATCGAATGCGCATCATAAGTTCCTTCTTTCCCAAAACAGTATCAAGAATATGTTTTATTTTATCATAAATAATAGAAAAAGGAAATGAGAGCGATAAAAAAACCCCCTCACTGGTTTTTAATCCAGTGAGGGGGTTTGCAATAGCAAAAGATTAGTCGCTGCTAAAAGGCAACAGGGCCAGATGACGGGCACGTTTAATAGCCACAGTCAGCTCACGCTGATGATGGGCGCAGGTACCGGTCACTCTGCGGGGAAGAATCTTTGCGCGCTCAGAAATGTAACGGCGCAGTCTGGCGATATCCTTATAATCGATGGATTCTACCTTATCTACACAGAAACCGCAAACTTTCTTACGGCCTTTGCGGCCGCCGCGGCGATTATCTCTTTCAGGTCTTTCGGTTCTTTCAGCCATGGTAAAGTCTCCTTTCAAAAAATACTCTCTTCGTCTGGTTGTTAGGAAAAATAAAACTTAGAAGGGCAGATCGTCATCGGTGGGAATCTCCTCGAAATCGCCGGTATCCCCGGTGGAGAACGAAGAAGCGGGTTCCATTTCCGGACGGCCCAATCCATTTTGTACAGGCTGCTGTTGATATCCGCTGTTATTGGAATAGCCCTGCTGGTATCCGCCGGCGTTTTGCGCGGAGTTGCTGTAACTATCCCGTTTGGATTCTGCGAAATGGACGTTGTCCGCTACGATCTCAAAAGCCTTGCGTTTGATGCCTTCCCGGTCGGTATAGCTGCGGGTTTGAATAGAACCCTGTACCGCTACCAATTGTCCTTTGTGGAAATAACGGCATACAAACTCAGCCGTAGAGCGCCATGCGACGACGTCGATAAAATCCGTCTGGCGTTCCGCGCCAGATTTGACATAACTGCGGTCTACCGCCAGCGTAAAGCTGGTAACAGCCAAATTATTCGGTGTATGGCGTAGCTCGGGATCAGCGGTCAGCCTACCCATTAAGATTGCTGTGTTGAGCATTCCAAATCACCTTCCTTAGTTTTCCTTCTTGACAATGAGAGAACGAAGGATACCATCGGTAATCTTGTAGATACGATCCAGTTCGGCCGGGAACTCAGCGTCACTTGTGAAGTTGAACAGCACATAGTAGCCTTCTGTTTCCTTGTTGATCATGTAGGCCAGTCTGCGCTTGCCCCATTCATCAACGCCATCCAGAGTTGCATGCTTCTCGATGAGATCTTTGAACTTCTGCACCATAGCGGCAACTCCCTCGTCACCCAATTTCATAGAGATGACGACAACGGTTTCGTAAGCACTTTTTACATTTGCCATGTTTACTTGCACCTCCTTTTGGACATTAGGCCCCGGTATGGCCGGAGCAAGGATATGATATTTTGACAATATCGGAATTATTATAGCGGTACGATTCCGATTTGTCAACTACGATCAAAAAGAAAATCACCTAACACAAAAAAAGTAGTTTTGTACAAGCTTCTGCGAAAAATCACTCCTACATGACAAAACAGAAGGGACGGCCCGCCGGATCCAGCAGGGTAATCCATTCGCCGTCCCTGTATTGGCTGCCCGCCAATTTTGCACCCAGTTTCAGAGCCTTTTCAACAAAAGACTGTAACTCTGTGTTGTCAACATGCCAATTTTTTCGCTAATCTTCTTGGAATGCAGGTTGTTTCTAGAGAGAAGAGGCAATTTCTTTTAAGTAAGCTTTAAAATCGCCTCCGATTTCCGGATGTTTCAAGGCAAGTTCTACTTGGGCCTGCATAATTCCCAGTTTATTGCCCATGTCGTACCGCTTGCCGGTAAAGTCCACTGCAACCATCCCGGTAGTGCGGGCCAATTGGCACATAGCGTCGGTCAGCTGGATTTCCCCGCCCGCGCCCGGTTGCGTGCGGTCCAGGATATCGAAAATTTCCGGAGGAAGGACACACCGTCCCAGAATGGAAAAAAGGGACAGGATTTTATCCGGGGAAGGTTTTTCCACCATATCTGTACATTGGTACAGATTATCCCGGATGGGATCAACCTTGAGGGAACTGTATTTTACAATGGCTTCCGGGGTGACTTCCTTGACCCCCAGCACGCCCTGGCCGAATTCTTCATAGGCCCGGATTAACTGCCCGCAGGCGGGATCCTCCCCAATAATCACATCGTCCCCATACAGCACGGCGAAGGGCTCGTTTCCCACAAAGGAACGGGCGCAGTTGACAGCGTGCCCCAGCCCTTTGGTTTCCTTTTGCCGGACAAAATAGATATTGGCAAGCTTGGATATGTCCACCACGGAATGGAACATGGCTTCTTTCTGGGAACCGGTGAGTTTCGCTTCCAGCTCTGGGGCGCGGTCGAAATGGTCCTCAATCAACCCTTTCCCGCGGTTTGTGATAATCAGAATGTCGGTAATACCGGACCGCACCGCTTCTTCCACAATATACTGGATGGCGGGCTTGTCCACAATGGGCAGCATCTCTTTCGGCATGGCTTTGGTGGCGGGGAGAACCCGGGTGCCCAATCCCGCTGCGGGGATGACTGCTTTGGTTACTTTCATGGAAAAACCTCCTGTATGGTCTGCTTTTTCAGGTTGACCATTTTATAAGAAATAGGGTAAATAACTGACAATCATATAAGTTACCAGCAAACAAATAGCCAGGGGAATATTGACCCCTCCCGCTGCTTGCAGTTTTTGGGTACGTGCTTCTTCGGAAACCGCAGTTTCGTTGAATTTCTTTACCGTCCTGACGCAATGTCGGTAATAGAACCGGTTGCCCTGGAATCCGACAATAAAATGAAGGGCCCATCGGATTACATCGGCTATCATGGGGATATAGAATAGCAATTGCGTCCCAAAGTCCTTTGTCCCAATCTCCTGTATCAAGAGCGGAATGTATTCCATGGAATAGATCTGGCTGTCGGTTAAATTCATAGACTGAATCATGGGCCACCATACGAAGACCTGGGCCGCCAGGTTGGCCAGGGTACAGGCTACCATCAACAGGCAGACAAGAATACCGTATTTATACTGTTTGCGGTACAGCATCCAGCCGCCGGCAAATAAAAAGGCGCAAAACCCGAATCGCCCTTTGTTGGCTTTTTTGATACGGTCGAATACCGGCAGATAATAGGGAGTATTGGGCCCCACCAGTTTGGCGACGTCAGATGCGGGCACGCCGTCGAAATCCTCCGCGGGATTGACCCCTCCTAGAGGATCAAATGCCACGAAAGGCATGCCGCCCATGGGGGATTGGCCGGGCGCGCCCTGTCCCGGGAAGGGAAAACCTCCGGGCCTGGCCTCGTTTGAGGATAGGGGGAAACCGCATTTATCACAGAAAAGAGCGTCTTTATAATTTTGCGCGCCGCAGCGGGGGCATGGTTTTACCCGCTGATTATCTTGGGCGTTATCCTCTTCTTGTGTATTCGGTTCTTCCTGGCGTTGCGGGGGGGTCCACGCCTCGCTGGTTCCATGTTTATCGCTGTAAACGCAATGTCCCACTTTTTGGTAGCATTCACGATGGTATGGCGCGCCGCATTCGGGACATACGACAATATCATCTTCGGGAGTGAATTCCTTGTGGCACACTGGGCAGGGGATTCCCGTATAATCGATCATAAGATTTCCTCCTTTTTTCCTATTGTAACGAATTTTTGGAAAAACTGCAATCATTGCCAATAAGTATTTACGTTCGTGTAACATTTACTGCAAGGATTTTGAATGGGAAACCGCGCTTTTCCTTTACTTTTTCCCAAATCTCCTTTATAATAAGCAGTCAGAGAAATGATAAGGGTTCCTGAAAATGGAAAGACGAGGAGACAATCATGCTGCAATTTGAGGAATTGAAATTGGCGCTGGAAGACTTACAGCCGGATTTAAAAGATTTAAAAGATGCTCTGGGCATGGAAGCCATGGAGAGGGAAATCGCAGAGCTGGAACAGAAGCAGGCGGAGCCGGGCTTCTGGGACCGGATGGAAGAATCCCAAAAGATTTTACAGCGCGCCAGCTTTTTGAAGAACAGAGTAGAAGACTATCAAAAATTGGTATCGACCTATGAAGATGCTCTGGCCCTTATTGAAATGGGGGATGAAGCGGAGGATCTTTCCCTGCTGCCAGAAGCTCAGGAAGAAGTAGAAAAGATTAAACAGGAATTGGAGCGCCAGCGGCTGGACACCCTGCTGACCGGGGAATACGACAGTCACAATGCCATTCTTACCTTCCACGCGGGAGCCGGCGGGACTGAAGCGCAGGACTGGGCGGAAATGCTTTACCGCATGTACTGCCGTTGGGCGGAACGCCATAATTACACGGTAAAGACGCTGGATTATTTAGATGGGGAAGAAGCGGGGTTAAAAAGCGCATCCATTTTGATTGAAGGCCCCAACGCTTACGGTTATCTCAAAAGCGAAGCGGGTGTTCACCGGTTGGTGAGGGTATCTCCTTTCGACGCCTCCGGGCGCAGGCATACGTCTTTTGCCTCCTTGGAGGTCATGCCGGAAATTGACGACAGTATTGAAGTGCATATTGCGCCGGAAGACATCAAAATGGACGTATTCCGAAGCAGCGGCGCCGGCGGCCAGCATATCAATAAAACCTCTTCGGCGGTGCGTTTGACCCATATCCCTACCGGCATCGTAGTGGCGTGCCAGAATGAACGCAGCCAGCACCAAAACCGGGAAGTGGCCATGAAGATGCTGATCTCCAAATTGGTGGAAATCAAAGAAAGGGAACACCTGGACAAGATTGAGGATATCAAAGGGGTACAAAAGGAAATCGCATGGGGGTCCCAGATCCGCTCTTATGTCTTTATGCCCTATACCTTGGTAAAAGATCACCGGACCGGTTATGAAATGGGCAACATCAGCGCGGTAATGGATGGTGATCTGGACGGATTTATCAACGCTTACCTGAAAGCAGAGAGTTTGCATTCCCTGGAGAATAACGAACGGTAAGGGGATAGCAGGACGGAAACTGTAGATAGTTTGCCCGTTGTTTGAAATTTACAATCGAAAGGGATATTCCGGTAGCTTAAAAGTTCCGGAATATCCCTGCTTTTTTATACGCTTTCCGATGCTTCCCATAAATAAGACTTTTTATGGGGCCTAGCAGAAAGGATATCTCTGAAAATACAAGAAATGCTGTACAAAATTCCATATGGGAAGACGCCTTTTGCGGCGATTGTGCAGATTTTTTGCTGCCCTTTTCTTTTTTGTAAAACAACGGTATAATAGAAACGACTTGAGAGAACTGTTTTAGGAAAGGGATGGGCCTTGTCATGATAAAATTAATCGCCACGGATTTGGACGGCACCTTGCTGGATGAAGATAAAAATTTACCTCCGGATTTTCTGTCCCTTTTGGATCAGCTGCTCAAGAAGGGCATCCATTTTGTAGCCGCAAGCGGGCGGTCTTCCACCTCTTTGCGGGGGCAGTTTGGCCCCTATGATACCGAGATCACCTGCATTTGCGATAACGGGGCCTGCCTGATGGAAAAAGGGGTGATTACACAGACTAGCCCCCTGCCCCGGGAAGTCATCCATCGGATTATTCAGGCATGCCGCGCCATTCCAGATATCAGCTTGGTGCTGGCAGGGGCGCATAACGCCCACATCTCCCCTTATACAGAGGAATTCGCCTGGGAGCTGGAGCGTTATTATCCCCATCATGAACTCCACGACGATTTGGAACATGTCACAGAAGGTATTTTCAAGATCGCCGTCTGCGACATGAAAGGAGCCGCCGTCAATTCCTATCCGGTGCTTAAGGCAGAGTTTGGAGGCAGCCTATCTATGGCGGTATCCGGCGACCATTGGATGGACATCATGAACCAGGGGGTTAACAAAGGAAGCGCTCTACAAAAACTTCAGAAGAAACTGGGGATTACTCCGGAGGAAACCATGGCTTTTGGAGATTATTACAACGATGTGGAAATGCTTCAGCAGGCGGCCTATAGTTTTGTTATGGAAAACGCCAATCCCGACTTGCGTCCTTTCGGCAGGTATTTGGCCAAAAGCAACCGGGAATATGGGGTGGCACAGGCCATCCGGCAATATGCCCTGTAATGGGTTCCTACTTGTAAAAAACAACTCTGATAGAAAACAAAAGATGCGGAAAAGAATTGACTTTTTTGACAGATTGTGTTATTATGGCTAAGCCGCTTATTACGGGCTTTTAAGAGAGCAAAGCTCCGCCTAGTGGATAGCGAGATTAAAAAAGGCAGGTGCCTCAATTCATGTATGCAGTAATTGAAACCGGCGGCAAGCAGTATAAAGTAGAAGCAGGAGATGTCATCTACGTAGAGAAGCTTGCGGCGGAAGACGATGCCACCGTAGAGTTTAAGGTTGTAGCGGTTGGAGGAGAAGACGGCCTGAAGGTTGGTACTCCTTATGTCGATGCAGCCAAAGTAACCGGTAAAGTGCTCAAGACCGGAAAAGGGAAAAAGATTACCGTCTTTACCTACAAGCCTAAAAAGGGTGAGAAGCGCAAGATGGGCCACAGACAGCCCTATACCAAGGTGCAGATTGAAGCAGTTAACGCTTAATGATTTCGGTTGAGTTTTTTACTACCGAAGCAGGCGAATTGACAGGCTTTCAGATCAGAGGACATGCAGGCGGCGTAGCGGGACAGGATATCGTATGCGCGGCGGTTTCCTCGGCGGCTTATATGGCGGCGAATACCATCACTGAAATTCTTCATGTAGACGCCAGCGTGGCGGCGATGGAAGAAGGGGAA
>CAJFUH010000171.1 GCA_904420155.1 uncultured Clostridia bacterium
AGTTATGCCCGTGCGGCCGCCGATAACGCTTACCGGATGGAGGTATCCGAGGTCCTGTTCAATCCCTTATATCCTATGTTTTCCCCCTATACCAATTGGATCGGCGGCGATTACCAGTATTCCATGACGTCCCTTTTTTATCTCCTGCTGCCCCTTATGGCTTCTCTGGCTTTTGGATGGTCTTTCTGCATAGAAAAAAAATCCGGTTATATCAAAAACGTCGTCACCCGTACGAAGAAAATTCATTATTTTCTGGCCAAATATATCTCCGTTTTCCTGTCCGGCGGGGCGGTAATTGCGATTCCTTTGATTGTCAATTTTCTTACGGTGGCCTGTTTTATCCCGGCTTATCAACCCGATATCTTTTATAGTATTTATTATTCTATGCATTATCATTTTCTTTCTGAGCTTTTTTATTCCGCTCCCCTTCTGTATGTTCTTTATGTGATCGCGCTGGACTTTGTTTTTTCCGGCCTGATCGCAGCAGCAAGTATGGCTTTGACTTTTTTTGTCAAAAATCGTTTTGCCGTGGTGTTACTGCCGTTTCTGTTGCTGTTGGGAATCCAGTATCTACAGGATATTTTATATAGTGTATTCCAAATTTCTATTTCACCGATCGAATTTTTAAAAGGTTATACGATGCAGTGGGTCATTGGATGGGTTATTCTCTTCTGGATAATCGTCCTGTTTTTACTTACCTTTGTTATCACCTGTTTCAAAGGAGCAAGAGACGATGTTTTTTAAATTGATCCGTTATGATTTAAAAGTAGGCTTTTCCACCACTTATAAACGCTATCTGGTTGCTTCGGCCCTATTTGCGGTTATTTTTCTCACTTTTTTCTTATCTATGAATTCATTTAATTCTTTAGCTCCGGAACCGGAAGCACAGATCAAACGTACCTTGGGTAACATGCTTCTTTACGCGTTTGGAGGGATGCAAGAGTATAAACCCGCTCCCGGCGTAGCCTTTCAGTTTCCAGCTTTCTGGATGTTAAGTTATCTGCTGTTAGCCTATATCACTTTATATTATCCTTTTAACGATCTGGAAGAATTCGGCCAGAATATCCTGATCCGCTGCCGGGGCAGAAGGCTGTGGTGGTTTTCCAAATGCGTTTGGAATATCTCATCTGTCCTCTGTTTTTTCCTGTTGGCGTGGATCATTTTTATCATAGGATGCCTGTTAAGCGGATGTTCCCTTTCCATGGAACTTTCCCCCAGCATGTCCGCCATCTTAAAGCTGGATAACGGCAGGTATATGCAATTCCCCGCCTCGTTGATCCCCCAGACCTTGCTGCTCCCCCCTCTGGTGATGATCTCTATGAACCTGTTTCAAATGGCGCTTTCCCTGTTTATCAAACCCTTTTACAGCTTCATGGTGACGGCGGTTGTGCTATTGACTTCCTCCTATTATCTTTCCCCTTTTTTCATTGGGAATTACGCCATGCCCCTGCGCAGCGACCAAATGGTGGCAAACGGCGTCAGTTTAACGGCAGGGATCATTTTTTCCCTCATCATCATAATAGTTTCCGTCGTCGCTGGCGGGATAGCGTTCCAAAAACGCGATATTTTAAAAGGAGAAGGTGACGGTTAAAATGACAACCATTCAATTAACCGATGTCGTAAAAGATATCAAAGGCAAACGTATCATCGATCATGTCAATTTACATATGGAATCTGGAAAAATCGCGGGCCTGAAAGGGGTAAACGGTTCCGGCAAGACCATGCTCATGCGCCTGATCGCCGGCCTGATTACCCCCACTTCCGGCTCCATTCTCATAAATGAAAAGCTGCTGGGAAAGGATATCACGTTTCCGGAAAGTATCGGCATTTTAATTGAAAATCCAGCTTTCTTGGACGCTTATTCCGGTTTCGATAATCTCAAGATGTTGGCATCCATCCAGAAAAAGATCACCGACGACGATATCCGGGAAACGATTTCCCTGGTGGGGCTGGATCCCCATGACAAAAAGAAGTATCGGAAATACTCCCTGGGGATGAAACAGCGGCTGGGAATCGCCGCCGCCGTGATGGAAGAGCCGGACATCGTCATTCTGGACGAACCCACCAACGCTCTGGACAGCGACGGAGTGGCCATGCTCAAGGAGATCCTCAGACGTCAAAAGGAAAGGAACGCCCTGGTGGTGATCTCCTGCCATGACCTGGACACCTTAAAGGAATTATCCGACGAAATTTTCCTGATGGAAAGCGGGGCGCTAAGACCCTATCACGAGGAGGGATAATTCATGAAAAAACGGGCTGTTATTCTTTGCGTGGTGGTGCTTGTGGGCCTGGTGGGAGTAGGCCTGCGCATCTGGAGCGTGAATAAAAACAACGAGGTTCTGGTTTCAGAAACCTATTCCATGGGGGAAATCGTACCCCTGGAAGACGACTTCTTTTATTCCGGCGACGATGCCCGGGAAGGCTATGAGATCCGGGTAAATTCCGCCAAAGTAAAGACATTAGAAGAATTCCTGACAGAAAACGGAAAACCTGCGGATTTTTTTGCGGACGAGGACAACTACACGCCGATTTCCCACGTTTATGACGTAGAGGTTACCATATGGAACCATAACACGGAAGAGGACGAGAAAAATATTGACCTCGTCAATATTCAATTGATGACCATAAACAGCTGGTATCAGGTCAAAATGGAACTGCTCAATCTTTTGTATCCCCAAATCGATCCTACCTCCTTTGGCTTCCGGGTATTGCCCGGTACCGAGACAACGGTTCATCTGCCGTTTACCGTCCTGGAATGGCGCCATTTAACGACGGAACAAATCGAACAGAAACCCACTTATTTGTTATTATCCATGTATCCTGTCAAAAAAATGGTTACGGTTGTTCCGGATTAATGCCATGCGGGACTGCTTTAGGAAAATATCAGACAAACTTTACCTTTAAGAAAGCTGGGAATTTCCCAGCTTTTTGTGCTGTCTTTTCACATTTTTCTCACAGTGAATATAGCGCCGAAGATTGACAAGCGCCGGTACAAGCATTATAATAAAATCATTCATCCAATATGATAAAAAGATCGGCAAAGAAAGGAATAGAATTTCATTCCATTGATGCAGAGAGAAAGCTGTTTTTGGTGAAAGGCTTTTTGTTTTGGAAGAAATTCGGCCAACCTGGAGCTCTGCGGCGAAGAGCCGCGGCGTATCTTCTGCGTTAAAGAATTTGAGTGGCGTCTCGTTAAGAGGCGCAATTTGGGTGGTACCACGGATTCCTCCGTCCCAGCGCGGGCGTGAGGAGTCTTTTTTTGCTTGAAAAACAAAGAAGTAGGATGTGTGTAAAAATGGAATGGACTGGATTAAATGAACTGAGGGAAAAATTTCTCTCCTTTTTTGAATCAAAAGGGCATCTGCGTTTAGACAGTTTCCCGTTGATTCCCAAGGACGATAAGAGCTTATTGCTGATCAACTCCGGTATGGCGCCTATGAAAAAGTATTTTACCGGAGAGGTTACGCCGCCCAGAAAACGTGTTACTACTTGCCAGAAGTGTATCCGTACGCCGGATATTGAGCGAGTAGGCATTACAGCCCGTCATGGCACTTATTTTGAAATGTTGGGCAATTTCTCTTTTGGAGATTACTTTAAGCATGAAGCCACCGCTTGGGCGTGGGAATTTTGTACTAAAGTACTGGAACTCCCGGTGGACAAGCTTTGGGTAACCATTTATCAGGACGACGACGAAGCCTTTGATATTTGGACCAAGGAAGTTGGCGTGGCTCCGGAACGTATTGTGCGTATGGGGAAAGAGGATAACTTTTGGGAACACGGTTCCGGCCCCTGCGGCCCCTGTTCTGAAATTTATTTTGACCGCGGCGAAAAATATGGATGTGGTTCCCCTAATTGCGGGGTAGGCTGTGAGTGCGACCGCTATGTAGAATTCTGGAACTTGGTTTTTACGCAGTTTGAAAACGATGGGAACAACAACTATACCCCGTTGGAGCATCCCAATATCGATACCGGTATGGGCCTGGAACGGTTAGCCTGCATCATGCAGGGCGTGGATAACCTGTTCTTGGTGGATACGGTACAGAATATCATGAAACACATCAGCCGTATTGCAGGAATCCAATATGGGGAAGGCGAAAAGAGCGATGTTTCCCTGCGCGTAATTACCGACCATATTCGCAGTACCACCTTTATGATTGGCGACGGAGTGTTGCCTTCCAATGAAGGCAGAGGCTATGTATTGCGCCGTTTGCTGCGCCGGGCCGCCCGTCACGGCAGATTGTTGGGGATTAACAAACCGTTCCTGGCGGAAGTGTGCGATACCGTGATTGAAGAGAATAAGAACGCTTATCCGGAGCTGGTGGAAAAGCGGGACTATATCAAGAAATTGATCAGCGTGGAAGAGGAAAGTTTCGCCAAGACCATCGACCAAGGTATGCAGATGCTGAATACCCTGATGGATACGGCGGATCTGGACATCATTTCCGGGGAAGACGCGTTCCGGCTCAATGATACCTATGGATTCCCGCTGGATCTCACCAAAGAAATTTTGGCGGAGCGCGGCATGAAGGTGGACGAGGAGGAATTCAAACGCCTGCTAAAGGAGCAGAGGGATCGCGCCCGTGCGGCCAGAAAAAATGCGGGAGCTGACGCTTGGCTGAGCGACCAGGCGGATCTGGAAGGGATAGAGCCCACGGAATTCCTGGGCTATCAACAATTGGATACCCCTGCAGTGGTCAAAGCCATCATTAAGGACGGACAAAGGGTGGATCACGCCACTGCCGGAGATGAAGTGGTTTTGGTGTTGGATCGCACCACGTTCTACGCGGAAAGCGGCGGACAGGTGGGAGATGTGGGCGTCATCGGTTCCGCGGATACGGCGGCGGACGTGTTGAATACCACTAAAAATCACAATGGGATTTTCCTGCACCAGGCCAAAGTAAAGGCGGGAATGATTTCCTGCGGGGAACATGTAAGTATTCAGGTAGACAGCGTACGGCGGCGCAGCATTATGCGCAATCATACCGCAGCGCACCTCTTGCAGGCGGCTTTGCGCAGTGTGTTGGGCACGCATGTGGAGCAGGCGGGCCAATTGGTCAATGGGGCGCATGTGCGTTTTGACTTTACCCATTTTTCCGCTCTGACCCCCGAAGAAATTACCAAGGTAGAAAATCTGGTTAATCAGAAAATTTTATTCAGTATCCCGGTTGTTACTCGCGAAATGCCCATTGAAGAGGCTAAAAAGCTGGGAGCGATGGCTTTGTTTGGAGAAAAGTACGGCGATGTAGTGCGGGTAGTCAGCGTGGGGGATTTCTCCATTGAATTTTGCGGAGGCACCCATGTGGACAATACGGCTAAGCTGGGCTTATTTAAGATTATTTCGGAAAGCTCTGTAGCGTCGGGCGTGCGCCGGATCGAGGCTGTCACGGGAATCGGTATGATCAACCTGGTAAAAGAGATGCAGAAGACCATTCAGGAGGCATCTTCCGCCCTTAAATTGGGGAATTCCAACGATCTGGTACATCGCTGCAATCAGCTGACTGCGGATTTGAAAGAGAAAGACCGAGTGATCGAACAGCTTCGCGCAAAACTGGCGGCTGGTCAGGTAAACCAACTGTTTGCCCAAGCTAAGACCGTGCAAGGCGTGCGGGTGCTGGCGTCTTCATTCCCCGGGACCACCCCGGATGCCCTGCGTTCTATGTGCGATAAGGTCCGGGAACAAGCGCCTGACTGCGTAGCTGTACTGGCTGCCGTCAATGGAGAAAAAGTTACTTTCGCCGCTACAGCGGGAAAAGAAGCGCAAGCCAAGGGCGCCCACGCAGGCAACCTGGTTCGGGCGGTAGCCAAGATAGCGGGAGGAAACGGCGGCGGCAAGCCGGATATGGCTATGGCCGGCGGAAAAGATCCGTCTATGGTAGAAAAAGCGTTGGAAGCAGTAGAAACCATCATATCGGATATGGTAAAATAAATAAGAAGAAAGGGGAAAGGGAGGAGGCCGTCGAAAATAGCGTTCCCTATCCCTTGTCCCGTTCCATTATTTTTTAAGAAACCTGGAAAAGAGGTGTCAAACCATGGATTGTATTTTTTGCAAAATCGCTGCGGGCGAAATTCCTTCTAAGAAAGTATATGAAGACGACAAAATTGTAGCGTTTTATGACTTGGACCCTCAAGCCCCGGTACATGTCCTGCTAATCCCCAAGGAGCATATTGCTTCGGCCAATGAGCTCAACGAGCAGAACAGCGAATTGGTGGGCCACATTTATGTGGTGGCGGCCCAGCTTGCCCGCCAGCTCCAATTGGATAAGGGGTATCGGATTGTAAACAATTGCGGGGAAGACGGCGGCCAGACGGTACAGCATTTGCATTTCCATTTGCTGGGCGGACGTTCTATGAAATGGCCTCCGGGCTGATCTGGTAAAACTCAATCAAAATAGGAAAGATGGTTAAAGGAATGAGTCGAGTATATAAAATGACCATAGCTGGTTGCGAACGGGAATTGCCTTTGTGCCCGGTGGACGATAAGCTGGATATCGCCGCTTTTATCATGTTCGGCGATGTAGAGCTTACAGAGAAAACCGCGGCGGCTTTGCTGGAAAAATGCCCAGAGCATGATATTGTCATTACAGCGGAAGCAAAGGGGATTCCCTTGTGCTATGAAATGGCCCGCCAAGGCTGTCGGAAATATGTGGTGGCGCGTAAGAGTGTCAAGCTGTATATGCGCAATCCCATTAAGGTGGAAGTAAAGTCTATCACAACTTCTCAACAGCAGGTGCTGTATTTAGCGGAAGATGATTATCGTTCTTTAAAGGATAAACGGGTTCTCATTGTAGACGACGTTATCAGTACTGGGGAATCCCTCGCCGCTTTGGAGAAGCTCGTACAGGAAGCCGGCGGTAATATCGTGGGCTGTGCCAGCGTATTGGCGGAAGGGGACGCGGCCAAACGGAAAGATATTCTTTTCTTAGAGCCGTTGCCTTTGTTTTCCAAATAAGCACAGAAGATTTTTGGGTCTGGATTCCCACAACGAGGGGAACGTAGGATAATACTACATCAAGGATAGTTCCACAATCTGCAAAAGGATTGGAGAGATTGTTATGAAGCGGCCGCTTGCACTAGTAGGGTTTACGTATCTGCTCGCGCAGGCAGCCGCTGTTTTCTTTGGGGAACCTGTCGCTTGGTATCTGGCGGGAGGATGTCTGCTGTTTTTTGTGCTTTCCCTGTGTATTCGCCGTCTGCGCAGGGAGAAAGCGGTTCCAGTAGCCTGTTTGGCGGCGATGGTGGCGTGTTTGGCTTATGGATTGGGCCAGATGTGGCTGATCCGTCCTATGACGCCTTTGGATGGCCAGGATGTGGAGGTTTCTGGCTCTATCTGTGAATTACCCTATCAGGAAAATGACCGCTATTATTATCAGATTCAAACGGATCAAGTGGGAATGGAGGGGGTTCCCCAATCCATCCGGATACGGATTACCACCACCCACGCGCTGGATGCCGAAGTATATGACCGGATATCCGGAAAGGTGCGGCTGTTCCTCCCGCAGAAGGGAAGCGGCCTGGATTCCGCCGCTTACTATCAATCCAAAGGGATCCGGATGACGGGATTTTTATATGAATATGAACCATTTTCCATTCAGTCGACACAGGACCGCCCTCTTTATTACTATGCATTAAAAGCGCGGGAAGCGGTTCTCCGTTCCATCCGCCTGTTGTTTTCTTCTGAGCAATCTGGGATAGCTTCCGGCGTACTGTTGGGCGCCAAACAGCAAATGCTCCCGGAAGTGGAAGAGGATTTCCGTGTGATAGGGGTTTCCCATTTGTTGGCGGTATCCGGGCTGCATACCACGGTGCTTACTGAGTGTCTGCTTCATTTCTTTTTGTTTTTGCGGGTGCGTAGGCGTATGGCGGCGGGATTATCGATAGGTGGGATCGTTATTTTTATGGCGATTACCGGGTTTACTCCTTCTGTCATGCGGGCCGGTATGATGTCCATTTTGATGCTAACGGGAATGATCATACGCAAAGAGCCGGATTCCCTCAATTCCTTGGGAGCTGCTGCGGGAATTCTCACCCTTGTGAATCCTTTCGCAGCGGGAGACGTGGGGCTTTTGTTATCCTTTACCTCCACCCTGGGGATTATTTTACTTTCCGGAAAGCTATCTAAAAAATGGAATGAAAAGGTGGTATCCCGTTTTTCCTTTGGAAAACGGGCGGTAAGGTTTATAGGGAATTCCGGAGCGGCAACAATTTCGGCTACACTATTTACGATCCCGGTGATTTTGCTCACTTTTCAAGAATTTTCTTTGGTGTCGATTTTGGCCAACTTGCTCTTGGTGGGGCCTTCTATGGTAATGATGATGGGGACGGCGGCGGCAGCCCTTCTTTCCTTTTCCGGTGTTTTTTCCTTTTTGACTATGCCTTTTGTGTTCTGTTCCGGGCTTCTGATTGAGTATCTACAGGCCTGCGCGTCCTTTTTGGCCAACGTCCCCTTCGCTAATATATCGGTGGGCGAGGATTTCCTGCTGCTGTGGCTGGCGGGTACTTTGGTATTGGTAGGAATCGTATGGTGGAATCCCAGCATCCACAACAAAAGGGTAGCAGCGCTGCTCAGCTGCTTGATGCTTGTCTGCGGAGGGGCGTCCCAATGGATTTTTCATCGGGATTCAGTGGAGGTGGCGGTGTTGGATGCGGGGGATGGATGTGCGATGGTGGTCTCCTATCAAGGGCACGCGGCGGTGGTTTCCTGCGGAGGAAACCGCTATGCTCCTGAAGCGGTACGGGGTTATTTAAAAGATCAAAACATATGGAGTCTGGATTATATGGTGCTTCCCAGGGTGGATGATGTGAGCGAAAACCGGGCTTATGAAGTTGCTTTGTCGTATCCGCCCAAATTGATGGAATTGCCTCAGAAAGCGCAGGAGGAAGAACGGCTTTACGCCAGCATGGACGCGGCAGAAGAAGCGGTTTTGGTGAGTGGGCAGACACAGGCGGATCTCTGGGGAAAAGCGTCCATCTATACAGATATGGAAAATGGCTATGCGGTGCTGCATATGGGGAATGTCCGGATAACCATTGATCCCGCCGGGGATGCAGAACTGCCGGAACAAGCCCGGGACTGCCATTGTTATGTCACAGGAACACCCAATGGAAGGGGAGGGGAAATCTCCAGTCAGTACACTGTATTTTCGGTCAGTGAAGAAACAGCAAACCAGGGGATCATCCGATATACGCCTGAGATTGGAGAAGTATTTGTTACGGCAGGTCAAGGAAACCTTGTTTTAGAACAAGATTTCAGCGGGACTGTCAGCATAAGGAGGGAATGAATATGCCTCAGCTCAAAGAAACTGAATTGAAAAAGCACATTCGGGAAAAAAATTTTGACCGGTTCTATGTGCTCTATGGGGAAGAGAAATATCTCGTCAAGCATTATACTACCCAAATGGTGCAGAAAATTCTGGGAAAAGGGTATTCTGACTTTAACTTCCAAGTTTTCCCCTCTGGCAGCAGTGATGTGGATGCTATTGCAGATGCGGTGGAAGCGCTGCCTATGCTGGCGGATTGCAAATGCGTTCTGGTATACGATCTTAATGTGGAAGCGTTGTCGGCTTCGGGCCTGAAAAAGCTTTATGAACTTCTGGAAGATCTGCCGGAAACTACCGTATTCATTGTCAGCCAATCCACTTTGGAGATGGATGTGAAAAAATCGGCCAAGTGGAAAAAATTTCTGGGTGTGGCGCAAAAGGCTGGTTGTGTGGCGGAGCTATCCAAGCGGGATACGGCTACCTTGGAAAAACAGCTGGTAGGATGGGCTGAGAAGAGGGGGAATACCCTGAGCCGGGCCGATGCAGGCTGGATGATACAGCTTTGCGGGGAAGACTTGCTCGTATTGAGCCAGGAGATGGAAAAGCTTTGCGCTTTTGCCAAAGGGCGGGAGATCACCCGGCAAGATATTGATCAGGTGGTGACGAAGAATTTAGAAACCACCGTATTCGTTTTGTCCAAAGCGTTGCTGTCGGGGAGATATGACCAGGCATACCGGCAATTGGATGTATTGTTCTATCAAAGGGAAGAACCAGTGGCAATCCTGGCGGTTCTATCTTCTGCATATGTAGATCTGTATCGTGTGAAAGTGGCTTTGGAAAGCGGCATATCTCCTTCTCAATTATCACAGTGTTTTGATTATAAGGGCAAAGAGTTCCGTTTGCGCAATGCAGAGAGAGACGGACGAAGACTATCCATAGGGCAATTGCGCCAAAGTCTCCGGTTGCTTTTGGAGGCGGATATCCGGCTGAAAAGTTCCAGGGTGGATAACCGGGTGGTTTTAGAAGAATTGATTGCACGGCTCCAACTGGTGGCCGAAGGGGGAATGTCCAAGTGATCCAGCTGAAAGAAGCGGTTATTGTAGAGGGAAAATATGATAAAATTAAGTTATCATCCCTAATTGACGGATTGATTATTGATACCGGCGGTTTTCAGATTTTTAACGATAAAGAAAAGCTGGCTTTGATCCGGCGTTTGGCGGAGACCAGAGGGATTTTGGTGCTGACCGACAGCGACTCCGCGGGATTTTTGATTCGGAACCATCTCAATGGCATGATTCCAAAGGGAAAAATTAAACACGCCTATATTCCGGATATATTCGGCAAAGAGCGTCGCAAGGAAAAACCGTCCAAAGAAGGAAAATTAGGGGTGGAAGGGATTCCTCAGGAGATATTGGCGGAGGTAATCCGTCGGGCAGGAGTGGATTGCGGAATTTCAAAGGAAAAGGCTAGGCCGTTTCGGGAAATAACCAAAACGGATCTTTTTGAGTGGGGGTTTTCCGGGGGACAGGACAGCCGTAAAAAACGGGCGGCCTTGCTCCAGGAATTAAAATTGCCGGAACATATGTCTCCCAATGCCCTGCTCCAGGTAGTGAACTGCCTGATGAGTTATAATGAATTTTGTGAAGTTGCAAAAAGGTTAAAATATTAGCGAAAATGATTGACACCGATTTCATAAGATGGTATAATACTATCCGCTGGGAATTTTAGTTAAGTTCTCAGGGATATATGCGAGTGTGCTGGAACAGGCAGACAGGCACGTTTGAGGTGCGTGTGTCTATGACGTGTGGGTTCAAGTCCCATCGCTCGCACCA
>CAJFUH010000172.1 GCA_904420155.1 uncultured Clostridia bacterium
CGCTGTAGAAATGAAGTAAAATAATCGGGCAAATCGCTCTCGATTTCCAGATACCGATGATCCCTGGGATGGATAAAACCAATCAGCTTGGCGTGCAGGCACTGCCCATGAAGACCGCCTGCCGGCTTTTTCGGGCCGTAAACAGGGTCTCCCGCCACCGGATGGCCTATATACGCCATGTGAACCCGGATCTGATGGGTGCGGCCGGTCTCCAACCGCAGGCGCAGATGGGTAAAATCCCGGTATCGATGCAGCACCCGGTAATGCGTGACGGCATTCCGGCTGTTTTTCTCCGTCACTGCCATTTTTTTTCGATCCACCGGATGCCGTCCAATGGGGGCGTTTACCGTGCCGCTCTCCACGGAAAAACCGCCGTGTACCACCGCCTCATATTCGCGGATAAAGTCATGCTCTTTGATCTGAGCGGCCAGATGCTGATGAGCAAAATCATTTTTCGCCACAATCAGCAGCCCGCTGGTGTCCTTGTCAATGCGGTGGACAATCCCCGGACGGATAACCCCATTGATACCGGAGAGGGAATCCCCGCAATGGGCCAGAAGGGCGTTGACCAGCGTACCGGAATAGTTCCCCGGAGCGGGATGCACCACCATATCTTTTTGTTTGTTCACTACCAATAAATCTTGATCCTCATAACACACATCCAGCGGGATATCCTCCGGCAGCAGTTCCATTGGGGCAGGGTCCGGGATCACCACATCTAAACGATCCCCCTGTTTCAAACGGTAGTTTTTCCCTATCTGTTTCCCATTACAGGAGACTTCTCCCGCGTCCAGAAGACGCTGGACAGAGGAACGGGTCATATCCGGCAGTTTTTCGGAAAGAAATTTATCAATCCGCTGCGCCGCTCCCTCAGCCTCAATGAGAAATGTGGCCTTTGCTTCCATCTTCATCACCGCCGGCTGTCAGCTTCTTCCCTGCGCCTTCCTTTTTATTCAGGGTATCTGAGAAAAACAGGATATATACCATCAGCAACACCGTACCCGCCACTACGCAGTAATCCGCAAAATTACACACGGGAGGAAAGAACGTCAATTGGAGATAATCAATCACGTATCCCAAAAACACGCGGTCAATGAGATTGCCGATCCCCCCTCCCACAATCAAAACAACGGAGGAAACAAATAATTTATTTTTTCCCGCCTTCCGGAAAAGCAGGAAAATAAGAAACGCCATGACCAGTACCGTAATAATGATTACCGGCCATCTTTGGTTTTCCATCATACCAAAAGCAACGCCCCTGTTCTCCACATAGGTCAGGTTTAACAGCCCGGGAATTGCTGTCACCGTCCCTACTGGTTTCAGCGCATATACCACCAAATATTTAATCAGTTGATCTGTCAAAATAATAGTTGCCGATAAAAATAAAGCCAAAACAGGCAACTCCATCTTCCTTTCTTTTCATTTATAGGGAATGGCCGCAGTTTTTCCTTCTTTCATTATATTGAAATCGTTTGGACACATAAAGGCCGGATAACGAAAGAGAGGGTGTAACGCCATGGTACACCCTCTTCTTTTTTATTCTCCTTTGACCACGCTGGCACAACGGTGGCATAGTTGAGGATGTTCCGCATCCTGGCCCACTGTATCGCTGTAAACCCAGCAACGCACACATTTTTCGCCGTGCGCATGTTTTACCGAAACAGAGAATCCTTCCGTCTCTCCCTGGTAATCGCCCTCCCCGGCATTTAGCGCTTCTACCTCAGAAACGATGAACACTGTTTTGAGGTCCTGCTCTACCGTTTTTACAAAGTCATATAACTCGCCTTGGCAGTAGAGCTCCACCTTTGCCTCTAAGGATTTACCGATCTTCTTTTCCTTTCTGGCAAGTTCCAGCGCTTTCTGCACGTCGTCGCGCAGGGCATGGATACGATCCCATCGGGAAATAAACGCGTCGTCCACCTGTACTCCGGTAGGCTCCGGCATCTCGTTATATAGGACGCAGGAGGCGTCTTCCTTGTCGCTGTGGGGCATAAAGCTCCAGATTTCATCAGAAGTATAAGCCAAAATCGGAGCAATCATACGGGTCATAGCGTCCAAAATCATATAAATAGCTGTTTGCGCCGCCCGGCGGGACTGCCCGTCGGCTTTGTCGGCATACAAACGATCCTTGATAACATCCAGGTAGAAGTTAGACATATCCACCACGCAGAAATTATGAATCGCGTGGTAAACCTGATGGAATTCAAAGGTATCGTAACCTTCCCGCACTTTCTTATTGAGGGCGTCCAGTTGGTAGAGAGCCCATTGATCAATGGGCTGAAGCTGATCCAGAGGGACGCAATCCTTATTGGGATCAAAATCGTAAAGGTTCCCCAGGATATAGCGAGCCGTGTTGCGGATCTTGCGGTAAGCTTCCGACAACTGCTTCAAAATATCTTTGGAAATCCGGATATCGGCGTGATAATCCGAGGAAGCCACCCACAAGCGCAGGATATCTGCGCCGTATTCGTTGACGATATCCGCTGGGACGATGCCGTTCCCCAAGGATTTTGACATCTTGCGGCCTTCTCCGTCTACAACCCATCCGTGGGTAACAACCGCTTTATAGGGAGCTTTCCCCTTTGTAGCTACGGAGGTCAGCAAAGAAGACTGGAACCATCCGCGATATTGATCGGCCCCCTCCAGGTACAGGTCCGCCGGCCACTTCAAGTTGGGGCGTTCTTCCAGCACCGCAGCATGGGTGGTGCCGGAATCGAACCACACGTCCATGATATCCTTCTCTTTATCAAAGGATGTGCAACCACATTTTTTGCAGCGGGTGCCCTCTGGTAGGAACGCCGAAGCATCCTTGCTGTACCAACTGTCGGAGCCTTCCTTGCGGAAGACTTCCGCCACCGCCAGCATGGCCTCTTTTTCGATCAGGGGTTCCCCGCACTCCTTACAGAAGAAGATCGGGATAGGGACACCCCATTTGCGCTGACGGGAAATACACCAGTCTTTGCGCTCACGGACCATGGAAGTAATCCGGTCCTCTCCCCAAGCGGGAATCCATTGTACATCCTTGATGGCTTCTACCGCCTGGTCCTTAAAATCATCGACAGAGCAGAACCATTGCTCCGTAGCGCGGAACAGGATGGGGTTTTTGCAACGCCAGCAGTGGGGATACTGGTGGATGATCTTCTCAATGGCAAACATCGCATTGATATCCTCCAAATGCTTGGCAATGGCTTTGTTGGCTTCAGCCGTGGTCAGTCCTGCAAACGGGCCGGCTTCTGCAGTCAGTTTGCCATGGCTGTCCACCGGGACAATCACCGGGATTTCCGGATAATTGCGGCAGACATCGAAGTCCTCCACGCCGTGTCCGGGAGCGGTGTGTACGCATCCGGTACCGCTTTCCAGGGTCACGTGGTCGCCTACAATCACCAGGGATTCCCGATCCAGGAAGGGATGGGCGGTCTTCATATATTCCAGTTCGGAACCCTTTATGGTTCCCAGCACCTGGTACCCTTCTTTTCCCGCCGCTTTCATAGCGGATTCATACAAAGCTTCCGCCATGACATAATACTCATTTTCCCACTGGATCAGGCTGTAAGTAAATTCCGGCCCCACGCAGATCGCCACGTTTCCGGGTAACGTCCAGGTGGTGGTGGTCCAAATGACAAAATAAGTATGCTCTAAATTAGCTCCCATTTGGGACAGCAGTCCCTTGTCGTCGGTTACATGGAATTTTACATAAATAGAATCGCAGGGATCTTCCGCATACTCGATTTCCGCTTCCGCCAAGGCGGTTTCGCAGTCCGGGCACCAGTATACCGGTTTTAATCCCTTATAGATATAACCCTTGCAGGCCATCTCCGCGAATACTTCAATTTGCTTGGCCTCAAATTCCGGAAGCAGGGTGATATAGGGATTCTCCCATTCCCCAATGCCGCCCAAACGCTTAAACTGGTTGCGCTGGTCGTCGATATATTTACGGGCAAAATCGCGGCAGATGTTCCGAAGCTCCACATCGGAAATTGTCGTAGAATTCCCCACCCCAGCCTTTTTACGGGCTTTTAACTCAGTGGGCAGTCCGTGGGTATCCCAGCCGGGTACATACGGCGCCTGAAATCCCGCCATATTCTTATAACGGACAATGAAGTCCTTTAACGTCTTGTTGAGGGCGGTTCCCAGATGGATATCGCCGTTGGCATAAGGAGGGCCGTCGTGGAGCACATACTTGGGTTTCCCCTCATTTTTCTCCATCAGCTTATGATAAACATCCTCTTTTTCCCATTTCTCCAGGAGCTGAGGCTCCATTTTAGGTAAGCCCGCCCGCATGGGAAACTCGGTTTTGGGCAAATTCATCGTACTGTTGTAATCCTGAGACATGAAATCTATTCTCCCTTGCTCTTGTTATATAAAAACGGAAATTATTTCCGATCAAACAACCCTAGAGGCGATTCGTCCTCATCTTTGGACAAATCATAATCTTCCCCAAATTTTAACACGCCAAATTTCTGAACCACACTGGGGGGCGTATCTTCTTGTTTTTCCTCTGCTGGCATATCCGGCTGCTTTACCGTAAAGCCATCGGTTTCCTGTTTTTCCGGGGCCTCTTTCTCAACAGCCGCCGGCTGTTCTTCCTGCTTTTCCTCCGAAACAGGGATATCCTTCTTTCCCTCTTCAGCAACTGCCTGTTCCGCTGTTTCCTCTTTCTCTTTGGAAAAGCTTCCCTTAGTGGGAAGAGCGTCAATAAGGGTCAAATGTTCTTTATAAATGGCCAGCAGGCGGGAACGGAAATTGATCACTTCCTGCTGCAAATGTTCGATGGTCTTCTGCTGTTCCTCCACTTCATGCTGCGCATTCGCGATGATCTTTTCTCCCTTGATGGTGGCATCCTTGATGATCACTTCTGACTTATGCTTGGCTTCTCTTACCGATGCGTCCGCTAATTTTTGGGCATTGAGCAGGGTGGTGCGGATACTCTCTTCATCATTGCGGTACTCTTCTACTTTTTGTGCCAGGAGGTCCAGCTTTTTCGCCAGTTCCTCTCTTTCTTTCTTCATTTGATCAAATGTCAACTGGACCTGATCGATAAAAGCGTCTACATCATCCGGACGGTATCCGCCCAGATTGGCACGCCGAAAGCTCACATTTGCAATGTCCTCCGATTTTAACATTTCCATTACCTCCTCTATTGGTATCGTTTGGCAAGTAATCTCAGCCGTCCCTTCTTGGTGGGCGGCCCGATTTGATCCACGCGATATTTTCCATAACCTTTTATAGAAAGGATATTCTCCGATATTACCTTGGTACTGCCAGACAACACTGTTTCATAATTCAGTGAAACATTCCCGCTCCGTATCAGGGAATCGGCCTTTTCTCTGCTGGAATGGGTGAGAGATGCCACGATACAATCCAATCGAGAGGAAGCAATCGTGGAATTGAGTTCCTCAAACCCTCTGCCCGCCGGAAGATCGCCGGGATCCCCTTCTATAAACCGGATTCCCGCGCCTCCTACTTTATGCATTTGGGCCATGATATATTCGGAGACCTCTTGGCGGACAAAAAGCACGCAGCGCCCTTCTTCTACCAGGATATCCCCCACTGTCTCCCGTCCAATTCCCTGGGCCATCAACGTTCCCAAAAAATCCCGGTGGCTAAGAGGATCCTCTTTACGAAAAACAGTATATAAGGGAAGAACCGGAAAGCTATCGCAGTCCGGTTGCTGTCTCTCTGGAAAAGCGCCGAAAACAACACGCTGTGCGCCGTCGTATCCGCCCCACAGCATGTACTGTTCAAATCTCAGGCCTTTTGCGATCTTCTCCGCCATAGCCGCCTGCCTCTCGTCCAGAAATCCTACAAAATGTGGATAATTCCGCAGTTCACACAGGCGCACGGCGTCCTCTATTCTGGCGGCTAGCACAGAATCTTCCATACCGGCCGCTCTCTTCTTTTCTTTCATACCAACGAGAAATTAGAAATAAACGCCGTTATTTTCCAATTCATCCAACACGTCGTTTCCAGTAAGTTCTACATTGTATGGGGTGATGATAAAGGTATCCGTTGCGACGCGCTTAATTTTCCCATTATTGGCATAGGCAACGCCGCTAAGAAAATCCAAAATTCTCCGGGAGACCTCTTTTTCCGTATTCTCTAAGTTGAGCACTACCGTATGCATCTTTAGCAGTTCATCAGCCACTGCACAAGTTTCATCCCCAAAACGCTCCGGTTTGAAGAGAACCACCTGCAGTTGGGTAGTAGCATGGATATTTACCACTTTATTATTGGAAGCCGCTCCGCTGGGACGACGGGCCGCCTCCCTATCCCGGGCCTCCTCGCGGTCCCGTCTGGAGTATACCATTTCCTCTTCTTCTTCCTCTTCTACCTCATCGTAGTCCTCGTAATCGTATTCATCTTCCGGCGGGGTCCACATATCCTTCAATTTCTGTACAAACCGTGCCATAAAAATGTTCCTCCCTATTGATTATAATTCCTTGCGCCAAACAGAGCAGACCCGATACGAACCATATTGGCTCCCTCTAAAATGGCTTCTTCGTAATCGCCTGACATTCCCATAGATAAAAACTGTATGGTACCATTATCTATTTTTTTAGCCCTCATGTCAATAAACAGTTGATGCATCTGCGAAAAATATTCGCGAACCTCCTCTTTTTTCTCACAAATTGGCGGAATCGCCATCAATCCCTGTAGGCTGATTCCCGGCAAAGCATTGATCTGGCTGACAAGTTCCGGCAGCGCTTCCGGGGCAACTCCTGATTTGCTCTCTTCCCCGCCAATATTGACCTCTACCAAAACCTTTGTGAGGTACCCCTGTTTTTGAGAAATACGGGAAATCTCCTGCGCTAACTTCCAACTGTCCACAGACTGGATCATGCTTACTTTCCCTACGATCTGGCGTACTTTATTGGTCTGCAAATGTCCAATAAAGTGCCTCACGCAAGGACGGTAACTTTCTTCTTTCTCTAAAAACTCCTGTACCTTGTTTTCTCCAATCACATGAATGCCCAAATCAATGCCGTAATTGATGATTTCCACTGGGACGGTTTTGGTTGCGGCCAATAATGTGATATCCTCTGGCTTCCTCCCGGATTTCACCGCCGCTTCAGAAATCCGCTCCATAATTCTCTGATAATTTTCTTTTACTGTTTTACAGCGGGCCTGTAATTCATCTGACCATTTTTCCATCTTTTAAATCTGTCCCTTCTATGACTACTTCGTCGTAAAGCTGTATGGTGCTTCCGCTGAACAAAACCCCCTCGTCAGGAGAAGGATCGCAGATAACATAGGTCTCCGATGTATATAGCGGAACAATCTCTTTAAATACCAGTTCTCCGCCAAACAGCACATAAACCCCCTGCACTTCCTTTTCCTCCATCACCGGGTTGCCGTTTTCATCCAATACCTTATTGCCCTCCTCATCGGTTTTGGTACGGCTCACGGTATCCATATGGACAGCTTTTTTGCTGACGCGGATCCCCTGATAGGGATCGGTATGGATCTGAATCGGTTCTTTCCGGATATTCGCAAGGTCGCTGCTCATATAATCGCAGCGAAGTACAACAGCGGCAGTATCATCCGCATCCGTCTGATTCACCGCCTCTACAGAAACGGGCACACTCTCCATAGAGGCAAAAGGCATTTGAAGCGTAACCCCTTTTTTCCCAATCTGGAGTTTTAACGCATCTTCGGTCGAAACATTGCACACCATATACCAGCTCAGGCTGCTAACCACTTTTCCTACCGCGTTTTGCGGAATTTCCGAAGGTTCCGCCGCCAAACCTTCCTCCACCTGCTCCGGCGTAAGCGATAGAATATCATCATAGGAAAAAGTGGATTCATAGCCGTCCAGCGTGCTGACAAAATAGCCCGCAAGCGGGGACGTCACCGACCCAACGCTGTCGCTGTGCTGTTCCAGCAGCCCATCCAGCTGCTGCTGCAAATTTTGGATACGGCCGTCGAAATTATCTACTTTTTGGGTAACAATCTGCCATTCATTGAGCTGATAAAGAAGATCCTCCCTCTGCTTGTCCAAACTGGAATACTCTCCTTCATGGATGGCCGTCTGCATTGATTTTAAGCTCTGTAAAATCTGCCTGTCCAGGGAATCCGGGCTGGTAAACGCTTCGGACGCTCGGGAAAGCTGCTGCAACCGATCCTTTTCCTCTTGCAGGCTCTGGATACTTTTCTGCGTACTCACATCGGATGCGTTGGCATAGATCTCCGCCACTTTGCCATCTTTGGAAACCTTATCGCCATCCTCCATTAAATAGGTCAATACGCCGTCGGTATCGTTAGAAAGGATGGTTTCCTCCCGCACTACAAACCCCGTCGCCGAAACGGTTTCATCCACTTCTGCATAGGAGGCTGTCTCTGTATGAATCTGGGAATAAGTGCTGTTGAAAATTTGATAACCGATATACACCAGCAAAACCAGCGCCACTGCTATGATCCCTATTCTCTTTAGCCATTTCTTATACACTTGGCAGCCTCCTTTCCCCTGTATTTTATCACAGAATGTGTGCAATCTCCATAGATAACAGGGATTTTTTTACAATATCTTCAAAATTTTCACATTCATCCACGTAAATCCACTGCACCCACTCTTCCCGGCGAAACCAGGTGAGCTGGCGTTTTGCGTAGTGCCTTGTACTTTTTTTCAATTGTTCGACAGCCTGTTCCAACGAACATTCCCCCCGCACCCAAGGAGCCAACTCCTTATATCCAATCGCTCCCATCGCGGTACTTCGATAGGGGGAAGATAGGATCCTCTTGGCCTCCTCCGGTAACCCTTGCCGCACCATCTGATCTACCCGCTGGTTAATACGCTGATACAAAATATTTCGGTCTTTATAGGTTAATCCGATGACACAATGCCGGTAAGGGCTTGGTTCTAAACGGGATCTCTTGATATGCTCCGTCATGGTGATCCCTGTGGTCTGATAAATTTCCATCGCCCGCAGAATACGTTTCTGATTGTTCGGGTGCAGGCGGGCGGCAGATTCCGGATCATAGGAACGCAGCTCTTCCAATAGAGCCTCCACCCCTTCCCGTTCCAGCCGTTTTTGTAGCTCCTCCCGCACTTTGGGGCTGGTTTGCTCTTGTACAAACTGTACATGGTTGAGGAGGGAACTGACATACAGCCCCGTGCCCCCCACCAAAATAGGCAGATGTCCCCTGCTGTCAATCTCCTGGATACAGGAACGCGCCTGTTCCACATACTGGGCCACGCTGTAGCTCTGGGAAATATCCAGAAAATCCAGCAAATGATGAGGAACCCCCTTTTGTTCCTCTAAGGTGGGCTTTGCCGTCCCTATGTCCATTTCTTTATAGATCTGCATGGAATCGGCGGAAACGACCTCCCC
Source organism: uncultured Clostridia bacterium (assembly GCA_904420155.1). Taxonomy (GTDB): domain Bacteria; phylum Bacillota; class Clostridia; order Oscillospirales; family Acutalibacteraceae; genus CAJFUH01. The sequence goes on from CAJFUH010000172.1 coordinate 9,330, forward strand.
TTTGGTGCGCAGCGCCAGCTCCACCGCTAATGCTGTTTTTCCTGAGGCCGTAGGGCCAACCACCGCCAACAACGGTATCTTTTTTTCCATCTGTTATCACACCCTGCCGAATTGCTTTTCAATTTCCTTTTTCCGGATCACAATAGATACCGGCCTCCCATGGGGACAATACCGGATCTCGGGATGCTCTTCCAACCTTCTGGCCAAGTCCACCAATTCCTGCGGTTCGCTGCGGTTGCCTGCCTTGACTGCGGCCCGGCATGCGATATTATGGTACAGCCAATCCAAATGTTCCGTATGTAAATCCTTTTTCTGTAAGCGCAGGTACCCCGCAATTTCTATGATAGCGGAAGCGATATCCGTTCCATCTAAGGAAAGAGGAGCAGATCGTACCAGCACCGTTCCCGCTCCAAAATCATCCACCTCAAAACCCGCTTCTTCCAATAAGTCCCGGTGCTCCAGCAGTGCGCTGTATTCCTCTTTTTCCAAGGTCACCGGGACCGCTTCCAGCAACATCTGGGCGCAGCTTTTCCCGCTCTCTTTTTTTAGCTTTTCATAAAGGATACGCTCATGGGCCGCATGTTTATCAATCAACAGCAACTGATCTTTTCCATATTCCACTAAAATATAGGTCTGAAAGGCCTCCCCAATCAAACGGGTTTTCTTGCCCTTTTCTTTTTCAAAAGAAACCTGTTCCACAACGGGCAATCCGGCAGATTGACCAGAAGGCGCCGTCTTTTTCTCTGTTGGTTCCAATGCTTTTGGCACAGCCGGCGCAGGAGCGACGTCCACCGTTTGCGGAATCTCTTCTTCTTTCTTAGGCTCCAGATACCGGTGCTTCATCGCGTCCTCATAGGCGAGGTTTTGACCAATATCGCTCACCTTAACAGCAGAAAAAACTGTTTTAGGCGGAATGGAAACCTCCGGTTCCTCTTCCAGCCCCCTTGGTTTTTCCGGGGTTGTACTCTTTGGATCCTGTAAAAATTTTTCTCCTTGTTTTTTCTCAAGTATATTGGACTTTTCCCTCGGTACCGATTTGGGGACAGCATCTCCCGGAGGAGGCGTTACCATCTTTTTTTCCGCTGCCGGAACTTGAAAAGGAGTTTTTAAGGACATTTCATTGCGGCTGTCCCCCGCCAACAGGGCGGATTTTACCCCATGGTATACCGCTTCAAAAATAGGACGTTCATTGATAAAGCGAACTTCTATTTTCGCTGGATGTACATTGACGTCCACCGCTTCACAGGAAATTTGCAAGTGCAGCACGCAACTGGGGAATTTGCCCACCATAATGGAACCTTTAAACGCCTCCTCCAAAGCCGCCATAGCGGTGCGGCTTTTCACATACCGTCCATTGATAAAAAAGTGCTGCATACTCCGGGTAGGACGGGATGCGGAAGGTTTGCTGATAAATCCCGTCACTTTAATCCCATCCAACTGATAATCCACCGGGATCAGCCCGCTGGTAAATTCCTTGCCATATACCGCATAGATACAGGATTTCAGTTGCCCGTCCCCAGGCGTATGGAGCTGGTTTTTTCCATCCCGTATAAATCGAAATGAAATTTCCGGATGGGATAGTGCAATTCGATCCACCACCCCCGCTACGGCGTTGGCTTCCGACACATCCTTTTTGAGAAATTTCATACGGGCCGGCGTATTGTAAAACAAATCCCGAATCACCAGAGTGGTCCCCACCGGGCAGCCCGCATCCTCGCATCCGGCCTCGCTTTCTCCTCCATCGATCTGATAGCGAGTCCCCGCCAGTTCATCCTGAGTACGGGTGAGCAGCGTCACCTTGGATACCGCGCAGATAGAAGCCAGCGCTTCCCCGCGAAACCCCAGCGTACCGATATGGTCTAAATCGTCCTGTTGCTGTACTTTACTGGTAGCGTGACGGATAAACGCCGTCGGTACGTCCTCTCTTGCGATGCCGCACCCGTTATCCGTCACCCGCATAAACGTGGTGCCTCCATGTTGAATTTCAACGGTAATGGAGGTGGCTCCCGCGTCGATGGCGTTTTCCACCACTTCCTTGATGACAGAAGAAGGGCGTTCCACCACTTCCCCTGCGGCAATTAACTCCGCAATATGTTTATCCAGCACATGAATTTTTCCCAAAGGAAATCCCTCCTTTACCGAAACCCGCCGATGGGCGGCTCCGTCCCCGCTATGATTCCAACTTTTTATATCCAAATTGTATAAATTTGTTTTTTCTATCCATTTTGTGATTCTATTTCACTAGTTTTGATAATTCAAACAGGGTATTCATCGCCTCAATGGGCGTTAAGGTGTTGACGTCCAACTGCCGTAATTTCTCCACCGCCAGATTTTCTCCAGGAGGTGTCAGGAAAATCTGCTGCTGTATTTCCTCCTGCGATACCTCCGGTGTTGTATCTGCGGCAGGTTTTGCCCCGCTTTCCAGTTCCTTGAGCACTTGTTTCGCGCGATTGACCACCCAGTCGGGAATTCCCGCCAGCTTGGCCACCTCGATGCCGTAGCTGTCGTCGGCGCCCCCCGCCACAATGCGCCGCAGGAAGGTGATATCGTCCCCGCGCTTTTTAACCGCCACATTATAGTTTTTCACTCCAGAAATAGTCTTTTCCAGGGCGGTCAACTCATGGTAGTGGGTGGCAAATAAGGTTTTTGCGCCCAACTTCCGTTTATCCGCTACAAATTCCAGTACCGCCCGGGCGATGCTCATTCCGTCAAAAGTGGAGGTCCCGCGCCCAATCTCGTCCAACACCAGCAAGCTGCGGTTTGTAGCATTTTTTAAGATATGGGCCACCTCGTTCATCTCCACCATAAAGGTGGACTGGCCCGAGGCTAAATCGTCGGAAGCGCCCACCCTGGTAAAGATGCTGTCCACAATGCCGATTTCCGCCGAAGCGGCGGGTACAAACGATCCAATCTGCGCCATTAAAACAATCAAAGCCGTCTGCCGCATATAAGTAGATTTTCCTGCCATATTGGGACCGGTGATAATAGCCACCCGGTTGTCGTGCAGATCCAGCATCACGTCGTTGGGCACAAACGGCGCTCCATTAAGCAACGCCTCCACCACGGGATGCCGGCTTTCTTGCAACACGATTTTCCCATCCAGGTTAACCAACGGCCGACAATAATTATTTTGTTCCGCCACCTGGGCAAAAGAACAAAGCACATCCAGCCTGGCAATGGCGCGGGCCGTCTGCTGCACCCGGGAGAGCTGTCCCGCCACCTGCCTGCGCACATCGTCAAAAACCTGATATTCCAATTGTACCGCCCGGTCTTTGGCCCCCAGGATGCGGCCTTCCAGCTCTTTCAATTCCTGGGTGATATATCGCTCGCAGTTGGTGAGGGTCTGTTTACGGATATAACCTTCCGGCACCTGGTCCTTGTAGGAATTGGTCACCTCGATATAATAGCCAAATACCCGGTTGTATCCCACCTTCAGCTTTGGAATGCCTGTTTTCTCCCGTTCCTGGGCTTCAATGCGGGCGATTACCCCTTTTCCGTCGGCCATGTCCCCCCGCAGAAGGTCTATTTCCCCATGGAACCCTTTTTTGATGATGCCGCCCTCCCGCACGGAAAACGGAGGATCCTCCACAATAGCGCGGTCGATGAGGTCCTGTATATCCTCCAGCACATCCATGTTGCGGTAAATATCGGAAAGCATCGCGGACTTGGCCCCCTCCAGGGAGGCTTTTAACTCCGGCAGTTTTTGCAGGGTGCCGCACAGGGAACGCAGTTCCCTGCCGTTGGCGGATCCGTACACAATACGGGTCATCAGGCGTTCGATATCAAAAACCCCGGAAAGCTGTTCCAGCGCCGATCCCCGCATCATTACGTTTTCCAGCAGTTCTTCTACAGCATTTTGCCGGCGGATGATCTGCGCGCAGCTCACCAGAGGCTGTTCAATCCATGTACGGATCAGGCGTTTTCCCATAGCAGTTTTGGTCTGATCCAGCACCCAAAGCAAGGACCCCTTTTTTTCTTTGCTGCGCATGGTCTCCAACAATTCCAGATTCCGGCGGGTATTGAGATCCAGCTGCATAAATTGGGCGCCGCTGTATACATCGATCAAATTCATGCGCTCCAGGCCGGTACGCTGCGTCTCTTGGAGATAGGAAAGCAATGCGCCCAGACAGCAAATGGCCTCTTCTTTACCGTCCAAACCCAGCTGTTCCACCGACTGTTTTCCAAATTGCCTCAGGAGGGTTTCTTCACAAAGATCATATTGATACTGGTTATCCTCTAACATTTCCACGCTGGCGTTGGATAACCGGTCACGTATAAAGTCCGGCAAACTTTTCATCTTGACGGCGTCGCCGCCAATGAGGATTTCTTTAGGCATAAAGCGTCCCAGTTCATTTTTGACGCTGCTCTCCAGGTCCTTTTCTTCCAACTGAGTAGCATACAATTCCCCTGTAGAAATATCGCAGAAACAGATTCCCGCTTTCCGATGCTGCACAAACAGGGAACAGATAAAATTATTCTTGGTTTCATCCAGCATGCTCCCTTCCATCACAGTACCCGGGGTGATGACGCGGATGATATCCCTTTTGACAATGCCTTTTGCCGTGGCCGGGTCTTCCATCTGTTCACAAATGGCCACTTTATACCCTTTGGATACCAAACGGGCAATGTAGCTTTCACTGCTGTGGTACGGTACCCCGCACATGGGGGCCCGTTCGTCCTGCCCGCAGTCCCGGCCGGTTAAAGTCAGTTCCAATTCTTTGGACGCTGTTTTTGCATCTTCAAAGAACATCTCGTAAAAGTCGCCCAACCGGAAAAATAGGATCGTATTGGGATATTGTTCTTTTATTTTTAAGTATTGCTGCATCATAGGGGACAACTGCGCCATATGTAACATCGCTCCCTTATTCGCTGATCTTTTAAAAATTTTTCACTTCTTTGGGAATACAATTTTCCCTAAAACAAACAAGGGCGGAGCATAGCTCCGCACCCTGCTGAATTCTTCTTTAATGGCAGCCGCCGCAGCTACCGCAGTCTCCTCCGCAGGACTCCACATAATCGGTGGTTTCCGGATCTTCCCCCTCTGCGCTCTGCATGATGATGGCGTTTACTCTCTTTAGCAGCGTATCCATCTCCTGTTTCGCGATCTGATAAGCGATCATATTGGGATTTTCCATAATAGCGGAATAACACTCTCTCAATTCCAGATTAAATTTTTGCAGCTTGTCTTCGTCGCGGTCTTCTTTTTGCGCCTCATTGTTGATAGCCATCCGTTTAAGGTTAAATTCACCAATGAGCTGTTGCAGCTGCTCGTCGGCATCGCTGGTTTTCTCTGCCTTTTGCAGGTTGAGATAACGCTCATCCTGCTGGATTTCTTTGCCGATCTGTCTTGCCAATTCAATAATATCCATGATTATTTTCCTCCTGTAAACAGCATAACACTATCTTTTATAAAAAATCAATCTACCAATGCAGCCAGTTCCCCTTTTAAAATCCAATTACGCGCTTTGGTAATTTTAACTTGGGCAAAAGAACCAATCAAAGACGGATCCCCGGGAAACTCTACAATCATATTTCCCTGGGTTCTCCCGGATAATTCTCCTGGATGGCCCGATTCTTCCTCTACTAAAACCGTGTGGGTTTGTCCCACCAGAGAGGCGCACCGCTTGGCTGCGATCTCTTCCTGCACCTTGAGCAGCTCGCTGAACCAAACGGTTTTCTCCTTATAAGGAACCGGATCATCCATTTTGGCCGCCGGCGTCCCTACCCGTGGGGAGAAAATAAAAGTAAATAAAGACGTAAACTCCACTTCCCGAATCAAGGACAGCGTTTCCTGAAACTCTTCATAGGTTTCCCCGGGAAATCCCACGATAACATCGCTGGTTAAGGAGAGATCCGGCATTTTGCTTTTGGCATAAGCGATCATCTCCAAGTATTTTTCCCGGGTATACTTGCGGTTCATAGCCTTGAGCACCCGATTGCTGCCGGACTGGAAAGGCAAATGTAAATGGTGACAGATATGTTCTCCCTGCGCCATCACATCGATCATTTCCTTCGTGGCGTCTTTGGGGTGAGACGTCATAAACCTAAGCCAATATTCGCCGGGGATACGGTCGATTTGGCTTAAAAGCTGGGCAAAAGATACCGGATGTTCCAGGTTTTTCCCATAAGAGTTTACATTTTGCCCCAACAAGGTGATATCTTTATATCCAGAGGAGATAATCTGTCTTGCCTCTTGCAATACCGCCTCTGTCTTCCGGCTGCGCTCCCTGCCCCGGACGTGGGGAACCACGCAATAAGAACAGAAATTATCGCACCCGTACATAATAGGCAGCCACGCCTTGATATCCCCATCCCGGCGCACCGGAATACCTTCCACCACCGTATGGTCGTCCACACCCCGCTCAATCACACGTTTTCCGCTAAACAGCGCTTCATAAAGCAACTGTGGAAACCGGTGGAGCGAGTGGGTCCCAAACACCAGGTTGACAAAAGGAAAGCTTTTTCGGATTTTTTCCGCCACATGCTCCTGTTCCATCATACAGCCGCATAAAGCGATCAGCATGGAAGGATGTCTGCGTTTGATATTCTTCAGCGCTCCCACATTGCCGAATACCCGGTCTTCCGCATGCTCCCGAACGGCGCAGGTATTAAATAGGATCAGATCGGCGTCTTCCTGTCGATCAGTAAAAGAATACCCCATCTGTTGAAGCATCCCTTTGATCTTTTCCCCATCGGAAACATTCTGTTGACATCCATAGGTATGAACAAAAGCCAAGGGTTGAGGCCCCCGGGCGCGCACTTCCATGATGGATTGTACCATCTGCATATAAGGCTGCTGATCCTTCAGCCCATCTTGCAGAAATTGAAATTCGGTCAAACCGATACTCCCTCCCATTGTATCACTGACTGTAAAAAAGCATCCGACAAAATTTGCCGTTTGCACAAATTTGGACTAATATTGTATCATTTTAGCATATCAGTTCCCTTTGTTCAAGAACCAATAGAAAAAAGAGGTGTATCGTTTTAACACACCTCTTAAACAGCCCGTAGCCCGTTTTTCATCCTTTATTCCGGCTTTTATACATCCAAGGCATTAATTTCCAGGTGATAATGGCTTTGCGCAACCGGTGCCCGGAATGCTTTCCCGCCACCAGGAATTTTTCATATCCCTTTAGCCGCAACATCCCCCGGATGGCATTATAGCCAACTCCTTCATTCAGCAAACTATCTACACAGGACAAAACTGCATCCGGCATTTTCTCCTGTAAAAAACAGGTCACTAATTTATGATCTTTCCCATGCCTTGCTTGGATCACACTGTATACCCTTTTCAGCGCTTCAATCCGCTCAAAACATTGTACTCCTACCGTTTTCGGATGATATCCTTTTACCTGATAAATTTTATCCCGCATCACCGGAGTGGGGGATTCTACCGCACGGCTGGTATAAAGAAGCGCCCGCAAAATGAATTCTTCTGCATATCCATAGGCGCAGTCTTCTGCAAATAAAATGCGGTTCTCCAATAAAAAACTTCTCCGCAACAAAACGGCTCCCATATCAATCCCATAGGAAGAATGTAGTAGTTTCAAGGCAACCTCGCTGCCTTCACAGATTTTTGCCGGCCCTGTCCCGCAGAAAAAGTGTTCTCCTCCAGGAATGCCGAACACCATATCCGCATCCGTCTGGCGGGCGTCCTGGTAATAACCGGCGATAAAGTCCCGATACAAACGCCTGGGAAACAAAAAAGTGATATATTCCCCCGCCGCTTTATAGATTCCGGTATTAAAGGCGGCTCCAATGGTACCGGTCCCATTTTGCACCACATATCCTCGCAATTTTGATTCTTTGATGACAGAAAGAGCTTCCAGCACGCCGCGGTCAGAAGAACCCATGTCGACAATGATATATTCCACCTGTAAATCAGGAACTTGATCTGCGACGCTGCGTACAATACCCGCAATCTCTTGCTCCAAATTTCGCATGGGAATAATGACTGAAATATCCGCCGATGCCATTCGTCCTATCATCTGCCTTTCCTATCAAACAGGCTTTTCTGTTCTGTATTCCCCTTATAGTATATCACATTGATAGAAATAATCCAGTATATTATTCCGTCCTTTTTCCCCTTAATTTTGTATAAATAAACTCTTCCTTTTTCAAAACCAAGGAAGAAAAAATAGGTATCGCTATGTTTTTGTAAAAAAGAGGATAGATTTTCTTATTAAAATTTCTCCTACTAGTATTTTTATTGAATCACTACTGATTGATAGCCCAATTCCTCAAATCTCTCTTCCACTAGATCTTTGTCGTAAGAAACCAAGCCGTTACTTTCATACGGATCGTTAAAATAGTAATGATCTTCATCATACCCTATC
>CAJFUH010000173.1 GCA_904420155.1 uncultured Clostridia bacterium
CAACGAAGCTTTTCTGCAGTATCCAATATCCAGAAATCGCTCGAACATGCAATTGACGACCTCATATATTCTGTAGATAAACTGGCCTCTCTCTATCACTTGGCCCCCGCTGGGACTTACAAGACCTCTTATCAATGGCACGACAGCGTATTGCAGGATGAAGAGGCGCAACGCATATTAGATCGGGAAGACGCTCTTAGCGGTTTTATTCCCAAATGGCGATACAATGCTAAGTGGCGGGCTATGACCGACCAGGAAGCACAAGCGGCAGTCCAGGAAGCGATGGAAGAAACATCGGCAAAAGCCAAATCACTGACCTTTGAGGAGGATGACGCCTGATGCTACTCCCCGATTATTTGGACAAGCTGCCTGAAAGCCTTGTGACGCTGTTCCAGCAGGCCGAAGAAGATATCCTGGAAGATATGGCCCGCAGAATCCTGAAAACTGGGAAGTTAACAGATTCCGCCCAATGGCAAGTGTGGAGGCTGGAACAATTAGGGGAAGAAAAGGAGTTTATCCGTTATCATTTGCAAAGGCTCACTGGCAAAACGCAGGGGGAAATTAACGCCCTTTTTCAAGAAGCCGGCGCGCAAGCTTTATATTATGACGACTTGATTTACAAAGCTTTTGGCCTCACACCGGGAAAAATCAACGATACCCCGGCCCTGCTGAACCTGCTTAACTCTGGGGCGATGCAGACCAACCGTACATTTCAAAACCTCACGGCAACAACGGCCAATACAGCGACCCAGCAATTTGAACGTGCCCTGGACCGTGCCTGGATTCAAATTTCCTCCGGGGGATTCGATTACAAAACCGCTATACAACGGGCAATCAAAGACCTAGCAAGGTCAGGTATCCAGTCTATTGTATATCCCTCCGGGCACACAGATTCTTTAGATGTGGCGGTTCGGCGTGCAGTGCTTACCGGCGTTAACCAAACAGCGGCAAAACTTTCAGAGGCACGGGCGGAAGAAATGGGCTGCGATCTGGTGGAAACCACCGCACATCCCGGAGCTAGGCCGTCACACGCGCTATGGCAGGGACAAATATTCAGTCGGAGCGGGAAGCATCCAAAATATCCGGATTTTGTTTCTTCCACAGGGTATGGTACAGGCCCTGGGTTATGCGGTTGGAACTGCCGGCACAGCTTTTTTCCGTTTTTTGAAGGTTTATCCGAATCGGCTTATCCCCGTTCTAAGTTGAGGGAATATGAGGAGAAAACCGTCACTTACAACGGGAAAACACTATCTTATTATGACGCCACCCAACAGCAACGGTACATAGAACGCCAAATCAGGAGGTGGAAACGGGAATACTTAATGATGGACGCCGCCGGACTGGACACTACACAGGCCAGCGTAAAACTGGCACAATGGAGGGCGGCAGAAAAGGATTTCTGCAAGCAGACCGAAATTGATCGGGATGGTTTCCGTAGCCAGGTTAACAATTTTGGTAGAAGCCAAGCACAAAAAGCAAGATTCGATTCCGAGAAACATTATCAACAATGGATTAAAAGCATAGGCGCTGAGAATTCTGCACCAGAAACGCTTGCAAAATATTATGAGGAAAAGTATAATAAATCCCCTGATTATTTATTGTTAAAGCAGTATGCGAAAGATGTAGAATCAGGATGGCTTTCCCCTTTAGCTGGATTTGACAATTACAAAGCACTATACAATCGCATCCAGGATGAAATTGTTGGTAAAGCAGCAGCAAACGGCACTGTTATACAAGGTCAAGTTCCTCACTTTATGCAGCGTGTCATCGGCACGATGGTAGACCCACAAAAGAAAAAAGAAAATTTACAAATTATCCGGAGGTCAGGTGTTGAAATTGATGCAATTAAAAGTGCTTTGTTTTACCCAGAATCCATCGGAAAAATATTGGTACGCCCATCAGGCCAGCGCAGCATTCGATTTATAGGACAAAAATGCGCTGTTTCTATCAATCCCGATACTGGCATGTTAATTCAAGTAAACCCGTTGTGAGGTGAGGCAATATGATAAAAATGAGTGAGAGTTCTCGAGATTTTTTAAAAAAAAGATGTCCTGAAATTTTGTCAAAAAGTGATCTCCGTCAATTTCTATTGGCTCTTGATGAAGTGATTACTATGCAAGGGTTGGATGAAAATGACAATATGACAGAATTAGGACATAAGCTTCAGGCTATATACGACGAAATTTATATGCAAAATTAAGATTACATTTAATGCTTAAAAGCTCGTACAGAAATGTGCGGGCTTTTTTCATACAAAATTTGCCCTTGTCTGCTGGGCTTTAAATGCAGAATAGGCCGGGCGCAGAGTGGCTGCGCATTTATAAATAAAA
>CAJFUH010000174.1 GCA_904420155.1 uncultured Clostridia bacterium
AAAGACTTCCTTTCCCGCTGTCTTTCCAATGCTTCTTGTCAACGAAAAAAGCCCCACAGAAATCCTGTGGGGCAAAAAGGCGCTATAATAGATACGCGCTTCTTCTTCCATCCGGACTATACCGTCGGCTCTGGAATCTCACCAGATCAGCTTGCGCTCGCGGGCTTGCCGGCCTTACGCCGGTTTACCGCCGGTGGGGAATTGCACCCCGCCCCGAAGACAGCTATATGATTTATGTTTATGATAGCACGGCGCTATCTTTCTGTCAACAAAAACCTTCCCCCCTTTCTTCAACAAAACAGATGTCCCCATAAGGTCCCCATCTGGAAAAACAGGGCGGATATAAACCAGGCCGCCGCTAATTGATAGCCTACGGTAACCAGGGTCCATACCGCGCTCCCCATCTCTTTTCGGATGGCCGAAAGGGCGGCGATACATGGGGGATACAATAGCACAAACACCAAAAAACAGTAAGCGCTTAATGGGCTGAAGAGCTGTGCCAGGGATTCTCCGGTCCCAGTGAGCAATACAGAAAAGCTGCTCACCACCGATTCTTTGGCTATCAGTCCGCTGAGCAAGGATACCGACGCCCTCCAATCTGCAAACCCGCACCAAGTAAACAAGGGGGCTAACGTATTTCCCACAGTCGCCAGGATACTTTCTTCCGGTTGGGATATCATACGAAGGCCCCCGTTAAACGACTGCAAAAACCATATGGCCACGGAAGCCGCAAAGATCAGCGTTCCCGCCCTCAAAAGAAAATCTTTGAGCCGCTGCCACACATGCAGCCACACGCTTTGTAATGTGGGCAGCCTATAAGGAGGCAATTCCATCACAAAGGGGGCCGGGGAACCTTTGAGGATGGATTTCTGAAAAAGCACAGCGGAACAGACCGCCATGACTACCCCCAGCAGATAGAGGGAAAAGATAACCATTGCTTGGCCCTTTGGGAAAAATAAGGAGGCAAACAGAGCGTAAACCGGCATTTTGGCGCTGCAAGAAAAAAAGGGCGTGATTAAAATCGTGAGCCGCCTGTCCTTCTGGCTTTCCAGCGTACGGGTCCCCAGAACAGCAGGCACCGTGCATCCAAAGCCCATGAGCATTGGGACAAACGCTTTGCCGGACAGCCCAATGCGCCGTAAAAACCGGTCCATGACAAAAGCAGCCCGCGCCATATAACCGCTATCTTCCAGCAAGGAAAGCAGAAAAAACAAAAGCAGGATTTGCGGAGCGAAAGAGATAACCGCCCCCACTCCCTGTAAAACGCCGTTTATCAAAAGGCTATGTAGCCAATCAGAAACCCCTAAAAAAGTCAGTCCCCTGGAAAGCCAGTGGGACAATTGTTGTACTGCCCACTCCATTTTATCCTTGAGAAAAGATCCCGGCGGTCCAAATGTCATCCAAAAGATCATCCCCAAAAAGAAAAGGAAAAACGGGATCGCCCATATCCGATGGGTCAGCACCCGGTCTATTTGTTCTGTTTTGTCCCGTTTTCCAGCCGTTGGGGAGGAATGGACAGCTTGCCTGCAAATTTTTCCAATCCACTGATATCTTTGATCTGCAATCAACATAGGGAGATCCATGTGCGCGGGAAGGGGAATCCCCCGGCGGATACGGGAAATTTCGCTTTTCTGCCGAGGCGTCCATCCGTCAGGGAGGGTCACCATAGGGTCTTCCTCCAGGTATTTGACAGCGGTCCAACGGCTTCCCCCTTGGATCTGTTGGGGGGGGATTTCCTGTTCTATCGCCTGAATCGCTTTTTCTAATGGGGCGGAATAAAACTGGTTCTGTTTTTTCCTCCCTTTTTTCTCAGCTTCTCTCAGGCAAGCCGTGAGCAGGCGTTCCATTCCAATCCCACGGCTGGCCGAAATAGGAACCACTGGTATCCCCAGCGATTTTTCCAAATAAGGGATGTTGATGCTTTCCCCTTTTTTCTCCAACAAATCCACCATATTGAGAGCCAATACCATAGGATAATCCCATTCCAGAAGCTGGGTGGTTAAATACAAATTGCGCTCCAGATGGGTGGCGTCCGCAATAGCAAGGATCAGGTCGATTGGTTCTTGCAAAAGGCAGTTCCGGGCAATCATTTCTTCCGGGGAATAAGGCGACAATGAATAAATGCCCGGCAGGTCCAATAGCCTGATGGAACTATGTTTAATGATCCCTTCTTTTTTCTCCACCGTTACCCCCGGCCAATTTCCCACATACTGATGGCTGCCCGTCAGCTGATTAAATAACGTCGTTTTGCCGCAGTTGGGATTCCCCACCAGGGCAAAACGAAGGGAACGGCGGCTGTGTGTCGAAGGAAAAACGCCTGAAAAATCCTCTGATTTCCTTTTCATCCATCTCATTGGGATTCCATTTCCACCTGTTCCAAAAAAATTTCTTTTGCTTCGGATTTCCGGATACTGAGTTCATATCCCCGCACCCGAATTTCCAACGGGTCCCCCAATGGGGCTATTTTTTGTAACGTTAAAAGCGTTCCCGGGGTGATCCCCATGTCCACAATGCGCCGGCGCAAAGCCCCGGTACAGCCGATCCGGACGACCCGGCCGGATTGCTTGGGGGTAAAATCGCTCAATCGAATCAGGCGTTTTTCCATAATGACACCGCTCCTTGCTTTTTTTGAAAAATAATCATCGTTTTCTAGTTTTCTAGTCGGTTATGCGATTTTGTTTTCTTTAAAAACTTCTTTTTTCTATCCGGTATATCTCTTGAATGCGAGACAGTAATGAACGTTCCAAGAGGCTTACTCCTCCTAGCGTTCAACTGGCTGGAAAAAACAGCCGGACCGCCAAAGCGGAAATCAAAAAGCTGGCCGTGTCCGCTGT